>JAPPKD010000272.1 GCA_028820215.1 Spirochaetaceae bacterium | reverse complement strand
CCATCCCGTTCGCCAAGCAGCCCAAGAAGCTGCCGCTGGTCTTGAGCCAGGACCAAGTGCGCGCCGTACTCGACGCGATCACCAACCCGCAGAACCGCGTCATCGCCATGACCCTGTATGCGGCCGGGCTGCGCGTCTCCGAGGCGGTCTCGCTGAGGGTCGCAGACATCGACAGCAAGCGGATGCTGCTGCATGTCGTGCAAGGCAAGGGCCGCAAGGATCGTTTGGTGACCTTGTCGCCGGTCCTGCTGCACCACTTGCGCTGCCACTTCAAACGCTATCGGCCGCGCTACTGGCTGTTTCCCAGCAGGACCTATCCCGACCGCCACGTCACCAGGGATGCGGTGGCACAGGCCATCGCCAAGGTGCGCCACGTCGTCGCCGGCAAGCCCGTATCCCCGCATACCTTGCGCCACTGTTTCGCCACCCATCTGCTGGAATCCGGCACCGATCTGCGCACCGTCCAGGCGCTGCTCGGGCATGCCGCGATCAGGAGCACCGTGATCTACACCCACGTCACCCGCAAGCGCATCACCGCGGTCGAGAGCCCACTGGAGTCGTTGCCACCGCTGCGCTGAGCGACCCGTGCACCAGCCACCCTTCGAGGTGGCCGACGTCATCCGTACCCTGGCCGCTGCCGATGGCCGCGTGCCGGGCTTGCGGGTGTCGCAGGCCCAGCAGCGCGTCATGCGCGACCTCGCAGCCTGTCGTACCGCCAAGCTCGGCGGCCATGTCGATGCCTGCGATGCCTGTGGCGAGGTACGCGTATCGTACAACTCCTGCCGCAATCGCCACTGTCCGAAGTGCCAGGCGCAGCAACGCGCCACCTGGCTGGAGAATCGCTGCCACGATCTGCTTCCAGTGCCCTACTTCCACGTCGTCTTCACCCTGCCGGCCGAGTTGGCGCCGCTGGCACTGCAGAACCAACGCGCAATCTACGGCGCCCTGTTCGCTGCCGCCGCAGCTACCCTCAGGACCATCGCCGCCGATCCCAAACATCTCGGCGCCGACATCGGCTTCATCGCCGTGCTGCACACCTGGGGCCAGACGCTGGTACACCATCCCCATCTTCATTGCGTCATCCCCGGCGGCGGGCTGTCACCCGACGGCACCGACTGGATATCCTGCCGCAACGGCTTCTTCCTCCCGGTCCGGGTCCTCTCAAAGCTGTTTCGCGGCAAGATGCTGGCGGCGCTGCAGGAACACTTCGCTGCCGACCGCCTCCAGTTCCACGGTGCCCTCTCCGAGTTGGCTGATCCCGGTCGCTTCCGAGCACTCTGCGAGCAACTGCGCGCCAAGCAGTGGGTGGTGTATTCCAAGCCACCCTTCGGCGGCCCCGAGCAGGTGCTGAAATATCTCGCCCGCTACACCCATCGCGTCGCCATCGCCAACAGCAGGATCACGGCGGCTGACGCGGACTCGGTGAGCTTCCGCTACCAGGACTATGCTGGTGGCCACCGGCACCGCATGATGCAACTCGATGCGGTCGAGTTTCTGCGTCGTTTCCTGCAGCACGTCCTGCCCGACCGCTTCGTCCGCATTCGTCACTACGGCTTTCTCGCCAATCGTGCCCGCAAGGAAAAACTGCCGCTGTGCCGCCGCCTGATCGCGCGCGCCACCGGCAACGACATGATTGCTGCACCTGCTCTCGAAACTGCCACCGACGATGGCGAGCGCTGTCCGGCGTGTCAGCAAGGAACCATGCGGCGCATCCAGGAATTCCGCTCCCAAACCACCTGGGAATACCGACCGCTTCGCCGTGGTCCACCCGACACCGCATGAAGCAATCACCACAACGCCGTCGGCTCGACTCCAGCACTCGCCTCTGGCAGCCATCTTGTCGCTGCCCGAGCGCATCCGTGCCCGTCAGGTACCCGAGATCTGCCCGCCAACCGCGCGCCGCCGCCTCATCGCATGGCGACATCACCGCTTCCCGGTCTTTCTTCGTCAGCCTGGGGCATTCCCCACCACGCTCAGCACTCCGACGGCACGCGATACCGGCATTCCAAGCCCCATAGATAGGCGCGCGGTTTAGTTCAATCAACCCTATCCGAACTGTGCCCGGCGACGCCGGCTACGGCTAGCGCACGCTGCTCTCGGGCACAGCTCGGATAGACTCCTTCTCATTATGTGAAGTCCGGGATTATGCGAAGCGGTTGCGAGAAACGGGGCATCCAACGG
>JAPPKD010000222.1 GCA_028820215.1 Spirochaetaceae bacterium | reverse complement strand
ACGCCTGGGAACACCTGAACCACCTCGTCACCGACTTCGCCACCGACTCGCTGCTCGACCTGCACCCGCCGCGCATCTTCCAGATCGATGGAAACCTGGGCGGTGCCGCGGCGGTGATCGAAATGCTGCTGCACAGCTACCGCGGCGAACTCCACCTGCTGCCCGCCCTGCCCGCCGCGTGGCCGGAGGGCCGCGTGGCCGGCCTGCGGGCGCGCGGCGGGGTGACCGTCGCCATGACGTGGCGCAACGGCGAACTGACCGAGGCCACACTGGAAGCGAGCACCGCCGGGCCGTGCACCATCCTGCACGCCCCCGAGCACTGGCAGGTCACCGACACTGCCGGCCGCGCCGTGCCCGTCACCCGCACCGGCCACCGCATCACCTTCCCCCTCTCCCCCGGCACACCCTGCCGCCTGCGAACAGCCGACGGCTGAGCGCTTTACCGATTTTCATCTATTCCGGTTTTCTGTAACATGGAGTTGTGAGAACGGTCATCAACGTAACGAAGCGGGGAGTCTTGACGCTCCCGGTGAGGTTCCGGAAACAACTCGGCCTGACCGGCGACAACCTGGTGATCGCTGAATCGACCCGGGACGGCGTGCTGCTGCGCCCCGCGGTAGCGCTGCCAATCGAGATCTACTCGGACGAACGTGTGCGCGAGTTCAACGAGTCGGAGGCGGAGCTGGCGGCTGAACTTGACTCCGGGATCAAGCGGCGCGGGTGAGTGCGGATATTCCTGGATGCGAATGTGCTGTTCTCCGCGGCCCAGACCGACGGTGCCGTACGTGAGTTGATCAATCGGCTGCGCGCAGCGGACCACCGGTTGATGGCGGACTCGTACGTATGGGAGGAAGCGCGAAGGAACCTTGTTGCACGATACCCGTCAGCACTTCCGGCTTTCGATGCGCTGGCCAAACGAATCAGTATCGTCCCGCTCCGTGGCGGCGACCAGGATCTGGAGAGTCTGCCGGTCGGCGACAAGGACAAGCCGGTCCTGGCGGCGGCGATATCCCTCAACTGCCAGGTACTGATTACCGGCGACCGCACCCACTTCGGCCACCTGTTCGGGACAGCCGTGCGGGGCGTCACGATCCATAGCCCGGCGCTGGCTGCTCGCTCTCTACTGAACTGACAGCCGCCATGCTCGTGCGGGGCGGGCGGGGCGATGCTCGTTGACACGGTGATGGCGGGCAACGATTCTGGTGCGCGATGACGCCGATACGGGAACGGATCACCCGCGCGGGGGGCGGCCTGCTGCACAGGTGCGGGCCGTGGAGAGCGAGCGCCTTCGCCGAGCCGCAGGTGGAGCTTCTGTCGATCGTGCCGTGGGGCCGGGATGGGTTGCGGGTGCGGGTGACGGTGGGGCCGCGCATCCTCGACACCGCCTGGGCGCTGACCGAGCCGGTGGGCGGCGGCAGCGCGGCCGAGGTAACAGTAGGGGACAGCGCGGCGACGGTGCGCAACGGCAGGATCTCGGCGCGGCTGACCGGCGTGACGCGCGGGCGGGCGACCGCCCGGCTGGAGTTCTTCCGCCATCCGGGCAGCGAGCGCGGCGGACGCGAGGCCGAGGCGAGGCCGATTCTGGCGGAGCACGACTACGTGGTGGGCTGCCACGATCCCGGCGCCCGCATCTTCCAGCCGCGCACGGGGGCCGGCGAGGAGGGGCTGTACTACACCGAGCATCACTTCGCCGCGCGGGCGGGGGAGCGGTTCTACGGCATGGGGCTCAACGCCACCGGCGCGCTCGACCTGAAGGGCTGCGTGATCGACCTGTACCAACGCCACTGCAAGCACGTGGTGCCGTTCGTGGTGTCCAGCGAAGGCTACGGGCTGCTGTGGAACAACCCGTCGCTCGGGCGGGTGGAATTCGGCAACAACATGACCCGCTGGGTGTCGCGCGGCTGCCGCCAACTCGACTACTACCTCACCGCGGGCGACAGCTACGCCGACATCATGGCCAACTACGCCGGCGTCACCGGGCGCGCCCCGATGCTCCCCGAGTGGGCGGCCGGCTTCTGGATGTGCAAGCTGCGCTACCGTACCCAGGAGGAGTTCCTGGCCGCGGCGCGCGAGTTCCGGCGGCTCGGCCTGCCGTTGTCGGTGCTGGTGATCGACTATCGCCACTGGCGCCACTGGGGCGACTGGCAGCTCGACCCCGAGTTCTGGCCCGACCCGCCGGCCATGGT
>JAPPKD010000228.1 GCA_028820215.1 Spirochaetaceae bacterium | reverse complement strand
CGCAGGTTGTGGTTGCGCCAGGAAATGTGGCGTCCCGTTACCACCGTCTCGCCGCGCGCAATCGCCCGCGCCCGTTCGCTGCGCCCCGCCGCCGCCGCGCCGGAGCCGAACCGCCGCACGCCGTCCGATACGTACACCAGCACCCGTTCGTCGCCATCCTCCACCACGATCGCCGGCGTGCCGGCGCGCATGAGCCCCATGTACCGGAGCACCACCACATCACCCGAACTCCACCGTCTCGTCATGTCAACTCGAAACAGCCGCTGGCGGCGCCCACTGCCGACAACTGTCGGGCACCGGCGGCGACACCGTAGGCGCGCATGGCGTTGCCGGCGAACAGCCGCTGCCGGTCCGCCAACGTCATCTCCCCGACCAAGCGGGCGAACGCACCGAACAGGCGCGCGGCAGGCCACCCGGACTTGAGGTCGACGGGAAAGTTGGAGGCGAAGAAGCAGCGCTCCACCCCGAACAGGTCTATAACCCGCAACACGCTCTCCGTGACCAGTGCGTTCGCGTCCCACTGCGGGTCGACATAGGGCAGCATCGACAGCTTGATGGCGGTGTGAGCGCAATCGGCCAGGGCGCGCATCCCGTCCCAGTAGGTGTCGCCGCGCAGGTCAGCCAGGGTCGGGGTTCCGAGGTGATCGATCACCACCGGAATGCGCGGATGAGCCGCCACCAGCCGTGCCGCGTCCGCGTACTGGTGCGGGTTGAGCTGCAGGTCGAACCGCAGCCCATGCTCCGCCAGCAACCGGTATCCGCGCCGCCACGCATCACTGTCCAGCAGGTTGCCGAGATGGCCGTTGCGCGGCCAGGAGGGCTCGTGGTTGATGATCTGACGCACCCCGCGGACGCGGTCGTCCTCCGCCAACCGCTCCAGAAACTCCGCCGCACCGTCATATTCCAGCGGTGCGGAAGCCACCATCACGTACGGCAGCCGCCCGCCGCCGAGCTGCCGCGACACCCAGTCCGCTTCCGCGGCGCACGCATCGGCGAACGCCAGCCCTTCCACGCCGGCGTGCCGTGCGCTCATCACCTCGACGAACGTTCCGCCGATCAGCTCGAAGCCGTCGCCGACGACGTCGCGTTCGTAGCCGGCCAGGCCGTATCCGGCGTCGTCCACTCCCGAAGACGCGTCCCAGATGTGAAAGTGAGGATCCCAGAGCTTCATCGTGGCGTGAGTATATCCGTCCAAGCGAGTGTCATCCGAGCCATCCGAACCGTGCGGGCTTCCCGGCTTGGGAGTATCCTGCTATTCTGATTATCAGATTATCAGGCGCTGAACTGGAGGTGCGTGTGACGCAAACGAGCAAAGTCGGTAAACGTGGCACCGTGGTGATTCCTGCGCAACTGCGGCGCGAATACGGCATGGAGGAGGGATCTTTCGTGATCACCGAGGCGCACGAGGAAGGCGTGCTGGTGCGGCCCGCCGTAGCCCTGCCGGTGGAGACTTACACCCGCCAGCGCAAGGCGGTGTTCCTGCTGACAAACGCCGTGGACGAGCAGGACTACGCTTGGGCGCGGGAGGAGGTGCGCAAGCTCGGTCTCGACCCGGACCGCGTACCGCACGACCGTCCCACCTGACCTCAATGGCAGACCGACTGTTTCTCGATGCGAACGTGTTGTTCTCGGCGGCCTGCGGCAGTCCCGGCATCGAGCGGCTGTTGGACGCGCAACGCGCCGGGAACTGCAGGCTCCTGGTGTCTCGCTACGTGATCGAAGAAGCACGCCGCAACCTTCGGGAACCGGAACAGATCCGGCGGCTGGACACCAGGCTGCAATCCGCACTCGTCGTACCGGAGTCTCCCGCCGACCGGTGTCCCGTGGACCTGCCGGACAAGGACCGCCCCGTGTTCTCGGCGGCCGCGGCCGCCGGAGCGACCCATCTGATCACCGGCGACCGCACACACTTCGGCGCGTACTACGGATCCACGGTTGCGGGCCTCACGATCCTGCGACCGAATGACTACCTGCGGGCTACCCCGGCACCGCAACGAGAGCTTGCCGCGCTCGACGCCCATGCGGAGGAACTGAACCGCGAGACCCGAGAGGTGCTCGACTATCAGGACGACTCATGAAGCATGGCGAGATCCACCTGGTCAAGCATGCGGCGTAC
The DNA here is from genome assembly GCA_028820215.1 of Spirochaetaceae bacterium. The sequence goes on along the minus strand of JAPPKD010000228.1, from coordinate 75 downwards.
GCACGAATGCGGTAGCGCCCTTCGGCTCACTACCGCTACACGGACCGGGTGTGTTGCGCGCCCAGGCGGCCGGCG
>JAPPKD010000379.1 GCA_028820215.1 Spirochaetaceae bacterium | reverse complement strand
CCAGGCGCGAGGACACTTCCTTGGCGATGTCGGCGGTCCCTTCCTCGATCCAGAAGGGATGGAACTGCCTGCTTCTGCGATATCTCTTGTACAGCGAACTCACGTGCTTCATCTCGTGCACGATCGTGCCCAGCGCCCAGAAGTCGGGTTGGTTGTTGCTGATGGCGTCGATGGACCCGGCGTCGAAGTGGATTAGCTCCATTCGATTCGATGCCGGACAACTGGTCCGTGACAGGGTCATGTCGGCGGACCAGACGTAGGCCAGGGTGGCGCCCGGAAGGTCGGCACGGATAAGCACGTTCACGATACCGTCCCCGTTCACGTCGCTCACGCCGCCGAAATAGCGCTGGATCACCTCTTCGCCGTAATCGGCGTAGTAGTCGAGGATCTGCCGGACATTGTCGGGCGAAACGGATGTCTGGTATTCGTAGAAGGCCAGATACTCGTTTTCGGCGACCAGCCTGGCGGTTACGGTGGTGTCGACTGTGCAGCTGCCGGCGAACGCGTCGCTGAGACGGACGGTCAGCTCCTCGGGCGCGCGGCCTCTCCCGGCCCCGCCGCGGTTCGCCTGAGCCACCTGTTGCGAGAGATCCGGAAGGATCGGCAGAGGTCCTTCCGCCGAAAGGCGCTCCATCAGCTCGGCCTCGCTCCGCCGCAGGCGCGCGTGACTCCGAGCGTAGGCGCGTTCCCGTTCAATCAGTTCTTCCAGCCAGGGGCCTCCGATGGAGGTCGCCTCCTGGCGGATGCGGCTGCGAGCCGCCCGCTCTGCGCTCGCCACGATGGGCGCGGAAGCAGCCGTGAAGCTTCCCTCGACGCTCAAGCTCACATCATCGACGGGCCTGGGCGCATTTGGGGGGGGGTCCGGCGTCTCGGTTCCCACCATGGTGACGCGATAGTAGGCGCCTGCCCGCGGAGCCCGTACGAAGAAGCCGCACTCCCCGCGCTCGCCCTCCCGGAAGATCCGGTAGTCTCCAACGTCGAGGCCCAGCGCGCCCTCGCACACGCGCAACGAGAGCGCCGCGCTCGCCCGCCGCCCCTGCGCGTTGGTCACGGTCACCTGGAACTCCGTGAAGCCTGTGGCCGTCGGAGTCCCGGCGATCAGTCCGTTGCTCGTGAAGGCGAGCCCGGCGGGGAGGCGCGTTCCCCCTTCGAGGCTCCACACGAGCCCCTCGGTCGTGCCGCCGCGCGCGGTCAACTGCTGGGAATAGGGGACGGCGATGCGGCCGACGTCCAGTGATTCGGTGGCGATGAACAGGTCCGCGGCGCCGACGAAGTCGTGCTCGAGGTTCTGTCCCGTCGTCAGGGTCCGGGTGAAGCTGGTTGCGTCGAAGGCGAAACCGGCGGTAGTCAGCAGCGATATCGTGTACTCGCCCGGACGCAGCGCCACGAACTCGTAGCGGCCGCTGGCGTCCGTGGTGTCCGCCGCGTCCTGCAGGCCGGTCATGCCCAGCGCGATGCCCTCCACCGGCTCCGGCTGACTGCCCTGCGTCACCGCGAGCACCCTGCCCCTGATGGAGGAGGTGCGCAGATACTCGCCGGGGAAGTCCGCGCGCACCTGCTGTCCGGCGGACGTTATTGTGACCGATGCGGTGGTCCGCGAGAAGGTCACGTCGATGGGGATCCCGCTCGCGAGCGTCACGGTGTGCGATCCCGCCGGCACCGAGACGAACTGGAAGCCACCGTCGGCGCCCGTCGCGGTGGACTGGGCGGCGGGGCCGATCAGCGACACCAGCACACCCGGCAGTGGCGCGCCCTCGACCGTCACCTGCCCGATGACCGTGCCCGTCGGAGCGGGTGGAAGCGGGGCCGGATCGACCGTGCCGCCTTCGCCGCCGCAACTGGCGGCCAGGAGCCCGGCGAGCACCCCCGCCGGCAATCCTCGCAGTCTCATTTATGATCTCCGATAGCGACGCGCTCGGCGTTCAGCGAAGAGGCCGTGCGTATTCCGTCGCCCCGTTTGTATTACGTCTCCCGTGTCCTCCCACAAGGTATACATTCGCACATCTTCGCGCCCCGGCGCGCGGGTCTCTACGGGGGAGATGTGGTGCCGGCCGGGCTCACCCTGGCTGAGTGGCCGGCTCCGTCACCAGGAGGGTGGCGGCATCCGCGTCCAGGCGCGCCCTGGCCAGCACGGGGATGACGCAGTTGTGCTCCGTGTGACCGAAGGGCAGGTCGGTGACCGAGGGGACGCCGAGCCGGCCGGCGA
>JAPPKD010000013.1 GCA_028820215.1 Spirochaetaceae bacterium | reverse complement strand
TTGATTCGATGTCATAATGAAACTATTCTGCATTCACGATGCCAAGTATCACCGTACGCGGACTGGACGAACACGTGCTGGAGCGGATTCGAGCGTTGGCAGAGGTCGAGCGACGGAGCCTGAACAGCGAGTTGCTGGTCCTCATCGACCGCGCGCTGGAACGGGAACTCCATTTCGCCGGCCATCGCAACGCGCCGGTGCCGAAGGAGACCCAACTCCGGATGTGGCGGCACATGTCCGGCTGGTGGGAGGACGAACGCTCGACGGACGAGATCATCTCGGATATCCACGCCGCTCGCACGCCGGGACGCGAGGTCGAGCTGTGATCGTCCTCGGTACCGACACCTGCGTGGAACTGCTGCGCGGCAACCGGCGGGTCATCGAACGGCGTGCCCTCAGCGACGACTCCGTGGGCGTGTCGTTCATGTCGGCCGCCGAGTTACACTACGGAGCGGAGCGCTCGGCGAAACCGGCTCAGAACCGGCATGCGGTCGACGCCTTGCTGCTCTCGGTGCTGGTGGTCGAGTCGGACAACGCAATCGCGCAGCAATTCGGTCAACTCAAGGCTGTATTGCGGCGCGATTCGTTGCTGTTGCCCGACGCTGATCTGTTCATTGCCGCAACCACCCTCGTTCACGGTACGCTGCTGGTAACCGGGAACGCGCGTCACTTCGAACGGATCGATGGGTTGCGGATCGAGAGTTGGACCTAGGAGGCTGTCGGACTCCGACAGGCTCCCAGGCAGGCCGGTTGGGCCGGAAGCGTCGCCGCAGGCGGCGATTTCGGGGCGATAACAGGCCGTGCGGCCGATAGCGTTCGAGGCTGCGCTGCGGCACAGCGGAGGTTGAACCGATGGCAACGGAACTGCGGCTCGGCGTGATCGGCTACGGACGCCGCATCCACGGTCTGGTCGGGGGGGCGTTTCGCGAGGTGGAGCCGGACCTGAGCTTGGTGGGCGTGGTGGACCCCGATGAGCAGGGCTCGCGCGCCCGCATCCACGAACTCGGGCCGCGAACCGCGGGGCAAGTGGGCTTCTACGAAGACGTTTCGGCGTTGCTGCGCGAGGCGCGTCCGGACGCGGTGGCCATCGGCACGCGCTGCAATCTGCATACCCCGTACGCCGTGGAGTTGGCCCGGGCCGGCCTGCCGCTGTTTCTGGAGAAGCCGGTGGCCATCTCCATGGAGCAGGCAATCGCCCTGGAGCGTGCCTACGAGAACCGCGCCGCGCCGGTCGTGGTGAGCTTCCCGCTGCGCGTGTCGCCCCTGTGCGAGCTGGCGCGCGGCTACGTCGCGGACGGCGCGGTGGGCGAGGCGGTGCACGTCAACGCCGTCAACTACGTGCCGTACGGTACCGTGTACTGGGAGCAGCCCTACCGCGACTACGACATCACCGGCGGCCTGTTCCTGCAGAAGGCCACCCACGACTTCGACTACCTGATGTACCTGCTCGGCCAGCCGATCACGCGCGTCGCCGCGACGGCAACGCGAGGCCGGGTGTTCGGCGGCGACAAGCCGGCCGGGCTGTGGTGCTCGCGCTGCGACGAGACCGCAACCTGCCCGGAGAGCCCGCAGAACCGACGCCGCAACGGCAGCGGCGGCGATCCGGACGACCACGCCTGCGTGTTCAGTGTCGACTCCGGGAGCGGCCCGCGCAGCAACGAGGACTGCTCGAGCGCCCTGCTGGAGTTCGCCGACGGCAGCCACGGCGTGTACACCCAGGTGTTCTTCACGCGCCGCGATGCCGCCCGCCGCGGCGCCACCGTCAGCGGCTACCTCGGCACGGTGAACTTCGACTGGTATGCCGGCGAGTTGCAGCGGGTGCGGCACCACGCGCCGTTCAGCGCCACCGAGCGCGCCGGCGGCGGCGCCGCCCACTTCGGCGGCGACCTGGAGCTGGCACGCAATTTCTTCGCCGTGGTACGCGGCGGCGCGGCTTCGCGTACGCCGATCGAGACCGGCATCCAGTCGGCCTACGCCTGTCTGGCCGCGCGCGAGTCGGCCGTCTCCGGCGCCTTCGTCGCCGTTCGCCAGGTGGGCCAGGCAACGCGGTCCGCCGCGGCCGTCGATGGTTGAACCGGGCGCAGCCGGCCGGCCGTGGGCTACTCGACGCACGACGCACGGCGCGACCTCGCACCGCGCCGCGCCGAGCGCGAGCCGCCGGCCATGACGTCCGCCGAGGCAGGCGCCGGCGCCCGGCCGCCGCATCCGGCGAGC
>JAPPKD010000123.1:2082-2217 GCA_028820215.1 Spirochaetaceae bacterium | reverse complement strand
CTGTGCGGCTGAGGTCGGTTTTGGCAGCCGACCATTCCCTAACCGGCTAAAGTTGACGAATATTGCGAAACCGTCCCGGAACGGTTTTGGCAGCCGACCATTCCCTAACCGGCTAAAGTGGCACATCCACGTGGA
>JAPPKD010000123.1:0-2072 GCA_028820215.1 Spirochaetaceae bacterium | reverse complement strand
GAGGAGTTCCAGCGCGACAAGGCGGTGTGCCAAGAACTGGGCCTGTGCGGCTGAAAATGTTCGGCAGCCAGCGCAGGTCGTTCACATAGTGTCGGAGCGTGGCCGTGCCTTGCGATGAGTCGGGCCCCGAGAAGGGGTCGATGGTCGTTCCGACTGGCAGCACACGCGTGGCGGGAGTGATCGGCGATCCTGTGCGGCACTCGCTCAGCCCGGCGCTGCACAACGCCGCATTCGTTGAACTGGGTCTGGACTGGACGTACCTGGCATTCGAGGTGCCCGTTGGCCGTGGCGCCGATGCCGTGGCGGCGATGCGGGCGCTCGGCATCGAGGGCCTGTCGGTGACCATGCCGCACAAGGACACCGTGGCCGCTGCGGTTGACGAGCTGTCGCCGGCGGCAGCGCTGCTCGGCGCGGCGAACTGCGTGCGCCGTGACGGCGACCGGCTGATCGGCGAGAACACCGACGGCGCAGGGTTCTTGCGCTCGCTGCGCACCCAGGCGGGCGTTGACCCTGCAGGGCTGCGCACGGTCGTGCTGGGCGCGGGCGGCGCGGCGCGGGCAGTGATCGTCGCCCTGGCTGCCGAGGGAGCGTTGGTGACGGTCGTCAATCGCTCGCCGGATGCGGCGGCACGGGCTGCGGCATTGGGTGGGGAGGCGGGTGGCGCAACAGCGGAGGCGCTAGGCGGGCGTTCAGGCTCGGCGTCAGTCGGCGGCGCCGAAGCGGCGCGCGACGCCGATGTCGTGGTGAATGCCACACCGCTCGGCATGACCGACAGCGATCCGCTGCCGGTCGATCCGGCACTGTTGAGCGACAGCCAGATCGTCGTCGATCTCATCTACCGCCCTGAGCGGACGCCGTTGCTCGAGGCGGCCGCCGAGGCAGGTGCGACAACGCTGAACGGCGTCGGCATGCTCTTGTATCAAGCCGCCGAGCAGTTCACGATGTGGACCGGACACGACGCTCCTGTCGACGCGATGGCAGCCGCGGTCGGCCTCGACCTTGCCGGTTCGTAACCCGCCGGCTTCCTCCCCCGTGCGGCAGGCATCCTCAGCGCGGGCTGCGTGGTGATCGCCCAGGTGGAGCCGAGTCTCGTGGCCGGCGCGGTCGCCGGGCTAGGTGGCGCTGCCGCTGGTGCGGCGGCAGTTCGCTGTGCGAAGCGCTGCTTCGACGTCGGTCTGCAGCCGGCATGGACGACGGCGGCGTGCATGGCGACAGGCGCGGTGCTCGCGTTGCGGGTGGGAGCGGGTCCTTTTCTCGCCCCGCTGCTGGCGTTCGGCTGGGCCGGCGTGGTGATCTCCGCGGTCGACCTGCGCACTCACCTGATCCCCACGCGCTTGCTGCGCGCCTGCGTCGCAATAGCGGTCCCATTGATGTGTGCGGCAGCGGTGCTCGACGGCGGCCTCGCAGGATTGGCGCGCGCGTCTGCCGCGGCAGCCACCGGAGCAACGCTCGGCTGGGGGGCGATGCACGTCATCTGGCGGGTTGCCCGGGGCGGGCTCGGCTATGGCGACGTGAGGCTCGGCGGCTACCTCGGCTTGCACCTGGGCCTGGGCGGGCTCGCCGCCGTGTGGGCGGGCCTGCTTGCGGGCTTCGCGATCGCCGCCGCGGTCGGCGCTGTCGGGATGGTGGCGTTGGGCCGGAGCGCCGACCACCGGTTCGCTCTCGGACCGTCGCTGGTCGCCGGCGCTCTCGCCGCCGCTTGGTGGTTCCCGCCGCCGGGTCTCGCCGCCTGAGCGCGTCGCAGTTCCGATCGCTCGCTGTCTGCCAGAAATCCGTTGCGCACTGAGGCGTCCCGGCGGGTAGCCAACCGGAATGCGTCGGTACCCTCGCAACCGATGTCGGGCACCATCCGCGTCGATGTTCCGCTGGGCGACCGCTCGTACCCCGTGCTGGTCGGCGACGGCGCGCGCCACGAGCTCGCCTCGGTCTTGCGCGAATCCAAGCTGACCGCCAGGGCGCAGCGCGCCGTGGTGATCACACAGCCGGGCATCGGCGTCGACATCGACCCTGGCATCGGTTTCGAGACATTCGAGATTCCCGACGGCGAGCAGGCCAAGGAGCTGTCCACCATC
>JAPPKD010000108.1 GCA_028820215.1 Spirochaetaceae bacterium | reverse complement strand
GCAAATCGGCGGACACGCCTACTTTTTCTCCACTCCTACGCGAATAAGCCGGGTTCATGGCAGCGACGCGACTACCAAATCGGCAGCGCCGCCTCCTGGATGACGAAAACCGCCCGCCATCGACGCGGACTTCGTTCAGCAATAGTACGTTCCGAGGAAACGTTTCCAACCGACAACGAGGACTCCCGGCGCGGCACTCCACACTATTGCGGGCGCGCAATTCGCGAAAACTGCATGGGTATCATTCACGAATCGCAAACTGTCAACGGGCTGTCATGTCACTCTTTTAGGCACCGGATACAGAGCTCGTTGCGGAGTAACTTCGACTTGCGACCGGGGATAGGTTCTCCGAGTCGCTTGATCGGTTCAGGGGAACCAAACGCGCTCTCAGGAAGAGGAAAAAGGAACACGGAGCGATATTGACGAAGGGTGCGGGGGTGCTCATGATCGAAGCGGGAGAGCGAGATATGAGACAGTTGAGTGACTTCTCACCGCGGAAGGAGAAAGCCCAAGCAGGTGATGCGTGGGACGATTCGGGCAAGGCTCAATTCGAGTATCGCGAGATGCTCAATCGGCGTGTCGTCGGATTCTCTCTTACGACGGCGGCGCTTGGCGTGGGGATCCTGTCGCTCGTAGGTCCGATAGGGAGCTACGAGAGCCTTTCGCTGCTGCAGCGCTTCGTTTATTGCACCGTAGCCACGGCATTTTCGTGGCCGGCCTTCTACTCGATGAACGTCTTGACGCTTTATATGACGCGCCACCGAGCATCCAACGAGCGTGCGCTGGTGGCGGCGTTGGCTATGCTGGTGGCTGCAGTACCTTGCACTGCGGTAGTGGTTACGTACCAGACGCTGTTTCACGCCGACCGCTCCGTGTACGATGGATTCCTAACGCTGTATTTCGTGGTGGCGTCGATAGCGGTGTCATGCTGCCTGCTCTTCCACTTTGTCGTCTGCCAGCGCATTGCGCATGCCGTCGGCCCCCGAGTGGCGTCCTCTCGCGAGCACGTCTCTGCTGAGAAGGTTGTCGTGGAGGCCGCTGAAGGGGGTGAAGGGGACTCTGTCGGCGCGTGTTCACTGGGTGACTCGGCCACAGGCCCGGGCGGCCACGGTCCGGCCGCTGATCCTCCCGGCGACACGACCGGACTGGGCGGGCTCGACGCGGAGGGCGAAGCTGCCGACTCGGACGCTGAAGCCGCCCCGGCCTGCCTTCCGGTTGAGAGTACCGCCAGGACGTCAGCCTTGGGCTCATCGGCTGGGGACAGGGCTGAACGTGCCGGCAACCCTTCTCCTGCCGTCGCCGCTGGTGAAGCTCGCCCACGGCTCCTCGACCGGCTGCCCGCTGGACTGGGCCATGACCTGATCTACATCAGAACGGTAGATCACTATTTGGAGGTTCACACCACAGCCGGCTCCGGCCGCGTTCTCGTTCGCTTTTCGGATGCGGTTGCGGAGCTCGGCGATCTGGGGATGCAGGTCCATCGATGCTACTGGATCGCTCACCGCACGTTGCTGGAGGAGGCGGCGGAGTTGGTCACGAGAGGCAACCGCATGGTGCTGAGACTTGCGGGCGACCGCGAGGTTCCGGTAAGTCGCACCTACCTTCCGAACGTGCGCGCCGCGTTGGGCTCAGAGGGCGGAATTCAGTAGCTCTCGCGCCCGGAGCGCTCAGAAGTTCAGGCGCCGCGCGATTTCCACAGGGCGGACATCCGCCGCTTCTGCGGACCCGTTCGGTGAAACAGGGGGTCACCGAGCGGTTCGACGTGCCCATCAGCGAGGCGAACTCGCAGGCAAGCGACCTGTCCGAGAAACCTTGCAGAAGTCTGTGGTCGGCCGGGAGCTCAACCGGGAGCGCGCGGGCCTGCTCATGGACGGTGTCGCGTCAATGCGAACATGATACTCGATACTTGCCAAAACGTGTGAATTCGTTATGGACATGGCTGCTGATCTCGAGTACGATATGGACCCGACGTGCCACAAGCACGACGCAGGGATTCCCGGTGAGATTGACTACCTGCCAAGCCGGCTGACGACTCCAGTTCCCTCCCGCGAAGGCCGCCGGAGCGCGTGTCCTGTCTTGTCATCGATCCCCGGATGTTGGCGCCATGAACGCAGTAGGCTGGATCGGAGTCATCTCATTCACGGTGGCAGCGACCGTTGTGGTCACGATCGTGTTCAGCTTCCGGCCATGCTCCATGACGCGTCTCCAGGCGCAGGAGATCAACAGGCTGCTGAGCAAGCGTGATGTCGCGTTTCAGGAAGCGATCGAAAGAGCGCTCGGTTCGGACCGGTCGAGCGCGTTCCGGGATGGCGACTGGATCACCGACGAGGAAGCGTCAAGAGTGATCGAATGGCTGCTTGACCAGGGGCGAACCGACTGAATCCGCGATCCCTGGGGCCAGATCGCAACTGATACCCGGGATCCAGGAGCCGACACCCCAAGCTTGCCATATCGGGCGCGTGCGGGGCTCGACGCAGGCGTCGATATCACGGATCGTATTCCGGTGATCTGGCGCGGGGAGTGCTGGGCGACTTCGATGGCGCATCGCGCCTGCCGCGGGTGCATCGCGCCGGGCACCGGCGGGAGTTCGGTGTGACGCTGCAATTCGAGAAACGCCAGCACCCCAGCCGCGTGATGGTCGTGGGCTCGCCGGTCCTGGCGATCCTGCTCACCGTGATCGTCGGCGGCATTCTCTTTGCCGCGCGCGGCCTGGAGCCGCTGCCGGCACTGTACGTCTACTTCGTGGAGCCGGTGACGACGCTCTGGTCGATCGAGGAGCTGGTCGTCAAGGCGACGCCGCTGGTGCTGATCGGCGCCGGGCTGGCGGTATGCTTCCGCGCCAACGTCTGGAACATCGGCGCCGAGGGGCAGCTCACCATGGGCGCCATCGTCGGCGCCGCCATTCCCGTGCTGGCCACGGAGTGGCAGTCGCCGCTGGCGCTGCCGCTGATGATGGGACTCGGCATCGCCGGCGGCATGGCGTGGGCCGCGATCCCGGCGCTGCTCCGCAACCGCTTCGGCGCGAACGAGATCCTCACCAGCCTGATGCTCGTCTACGTGGCGCAGCTCGTCCTGGACTGGCTGGTGCGCGGTCCGTGGCGCGACCCCGAGGGGTACAACTTTCCGGAGTCGGTGGCGCTGCAGGGCGTTCAGCTCCTGCCGACGCTCGGCTACAGCCGCGTCCACCTGGGCGGAGCGTTCGCGCTGCTGGCGGTGCTGGTGCTGTTCGTATTCCTGTCGCGCACCCTGAAGGGCTTCGAGATCCAGGTGTCCGGCGACGCACCGCGAGCCGGCGGATTCGGCGGCTTCCGGCGGCCGCGCACCGTGTGGTTCTGCCTGCTGCTCTCCGGCGGCTTGGCGGGGCTGGCCGGCATCGGCGAGATCGCGGGGCCGATCCGCCAACTGCAGCCGACCATCTCCCCCGGCTATGGATTCACGGCGATCATCGTGGCGTTCCTGGGCCGGCTCAACCCGATCGGGGTGCTGCTTGCAGGGATCATACTCGCCATCAGCTACCTGGGCGGCGAAGGGGCGCAGATCTCGCTGGGGCTTTCCAGCAAGACGGCGCAGGTGTTCCAGGGGACGCTGCTGTTCTTCATCCTGGCGTGCGACACGCTGATCCGGTACCGCCTGCGATTCCGCGTGGGGCCGGTCGCGGAGCTGCCGCGATGACCGGTGTGGAAGCGGTGATCCTCACCATCATCACGGCTGCGACGCCGTTGTTGCTGGCCTCCATCGGGGAGTTGGTGGTCGAGCGTTCGGGGGTCCTCAACCTGGGCGTCGAGGGCATGATGATCATGGGTGCTGTGACCGGCTTCGCGGCGGCCTACACGTCGGGATCGGCGCTGGCCGGCGTGGCCGTGTCGCTCGGGACCGGCATCGTCATCGCGCTGCTGTTCGCCTACCTGACCCAGACGCTGGTGACCAACCAGGTCGCCACCGGACTGGCGCTCACCCTGTTCGGGCTGGGGCTCGCCGGGATGATCGGCGAGAACTTCACCGGCCTGCCCGGCGTGAGGCTGCCGAACCTCCAGATCCCGGTGCTCACCGATCTCCCGTTCATCGGGCCGGTGGTGTTCGGCCAGGACCCGCTGGTGTACGCCTCGATCGCGATCACGGTGTTGGTCGCCTGGACGCTGGCGCGCACCCGCATCGGGCTGGTGATCCGCGCGACCGGCGGCAACCACCACTCCGCCCACGCGTTGGGCTTCCGGGTGATCGCGGTGCGGTACGCCTGCATCGCCTTCGGCGGGGCCTGCGCGGGGCTGGCCGGCGGCTACCTCTCCCTGGTCTACACGCCGCAGTGGATCGAGAACATGACCGCAGGCCGGGGCTGGATCGCGCTGGCGCTGGTGGTGTTCTCCACGTGGGCGCCGCGGCGCGTCGCGATCGGCGCCTACCTGTTCGGCACCGTGTGGATCATGGGCCTGTGGGCGCAGGGCGTGGGGATCGCCGTGGCGTCGCAACTGCTGTCGGCGCTGCCGTACCTGGCGACCATCGCGGCGCTGGTGCTGATCTCCGGCAACCGTTTCTTGACGAAGGCGAACACCCCTGCTTGCATTGGGCAGCCGTTCGTGCCCGATCGGTAGGTCGCCGCGGCCGGCCCACCATCAACTCAAGGAGTTCCCGATGAAGAAACTACTCATCGTCGCGCTGGCGCTGATGCTGACCGTGGCGGCGTTCGGCCAGGACAAGCTGAAGGTCGGCTTCGTGTACGTCGGCCCGATCGGCGATCACGGCTGGACCTACCAGCACCACGACGGCCTGCTGGCCGTGCAGGAAGAATTCGGAGACCGGGTCGAGACGATCTATGTGGAGAACATCGCGGAGGGCCCGGACGCCGAGCGCGCCATCACCCGCATGGCCCGCGAGGGCGCCGGGCTGATCTTCACCACGTCGTTCGGCTTCATGGATCCGACCATCAACGTGGCCGCGAACTTCCCGGACGTGAAGTTCGAGCACGCCACCGGCTACAAGCGCGCCGACAACGTGGCCATCTACTCCGCGCGCTTCTATGAGGGGCGCTACATCATCGGTCAGATCGCGGCGCAGATGTCGGAGAGCGGCGTCGCCGGCTACATCGCCTCGTTCCCGATTCCGGAGGTGGTGCGCGGCATCAACGCGTTCCTGCTCGGCGCACAGACGATCAACCCCGACTTCAAGCTGAAGGTGGTCTGGGTCAACACCTGGTTCGATCCCGGCAAGGAAGCGGACGCCGCCAAGGTCCTGATCGGCCAGGGCGCGGACATCATCACCCAGCACACCGACTCCACCGCGCCGCTGCAGATCGCGGAGGAGCAGGGCGTGGTCGGCTTCGGGCAGGCGTCGGACATGATCAAGTTCGCCCCGACCGCGCAGCTCACCTCCGTCATCGACGAGTGGGCTCCCTACTACGTGGCTCGCACCAGGGCCGTGCTCGACGGCACCTGGGAGTCCACGGACACCTGGGACGGCATCGCTCCGGGCATGGTCCGCATGGCGCCCTATACCAACATGCCGGATGAGGTGAAGGCGCTGGCCATGGAGACGGAAGCGGCGATCGTCTCAGGAGAGCTGCACCCGTTCAAGGGCCCGATCTACAACCAGGAAGGCGAGATGGTGATCGGCGAGGGCGAGGCGCTCGACGACGGCACGCTGCTCGGCATGAACTGGTACGTGCAGGGCGTCGACGACAAGCTGCCCGGTTGACCGCCCCAAGAGAGCGCTGTCCCATGGCAGCGCTCTCTTGACTCATCCCAGCGGTTTTGCGGCCGGATGACGCCACGCTTCCCATATGGTATGATCGATAGTACCAGATGGGCAGGACAATCAAGGAAGTCAGTGAGGAACCCCGCGCGGTTGGCGTGATCGACCCACCCACGCTGGCCGAAGTTCGCAGCGGCCTTTCCGCCAGCTTTCTGGACACGCTGAGGGACGCTCTGGATGTGAGCGAGACGCAGCTGGCCGACATGGTCGGCACTGCGCGCCAGACGCTCGTTCGGCGCAAGAGCCAAGGGGTTCTGCGCCGAGACGAGGGTGATCGCGCCGCCGTGGTAGCGAAGGTGTTCAACCGGGCGGTTGCGTACTTCGACTTCGACCGGGACGACGCGATCGAGTGGCTCAAGCATCCCAACCCCGCGCTGGCCGGCGAGACACCGCTCGAACGGGCCAACACCGCTATTGGCGCAGACGACGTGATCGACCTCATCGGCCGCCTGGAGCACGGCATACCGACGTGAAAGTGTGGCGCATAGCCAAGACCGAGCATGCCGGCAGCATCGAGGAGATGTTGAGCGGGGAGGGGGCGGCCAGATACGGGGGCAGGTGGAACCCCAAGGGAGTGCGCGCGGTGTACTGCAGCGAGAACTCCTCCCTGGCCGCGCTGGAGATCCTCGCCAATCTGGCGCGCCCATCCGCCTTTCCTGACCACAGCGTCCTCGACCTGGAGGTTCCCGACCACCTGATCGCCGTAGCAACCGCGGCCGGCGGCCATCCCCGGCAGACCGGAGCGCGGATGCTCCGTGAGCATCTGGCGATCGTGGCGCAGAGCGCGGTCAACCCACTGGAACGCAATGTCGTGATCAACCCCGTGCACGCCGATTTCGACGAGGTCGTCCCGGGCAAGATCCGTACGTTCGCGTTCGATCGCCGGCTCACCGCAATCGCGTAGTGCCGCCGCGGCGTCACGGGCGAGCATACAGCGCCGGTGACCTGCCGATAATGAGAGGGGCGGTCCTTCTCAGTGTCAGCATTCGATTCCCCGCCGATGTCCGTCACCGCGGTTAACGCGCTCGACGCCGCGGAGTTCACGGAGCGATTCGGTGACATCGCCGAGCACTCGCCATGGGTGGCGGAACGCGCGGCAGCCGGGCGGCCGTTCGCCAGCCGCGAAGCCGTGGTTGCGGCCTTCGTGGCCGCGGTGCGAGCCGCGCCTCCGGAGTCCCAGATCGCGCTGATCCGCGCCCACCCGGACCTGGCCGATCGTGCCGCCGTGGCGGACGACGCCGGCGGCGGTGGCATCGCCGCGGAGTCACGGCGGGAGCAGGCCGGGGCTGGCCTGGACCGCCTGACACCGGACGAGTTCGAGCGCTTCGCCGACCTCAACACCCGCTACCGCGCCCGGTTCGGCTTCCCGTTCATCTTCGCGGTGAAAGGCGCCAACAAGGACATGATCCTGACGGCATTCGAGGAGCGGATAAGCAACGACGACGCCACCGAGCGCGCGACGGCGCTGGCCAACGTCGAGCGTATCCTCCGCTTCCGCATCGAAGACCGGATCGCGCCGTGAGCGCCGCCGCCGGCGGGCGGGTGGTGCGCGGTGCGGTGCTGAGCTACCGCGACGACCCGGCGCGCGCCGGACCGCAGGATGCGGTCCGCTTTCATCAGCACGGCGCGGTCGTCGTGGGCGGCGACGGCAGGATCGCCTGGTGCGGTCCGGCCGCCGAGCTGCCCGACCGCTACCGCGCGCTGGCCGCCGACGACTACGGGTCGGCGCTGGTGCTCCCGGGATTCATCGACGCCCACATCCATTTCCCGCAGTACCGGATGCTGGCGGCGCCGGGCAAGGACCTGCTGGACTGGCTGCAGCGGTTCACGTTCCCGGAGGAGTGCCGCTATCGATCACGAACCCATGCGTGCGCGGCGGCCGAGGTGTTCCTGGATCGGCTGATCCGGCACGGTACGACCGCGGCCGTGGTCTTCTCCACGGTCCATCGCGGCGCGACCGAGGCCCTGTTCGCGGCGGCGCAACGGCGCCGGATGGCGATCGTCACCGGCAAGACCATGATGGACCGCAACGCCCCGGCGGCGCTCTGCGACGACCCGGCCGGCGGCGCCGCGGACAGCGAGGCGCTGATCGAGCGCTGGCACGGCCGCGGCCGGCTGCGCTACGCGATCACCGTGCGCTTCGCCGTCACCTCCAGCGTGGCGCAGCTTCGCGCCGCCGGAGAGCTTGCCGCCCGCCACGCCGACTGCCACGTGCACACGCACCTGTCGGAAAGCGAGCCGGAGATCGCGCTGGTGGCGCGCGACTTCCCCTGGGCGGAAGACTACACCGACGTCTACGACCGCTTCGGCCTGGTCGGCGCCCGCAGCCTGTTCGCCCACGGCATCCATCTCTCCGAGCGCGAGCGGGCGTGCCTGTCGGCGGCCGACGCGACCGTCGTGCACTGCCCGACCTCGAACACCTTCCTGGGATCGGGCCTGTTCGACCTCCGACGCCTCAGGAACGGGACGCACGCGGTCGGCGTCGGCCTGGCCACCGACGTCGGCGGCGGCACCAGCTACTCGATGCTCCAGACCATGGCAGAGGCGTACAAGGTGGCGATGCTGAGCGGCTGCCGGCCGACCGCGCACGAGCTGTTCCACCTGGCGACCCGCGGCAACGCGCTGCGGCTCGGCCTGGACCAGGTCGGAAGCCTGGAGCCCGGGCATTGGGCGGACCTGGTGGTGCTCGACCCCGCGGCCACGCCCGTGCTGGCCGCCCGCAACGAGCTGTCGGCGAACCTGGAGGAGACCCTGTTCGCGCTGGCGATCCTTGGCGACGACCGCGCGGTGCGCGCCACCTACGTCGCCGGCAGCCGGGTGTGGCTCGCCGAGCCGGCGGGCGATCCGGCAGACTTCTGACGGCAACTGTCCCCAAGGAGGAACGCATGTACGTGATCGTCGCCCCCATTCAGATCAAGAAAGGGCACAAGGACGAGTTCATCGAGGCGATGCTCGGAGACGCACGCGGCTCCGTGAACGACGAGCCGGGCTGTCTGCGCTTCGACGTGATCCAGGACGGAGCCGATCCGAACCGGATCTGGCTCTACGAGGTGTACGTCGACGAGGGGGCGTTCCAGGCCCACACGAAGACCCCGCACTTCCTCAAGTGGCGGGATACCGTCAAGGACTGGATGGACGAGCGGCCGGTCGGCGCGGGTGCCGGCAGCTACAACATCTGGCCGCCGGACGGCGGCTGGAAGTAGGGCTTGCGTTGACGCAACGCGAACCGTGGCACGCGGTGGCGACGGACCTGGTGGACGTCGCCGCCGGACGGGCAGCCGCCGACCTGGTGATCCGCGGCGGGCGTTGGGTCAACGTGCTCACGCGCGAGGTGGTGCCCGGCATGGACATCGCCGTGCGCCGCGGCCGCATCGCCTGCATCGTCGAGGACGCCGGCTACTGCATCGGCGACCGCACGCGCGTGGTCGAGGCCGGGGGCCGGTTCATGGTGCCCGGCCTGACCGACGGCCACCTGCACGTCGAGAGCAGCATGTGCACGATCACGGAGTACGTGCGCGCCGTGCTCCCGCACGGCACCACCGCGATCTTCACCGACCCGCACGAGGTGGCGAACGTCTTCGGCCTCGACGGCGTGCGCATGATGGTGGCCGAGGCGGAGGCTTCGCCCATCCACGTCTTCGTGCAGATGCCCTCCTGCGTGCCGTCGGCGCCGGGGCTGGAGACGCCCGGCGCGCGCATCACGCCCCAGGACGTGCAGGAGGCGATGAGTTGGCCCGGGATCGTCGGCTTGGGCGAGATGATGAACTTCCCCGGTGTGGTCGCCGGCGATCAGCAGATGCACGCCGAGATGGCCGCCACCATGCGCGCCGGCAAGACGGTCGGCGGCCACTACCCGAGCCCGGAGCTGGACCGGCGGTTTCACGCCTACCTGGCCGGCGGCCCGGCCGACGATCACGAGAACACGCGCGAGGTGGACGCCGTCGAGCGCGCCCGCCGCGGCATGCGGCCGATGCTGCGGCTCGGTTCGGCCTGGTACGACGTGGCCGCGCAGGTCACGGCCATCACGGAGCGGGGGCTCGACCCGCGTCAGTTCATCCTGTGCACGGACGACGTGCACGCCGGCACGCTGGTGGCCGAGGGCCACATGGACCGCGTGCTGCGTCATGCGATCGGGCTGGGCCTCGATCCGCTGATCGCCTTGCAGATGGCAACCATCAACACCGCCCAGAACTTCGGTGTCGATCGCGATCTGGGCTGCCTGGCGCCCGGGCGCTCCGCCGACGTGGTGCTGGTGGAAGACCTCGACGACTTCGCCGCCGGAACGGTAATCTCCCGCGGCGCGGTGGCGGCGGAGGAGGGGAGGCTGCTCCTCGAGCTGCCGCCCTGGAAGCACGAGGAGTGCTTTCGCCGCTCGGTCCGCGTGCCGCGGCCGCTGGCCGCCGGTGATTTCGCGGTGGATGCCGGCGGCCGCACGGGCACGGTGCCGGCCAACGTGATCGGCGTGATCGAGAACCATGCCGCCACCCGCCACCTGACAGCGACCCTGCAGGTGCGCGGCGGCCGCGTGCAGCCCGATCCGGCGCAGGACGTGCTGCCGCTGGCCCTGGTGGAGCGCCATCACGGGAGCGGCAGGGTCGTGAACGGCTTCGTGCAGGGCTTCGGCTTCGACGCCGCCTGCGGCGTGGCGACCACCGTCGCCCACGACTGTCACCACCTGCTGGTGGCCGGGACCTGCGCCGCGAACATGGCGCAGGCCGCGAACACGCTGGTCGACGCCGGCGGCGGCGTCGCCGTGGTGCGCGACGGCATGCTGACCGCCCTGGTCGAGTTGCCGATCGGCGGCCTGATGTCCGACGAGCCGGCCGGCGCGGTCGCCGAGAAGTCGGCCCGGGTGATGAGGGCGCTCACCGAGTGCGGCTGCGCGCTCAACAACGGCTACATGCAGCTCAGCCTGCTGGCGCTGGCCGTGATCCCCGAGCTGCGGATCTCCGACCTGGGTCTGGTCGACGTCTCCCGCTTCGCCCACATCCCGGTGTTGGGCTAGCCGCTCGGAGAGTCCGCGCCGCGCAAGACCGACGAGAGAGAGTCGGCCTCTCCGTCGTAGGTACGCAAGCATCGCACGGACGGGAAAGGGCGATACCCACCACCCCCACGTCGGTTGCTCCAACCGCCGCACAAGGGGCTGATACCAACGAGCCGGAAAATTGTCCCCCTTTTGGGTCATGAAGCGCTCCCGTCCGGTGCTCCATGTTCAATCTACAGTCGCTCAGCCGAAGCGATCCGTGCGGAGTTCGACAAAGGAGCGGAGAACGATGAAGACTATCAACAGGATGGTGTGTATGGGTGCGGTGTTGTTCGCAATCGGCGCACTACTATTAGCCGGATGCACATCCCCCGTTACGCCTGCCGTCAGATTCCCAGCCGAGAAGCTGACGATCTCGCTGCCGACAATGGTTGTCGGCGAAGCAGTGACGAGAACGTTGCCCGAGGCCATGGGAGGCAAGGAGGGCCTCGTCTACTCGCTCTCGCCGGACGTGCCCGGGCTCACGTTCGACCAGGCGACCAGGGTGCTGAGCGGAACACCTACCACGCCGGGAACCTACGCGATGACCTATACGGCCACGGATTCCGCGACGGGCGGCACCATGGAGTCAGTGAAGTTCACGATCTCCGTGAAGCCGGTCGTCCTGATGCCTACAGCGGCAGAGTCCCTGATGGGAGCGGTGTGGGTCCATGAAGACGGTTGGCAAAATGACGACGGGGCGCAGGGTACACGCCGCTATATGCTGGTCTTCACCAATGACCGCTGGATCGCGCACTTCGCCCATGTCCGCACAGACGGTACGTTTGACGAGGAAGAGAGCTACACCCAGTCCGGCACCTGGACCGCCACGGACACCGAGATCACCCGCACTTGGTACGATGACGATATGTTCAGGAATCTGCCTAAGGCATACTCCTGGGGTAACGATGAGCGGACCGCTCTCTATTTGAAGATCTGGGAGCGTGAGAACGCCTTCGAAGACGTCGACTATTGGCTCTACACCAAGAACGAAGCTCCCGGAGCCGATCTGACCGGGACATGGCGGCGCGAACGCTTGGAAGAGGACGAAGACGATAACGGCAATGTCACGCGGGTCCTCAGGACCTGGACGTTGGATATCACTGGCGATACGTTAACGTACACCTTCACCGCACAGCCGGAGGAAGACTTCGGAACCGACACAATGTTCGTTGAGATCCTGACGGGAACCCTGGAGCAAGATTCGGAAGAGATGTACGTGTGGCAGACGGTAACTGCGGTGTCACGGGACGGCCAGCCGGACCCGTCAGATGGCCGCATCGGCCTGCGGTTGAGGTGGGGTTATTTCCAGGTGGCCAACTCCTTGATAATGTCGCCTTACTGGGATGAGCTCAGGCCTGACGAGGATCTAGGCGCGATAGACAATCCAGACGTGCCGTTCGGAGACTACTGGCTGAGGCTCGTCAAGCAGTAGACGGGTTCGAGTTCCCGCGAGCGAGTGATTGAACAAAAAAGAGGTGGCAACAAGGGACTCACATACTTGGCGCATGCGAACGTAGCCGCGGAGGAAGGGAGGCTGCTCTTGGACTGCCGACCCGGAAACACGAGGAACGCTTTCGCCGCTCGATCCGCGTGTCGCGGCTGCTGGCCGGCCGCGACTTCGCGGTGGATGCCGGCGGCCGCACGGGAACGGCGACGGCCAACGTGATCGGGAACCCTGCCGCCACTCGCCACCTGACGGAGACCGTGGAGGTGCGCGACGGCCGGGCGCACCAGAGTCGGCGCAGGACGTGCTGCCGCTGGCCTTGGTTGGAGCGCCACCACGGGACCGACAGGGGCGTGAACGCCTTCGTGCAGGGCTTCGGCCTCGACGCTGCCTGCGAGGTGGCCACCACCGTCGCCCACGACTGCCACCACTTGCTGGTGACCGGGACCTGCGCTGCGAACATGGGGCCATGATCCCCCGAGCCGGGCAACTCCGCCCTGGGCTTGGTCGACATCTTCCCCGCTTCGCCCACATCCCGGGTGATCCCATAGCGCTTGTCCCCATTTTGGGGCATGCCGCGCGCCTCGACGTCACCGGAGAATGCTTGAGAACCGGCGTGATGTTCGTAGTCCTCAATTAGTTCAAGTCTTCGACCGCACGCCTGATCCAACGAGCCGGCACGTCTGCCGGAGCATCAGGAGGGAGCGCATGAAAGGAGCGTACCGATCGATCATAACGGGGCTTGCGGTGGCAGCGCTTGTCTTGGCGTGCAAGGAGACGACGCCAGTCACGCCACCGGCACCTGCGCCAGAAGATCCAGCTCCGCCAAAGCTTACGCTGGTGGGGACCTGGGAACAGGTCACCGAATGGGAGGACGACGATGGGGACGTCCGCCCAGTGACGATCAGGCTCGTCTTGACCGAGAGCGGCAAAGCATTCTGGCATGTTGACCAACTCGAACTGTCGGGTGAAGATCGTCACGACCCATATGGCCATATCGCCAGCTGGACAGCGACGGCAGACACCATTACCAAGACCTTCATCCACGACTATGATGATGACGGTCAGTGGGAGTCCGGCACCATCGACAAGTCGTACTACTTGATCGATTCCGGAAGTGTGTTATTCGTCCATCATTGGGAAAGTGGTGAAACCGAGGAAGCGCTCGAACGTTACACTCGCGTACTAGATCCTGTCCCATCGAATCCGACCCTGCTGGGCACGTGGGAGTCCGTAGGGGTCTACCATGAGCACGACAACCTGCTTGACGATTACGTGGTTGCAGGCAAGAAGAAGCTCACACTCACGTTCACGGAGAACCGGTACATACTCATCGAAACGCCACACGATGGTGACGTAGTAACCGCCTACTGGCCTTCCAGCGGGACTTGGAATCCCACGATGGACAGCAGTGTAACGAAAACGTTCGTCGCAGAGCGGCATCGGGACGATGACGGCAATTGGATCATCGAAACGAGATCCTTCGACAAAGAGTATGCCTGGGGCGCCGGCGGCGAGCTCTTTGTCAAGGAGTGGCGGGGTGATTGGGAGGACGCAGGCGACGCCGCCAATGACAGAATCGAGCGCTACACCCGGGTGGAGAGTCCCCTCCCACCGCTTCCCGGAGTCTGGGCATGGCAGGCCGCGAGGGAGCGTGACGACGGTCAGGTCCAAATAGACCGCGCAACCTTGACGATCGGGGAGGCGTTCACGTTCCTTTTCGAAAGAGAAATAGGGGGAGACAACGTTCTTTCTTGGTCGTTCTCCGGGAGTTGGCGTCACGATGAGTCGAGACAGTTCGTGTTTGTCGACGTGCAGGATGTAATACACTCGAATCCGGAAGTGATCGCTCGTTTTTCTTCACGATGGCTAGGCCACGAGGTGCGGTTCGCCTATGCGCCGGCTGGGATCCGCGGAGAGATCGCGATTTCTTGGCCCCAGGAAGAGCTTTCGTACGACCCCGATACGAACACGTGGTCAGAGTCTGAAGGAAGGCCGTATGGTGGTTACTATTGGAGGCCTTTCGTGAAACAACCATAGCGGTGTGAAATCCGATATCTGATTTTGACGGGTGAGCGACGGTTCGTCGGAGACGTCATCTCCTACCACCACGAACCGTGTACCCCTCCAGGCGACAAGCCTCATCGAAGCCTCGGTGTCGGTGGCGCTCGCTGCCTACTAAGTCGTTCGGTACGCGTGGACGCGGACGGAGAGGCCTTGCCGCTGTACGACGTGTCCTGGGGGAGGGCCGCCTTTGTGGCGGTCGGCGCGAACGCGGCGATCGTTCATTACAGCCACATGCAGCTCAGCCTGCTGGCGCTGGCCGTGATCCCCGAGCCGCGCATCTCCGACCTGAGTCTGGTC
Organism: Spirochaetaceae bacterium; assembly: GCA_028820215.1. Next base: position 87,283 of record JAPPKD010000108.1, on the reverse strand, counting down.
GACGTCTCCCACTTCATCCACCTCCCGGGTGATCCCAATAGCGCTTGTCCCCACTTTGGGGCATGCCGCGCGCGTCGACAGCACCGGACAATGCTTGAGAACCGGCGTGATGTTCGTAGTGCCGGAGCATCAGGAGGGAGCGCATGAAAGGAGCGTACCGATCGATCATTACCGGGCTTGCGGTGGCGGCGCTTGTCTTGGCGTGCAAGGAGACGACGCCAGTCACGCCACCGGCACCTGCGCCAGAAGATCCAGCTCCGCCAAAGCTTACGCTGGTGGGGACCTGGGAACAGGTCACCGAATGGGAGGACGACGATGGGGACGTCCGCCCAGTGACGATCAGGCTCGTCTTGACCGAGAGCGGCAAAGCATTCTGGCATGTTGACCAACTCGAACTGTCCGGTGAAGAACGCCACGAACCATATGGCCATTTCGCCAACTGGAAATCGACGACAGACACCATCACGAAGACCTTCGTCCACGACGATGATGATGACGGTCAGTGGGAGTCCGGCACCATCGACAAGTCGTACCATATGAGCGACTCCGGGAGTGTGCTATTCGTCCATCACTGGGAAAGCGACGAAAAAGAGGACAGGTATGAGCGCTACACTCGCGTACGAGATCCTGTCCCTTCGAACCCGATCTTGCTGGGCACGTGGGAGTCCGTAGGGGTCTACCATGAGCACGACGACCTGCTTGACGATTACATTGTTGCCGGCAAGGAGACGATCACCCTCACTTTTACCAAGAGCCGCTACATACTCGTCGAAACGCGACGCGATGGTGATGAAATGGTCGACTACTCGCACTCCAGCGGAACGTGGACACCTGCAATGGAAGGCAGCGTAACCAAGACGTCTGTAGCCGAGCGGCGTCGCCACGATGACGGCAATTGGACCATCGAAACGAGATCATTCGACAAAGAATATGCGTGGGGAGCCGGAGGTGAATTGTTTGTTATCAGATGGGAAGATGACCCCGACGAAGGCGAGACACAGAACCCCTACATCGAGCGCTACACCAGGGTGGAGAGTCCGCTGCCAGCTTCGATGATCGGCTCGTGGGCAGGCCCGAGATACGAGAACGTCGAAGGAACGTGGACGTTCACGGAGACGTGGCGGTTCATACTGCGCACGGACGACACCGTGACCATGGAGGTGGTTCCGGAGCCCGAGTTCGCGGCTAGACCATTTCCGGAAGCGGATCCGTACCCGCCGCAGTGTTTCCACGGCACGCTGACGCTGGATCCATCCGAACTGTTCATCACGTTTACAAACACCACATCGAATGCCAGCAACAACGTTGAAGTATTCGAAAACAAGACATGGCGCAACGCCTATGCGCCTACCGACAGGCAGGACGTCATCGTCATGTCCACTTGGTGGAACGAGCAGCTCTGGCCCGAACAGATAGCGGCCGAATGGCCGGACAATCCTCGTTTCCCCTACGGTGGCTACTGGCTCACGCTAACCCGCGAGCCGAGTTCAGACCGGGAGCCGTGCCAGTGGTGAGCCGGTTGTTGGTTCGGTTCCAATGAGTGTGAGCCCGTCCGCAGATCAAGCTGGCGCGCTCACACTGGGGTCGCTGACGATCGTTTGGCTCCACGTGCCGGTACCAGCGACCAGGAGACTCGCCCGGCGGGTCGGTGGGGTGTTCGATTGACGGAAGCCCGGCAACTCCCATAGCGTATCGGCAGGAGCAGCCGGGCTGTGCTCGTCAAGTTCAACGCACAACGTCAGTTCACCCCTTCGTCCCACGTAGCGGCGCTCTGCGCCAAGCCGCGGGATCGCCTCCGGACTCGGGAGACTGCTGACGGGGTTCGTCGGCGCGTGGTTCATGAGCGCTGGGCTCTGCACGCCAAGATTCGCCGCAGTCGTCGTACCTTCGACCTCCGTGCTTTCCACCACCTGCCACAGGTCGCTACGCTGCGGGATTGAGCGTCGACCCATGCCATTCGTTCGACAGCGCTACGGAAAGGCCAACGTCCGCGTACTGCGCGTGCAGCGCACGGAGAATCGCCACGACGTGCGCGAGAGCCGCGTCGACGTCATCCTGGACGGCGAGTTCTCCCGAGCCTACACGGACGCCGACAACGCGTCAGTGGTGGCCACCGACACTATGAAGAACCTGGTCAACGTGCTGGCGCTCGAACACCTGGACGCGGCCAACGAATCGTTCGCCTTGACCATCGGGCAGTGCTTCGTGGACCGCTACCGGCAGGTTTCGGAAGCGCGCGTCCGAGTCGAGGAGACGGTCTGGGGCCGTATGCGGATCGACGGCCGCGAGCACGACCACGGCTTCGTCAGAGCGGAGGGCGGAACGCCGTTCGCCTGCGCGACCGTGACCCCGTCTTCGCGGGAGGTCGAAGCCGGCTTTCAGGACTTCGCGATCATGAAGACCACCGGATCCGGGTTCGTCGACTATCTGCAGGACGAGTACACCACGCTGCCGCCGACCACCGACCGCATCCTGGCCACCCGCATGGCGGCCGCTTGGCGGTTCGAGGGCGGCACGCTCCATGAACGCGGCGACTATGACGCGGTGGCCGGCTCGATCCGGGAGGCCTTGCTGCGGGTCTTCGCCACCACCTACAGCCCCTCGGTGCAGGATAGCCTGTATCGGATGGGCGAGGCAGCCCTCGCCGCCGCATCCGACATCTGCGAGATCACGCTGCGGATGCCCAACGTCCACTATCTGCCGATCGACCTCTCCCCGTTCGGTCAGGACGCACGCGGCAAGGTGTTCCTGCCCACGGACGAGCCGAGCGGCCAGATCGAAGTGACGCTCAGGAGGGGATGATGGGTGCCCTCACCACGCACGTACTGGACACTGCGCAGGGCAGGCCGGGCGCCGGGATCCTCGTGGAGCTTTTCGACGTGAACGACGGCCGCCGTCCCGTCACCTCCGTGCGGACCAACGAGGACGGGCGCTGCGAGGCGCCGCTGCTCGCCAACGACGCCTTCCGCACGGGTCAGTGGGAGTTGGTGTTCCACGTCGGCGAGTACTTCGCCGCGACCGACCTGCCGACCGCCGATCCGCCGTTCCTGGACCGCGTCACGATCCGCTTCGGGATCGCCGGCGACGCCCACTACCACGTGCCGCTGCTGGTGGCGCCGTGGGGCTACACCACCTACCGAGGCAGTTGAGGGCGAACAGGGAACTGGGCGGGCGAATCGCCGACGAGATCAGCGCGGATCAGGCTTCGGATCCGGCAGGTCTCCGCGCCCACACCGCGGGCGAATATTCGTCGGTCGCGAAGGTCAAATTGCGCGACTTGCAGTCACGCTGTTGCGGCGGCTCCACTACGCTTTTCCGCATGATGGATTACCTTGGCGGTTCGAGTGACAGGTCCTTATTCATCTTACGAACCGCAAGAGTATAGACTCGCGCTTCGCGAAAAACGTCGATCTAGGGACCTGAAAAGTTCGGATACAAACGCGTTGACATACAACAATATCTCATGTCATTGACAGTCTCTTGTCGAGTTATGCGGTCAGATGGATGGCCCTCACTCGCCAAGCAAGAGAATGCATCACAATGGCTGCGTATTTGACGGCGTCATCGCCTCGCTGCAGGAAGCGATGCTGGACGGCTGTCGGTGGCGGGAAACTTCAGCTCTGATCGATCAAGCGTGTGGGACTGCCGGCAACCAATTGGTGACTGTTGACGGTAGCTCCCATCGCGGAGCCACGGCGCTTACCGGTGGTAGCATGACAGTCCGTATTGAGGGCGGGAACGGCGTGCAGGTGGTATGGGTCATCACCAACCCGCCCTCACCTGGCGGGTGGACGCCTGCACAGAAGGCGATGGTCAAACGCCTTGTGCCCCACGTCCGCCAGTTCGTCCGCGTCCGCATGGCCTTGATGCGTGCCACGGCCGTGGGCACCTCGCTGGCTGGGCTGCTCGACAACATGATGGTCGGGGTGATCTGCCTGGACTGGCGCGGGATGATCGTCCAGATCAACTCGCGTGGGCAGGACGTCCTGCGCGAGGGCGACGGCTTGGTCGAACGAAGCGGGTTCCTGCGGGCGAAGCGAGCGGCCGACGATGCGCGATTTGCACGTTTGTTCGCGAATGCCGTGCCGAAATCCGGACGGCCTGTAAGTAGCGGTTCGATGACGGTCATGCGGCCGGGCAGACTGCCAAGATTAGCACTGCAGGTGATCCCGGGGGATATCCGCGATGCGGTGTTCGGCTTCGGACAGATCGCGGCGCTCGTGGTGGTCGTCGATCCGGAGGCGAAGGACTGCATCGATCCCGAGGCCGTGTCGTCAGGGCTCGGCCTCACGCCAGCGGAGGGCCGTGTGGCGTCAGCCTTGGCGGAAGGCGCCACGATGCGAGAAATCGCGACCGCCACCCACCGGGCAGAGAGCACCGTGCGCGAGCTGGTCAAGCGCATCCATCTCAAGCTCAACGTCTCACGGCGCGCCGACCTGGTGCGCATGGTTCTGTCGATTGCGGCGAGTCAGTCTCCCCGGCGCGAACCGCAGCTGCATAAGGGGGAGGGGAGTGAATGGACGAGTGGCGCTGCAGGCCGAGGGGAGTGACGGCTGTTCGTCAGGTCGCCGCCGTCATTCGTTTCATGGACTCGCGGGCGGCGCGCTGCGCTGACGCGACCGGCTTCCGGGTCATCTGTTCGGCGAGGTGGTCCCACATGTTGCTCGCCTCATGGTCGCCGCTGGCGACGAACTCGGCCAGGTCGTCAGGAAGCGCCGCACGTCGCTTGCTTGGGAGCGGGCCTTGATTCCCACACGTCCCGTACAACCACGAGATGCTCCCCTGACGCGCTCTCCCGAAACCGGAGATTGCCGGACAGGAACTTGCCACGGCATGCCGTGCGCCTCGACAGCGCCGGAAATGCTTGGCAGGCTTCGGAAGCCCGTGTCCGAGTCGAGGAGAACGGTCTGGGGCCACCTGGCGGTTCGATGGCGGCACGCTCGATGAACGCGGCGACTACGGCGCGGTGGCCGGCTTGATCCGGGAGGCGCTGCTGCGGGTCTTCGCCACCACTTACAGCCCTTCGGTGCAGGACAGCCTGTATCGGAAAGGCGAGGAAGCCCTCGCCGCCGCGTCCGACATCTGCGAGATCACGCTGCGGACGCCCAACGTCCACTTTCTGCCGATCGACCTCTCCCCGTTCGGTCAGGACGCTCGCGGCAAGGTGTTCCTGCCCACGGACGAGCCGAGCGGCCGGATCGAAGTGACGCTGGAGAGGGTATGTTGGGTGCCCTCTCCACGCACGTGCTGGACACGGCGCAGGGCAGACCGGGAGCCGGGATCCGCGTGGAGCTCTTCGACGTGAACGACGGCGGCCGTCTGGTGATGTCCGCCCGAACCAATCAGGACGGGCGCTGCGACGCCCCGCTGCTCGAAAGCGACGCCTTCCGCACGGGCCAATGGGAGCTGGTGTTTCACGTCGGCGAGTACTTCGCGGCGACCGACCTGACGACCGCCGATCCACCGTTCCTGGACCGCGTCACGATCCGCTTCTGGATCGCCGCCGACGCCACTACCACGTTCCGCCTACTGGTGGCGCCGTGGGGCTACACCACCTACCGCGGCAGTTGATCCCGTGCCCAGTCGCGGCTCCCTCACTCACTTACGGAAGCCTGCCCGTTCTTTGAGCATACAAAGTGTCCCCAGTTCGGGGGACGTTGTCCGGGATGAAAAAAATGGTAAATATATAGGTTTTATGCTACCGTAATAGTAATTATCGGTCGGCGAATGGTTCAACACGGTTACCCCCCCCAAAAAAAAGATACATCATGACAATTGCATGTATGAACGTGTCGTCAATTCGCTGCACGAGGCCATGTTGGACGGCCGTCGCTGGCGGGAGGCGTTCGCCCTGATCGATCAGGCGTGCGGGACTACTGGCACTCATCTGGCGATCGGGCGTGCACCGAGTCGCGAAGCCAAGGCCGTACGCAGGGTCGGTCTGAGCATCCGCGTGGATGGAGCGAGCGGATTGCAGGTCATCTGGGTCCTCGCCAACACGACGACGCCTGGCGGCTGGAGATCGGAGCAGACGGCGATGATCAACCGTCTTGTGCCGCACGTCCGGCAGTTCGTCCGCGTCCGCCAGGCGCTTGTGGGCGCCGAGGCGCTGGGCGCATCGCTTGCCGGACTGCTCGACAACATGGCGGTGGGGGTCATCTGCCTGGACTCGCGCGGCGTGATCGTTCAGGTCAACCCCCGTGCGCGGAGGATCTTGTGCGGGGGCGCCGGGTTGGTGGAGCGGCGCGGGCTCCTGCGTGCGAAGCAGACGGCCGACGATGAGCGCCTCTCGTGGTTGCTCGCGCATGGCCTGTCGCAGCCCGGGCGCCTTGGAGCCAGCGGTTCGATGACGGTCGCGCAGTCCTCTCAAGGGCCGCGCCTGGCGCTGCACGTGATCCCGGCCGACATCCGCGATGCCGGGTTCGCATTCGGTTTGGTCGCCGGGCTGGTCGTGGTCATCGACCCGGCAGCGAAAGCCGGCATCGATCCGGAGAGCGTCGCTGCGGGCCTCGGCCTCACGCCAGCGGAGGCGCGCGTAGCGTCAGCCTTGGCCGAAGGCGCCACGATGCGGGACATCGCGACCGCCACGCACCGGGCAGAGAGCACCGTGCGCGAGCTGGTCAAGCGCATCCACCTGAAGCTCAACATCTCACGGCGGGCCGACCTGGTGCGCATGGTCCTGTCGGTTGCGGCGACCCAGTCTCCCAGGCGCGAACCGCCGCTGCATACGGGGGAGGCGAGTGAATGGGCGAGGGCGATGCCGGCCGATAGCCGACCTTGTCCCTCAGTGATACAGGGTCGCGGCGTGCTCGGGGAGTGACCGCTTGTTCGTCAGGCCGCCGTCGCCATGCGCTTCATGGACTCGCGGGCGGCGCGCTGCGCCGACACGATCTGCTTCCTGGTCATCTGTTCGGCGAGGTGGTCGCGCATGTTGCGCGCCTCATGGTCGCCGCTGGCGACGAACTCGGCCCAGGTCGTCAGGAACCGCGGCACGTCGCTTGCTTCGGAACGCGCCGCGAGATCGAACCACATGTATGCCGCAACGAGGTCCTGGGCAACGCCCTGGCCATGGAGGTACGAGAGCCCGAGCGCGAACTGCGCTTTCTCGTCCCCCTGGTCGGCAGCTCGACGGAACCACGTTACGGCCTCGGCGTAGTCGTGCGGGGCACCGACGCCCAGCCAGTGCATGAGGCCGAGGTTGAACTGTCCGCCGGGATGCCCCTGCTCGGCCGCGCGGCGGTACCACGTGGCCGCCTCCGAGTAGTCCTGGCGGACGCCGTAGCCGTCATGGTACATGCAGCCCAGCTCGAACTGCGCTTCCGCGTCACCCGACCGCGCATCGCGTCGTACGTCGGTTCCCAGCATTACTTTCCGATGATCGTCAACTCGCCGCCGCGGCCTTAGCCGCTCGGATCATAAGTGAGTCAGGGGAGCCTGCGAGCCTCACGCTCATGACGGCCACATGGCGGTCAGGTCGACCGACGCCGTCACCGTGCCGTGAGAAGCTGATGGCTTCGTGATGACGGATCGCTTCCGGGCTGGCCGACCTCCAGACCGTAGCGCCTGGGCGCGCCTGTCCCACATTTGGGGCATGACGCCGATGTCTCCGCGCGCTTTAGTTTCGCTCGTGGGGAATTCTCAACATATGGATGCCCATCCGTGTGCGAATCGGCAGGGAAAGTGACCCCAGGTCTGCGCGCAGGGCGATTGGATGGGATGATGCCGACAAGCGATAGTCCGAAACCGATGGGCCGGGACCTATCTGTCGGGCTCAAGAGCGAGGCGTCCGGGAGATCCGTTCACGTCAGCTCAGAGTTGTTCTACCATGACAGCCACGACGCCAGAGAACACGTTGTCGAGGTCATCCTCCGTGAGGTCGAGGGCAACGGTTCGGCTGGATTCGACTCCTTGATCAAGCGCGCCGCGCTCGCCCTCAGGGACGACCTCGGCGGCAGGGGCTCGCGCCTTGATGATGCACCCCAACTGCAAGCCGTGTCGTCAGAAAGCGCCAAGAACGTGTGAGCAGCCGCAGCCTACTGCTTGCGGCTGACCCGCAGATCGCTGGCGCGCTCGCAGATGAGGTGATCCGGCAGCAATCGCACATCGAACTGATCGCCTCGGAGAACATCGTCAGCCGGGCTGTGCTCGACGCGCTTGGCCACGGAATGACCAACAAGACACTGGAAGGGTATCCGGGCGCGCGCTTTCACGGCGGCGGGCGCAACGTCGATGTGATCGAGGGGATTGCCATCGACCGGGCCAAGGAGTTGTTCGGCTGTGCGTATGCCAACGTCCAGCCGCACTCCGGCAGCCAGGCGAATTTGGCGGTGTTCTTCGCTCTGCTGAAGCCGGGCGACAGGGTGCTGAGCCTGGACCTCGCGGCTGGCGGGCACCTCAGCCACGGCCTCCGCGCGAACCTGTCGGGCCGGTGGTTCGAAGCCCACCATTACGGGGTCCACCGTGAGAGCGGTCTGATCGACTACGACCAAGTGGAGAAGCAGGCGCTGGCGTTGCGGCCGGCGCTGCTGATCGCTGGCGGTTCCGCCTATCCGCGCGAATTGGACTTCGAGCGCATGGGCCAGATCGCACGGCGTGCAGAAGCGTGGTTTCTGGTCGACATGGCTCACATCGCCGGCCTGGTGGCCGGCGGCGTCCACAGATCGCCGCTACCGTACGCGGATGTCGTGACCTGCACGACAACCAAGACCCTGCGCGGTCCGCGTGGCGGGATCATCCTGTCCCGGCATGGCGACTGGGAGCGCAAGCTCCACTCGGCGGTCTTCCCCGGCGTGCAGGGGAGCATTCACACGCAGGTCATAGCCGCCAAGGCGGTCTGCCTGGGCGAAGCGCTCACGCCGCAGTTCAGAGCCTACGCGGCTCAGGTCAAGGCGAACGCGGCCACGCTCGCGACGACATTGGCTCTCCGGGGCATCCGCATCGTTGCTGGTGGCACCGACACGCATCTGGTGCTTCTCGACGTTTCCCCGCAGGGACTGACCGGGCAACGCGTGGAAGCATGCCTCGAAGCGGCCAACATCTGCTGCAACAAGAACCCGGTGCCGTTTGACTCGCCGAGGCCATCCCGATGGGGCGGGGTACGGCTGGGCTCAAGCTCTGCCACGACGCGCGGCCTACGTGAGCAGGAGTTCCGGGCGTTGGGCGATTTGATCGCCGATCTGATCGAGGTTGCCCATTCAGCGGAGCACAACGGCGATACCGTCCGGGCTGCGCGAAGGCGCGTCGCGTCAATCTGCACGCGATTTCCGATCGACCTCTGAGTAATCGACCCTCGCCTTCAGGCGAAGGTCGATCACTTGGTGATTGGTGACGACCGGAAGGGAACGCTCAATCGGCGGCGCGGCACCGCTCGGCGCACCCCTGCCGGAAGACCGGGATGCAGCGGCCTCCGGCGCGGGATGGGCGATCTCGAAATCGGTCAGCCGTTCGATAGTTTGCCTATTGCGCATTCCTGCAGGAGCCATTCCTTCAACCGGACGAGGGTTCGATCGTTCGCTGAAGAAGCGTTCATGATCAGGTGATAGGACTTCTCGGAAGCAATCGAGAGATGCGCCAGGGGGACAAGCTTGCCGGTGGCCAACTCCTCGGCGACCATCTCGCCATGCCCCACGGCCATCCCCATGCCGTCGACCGCCGCCTGGATGACGCCCTTGTAAAGCGCAAAGCGCATGTTGGCGGCAAGCTCGCCGGCCTTTGCGCCGACCGCACGCGCCCAGTCCGGCCAGTCGGTGTCCCAGTAGAGGTCATGCAGCAGGGGTAGGCGGATGACCTCGTCGGCACTGGGGTGGGCCGACAGCGTCTTGCGAAATTGCGGGCTGCAGACGGGAAAGACATCTTCTCCGAACAGCCGCGTGACACTATAGCCGGCATGCTGTCCTTTCGAATACACGATCCATGCATCCACGTCTTCCCGATCCGGTTCGTGCTCGCCGTTGTGCGCCTCGATCCGCAGCTCCGCCTGGTCGAACGCCTGCCTGAATGACGGAATGCGTTTGTAGAGCCAGCGTTCGGAGAATATCGGGAGCGTCGAGATCACGATTGCACGGTCGCGCACCGGCTTGCGGACACGGTCCGTCGCGGCTCTCAGGTCCCTGAAAATGGTGCTGACCCTTCCGGCGTACTCCTCTCCGGCAGAGGTGAGCGCGACCCCGTTGCTGCGCCGCACGAACAACTCAGTTCCCAGATGGCGCTCGAGCAGCCGCACATGTCTGCTGATGGAGCCCGCCGTGACGTTGTGTTCGGCCGCCGCTTCCAGGAAGCTCTCATGTCTCGCCGCCGCAGCGAATGCCTTGAGCGAGTTGAGAGGGGGCAGACGATCGGTATTCATGGGTCTCAGGCTGCGGCTCAATAATACTGAGCCAAGCCTAAATTGAAAAGGAGAATTGGGCCGCCGTCAATCGCGGGCCGAGACAGCATCGAGTGGAGGTGAGGTCCCAGGCCGGGACGTGACTCAATAATACTAAGTCATATATCACAAACTTTGATTGAGGACCGGAGCGTCCCTCTCGATAGAGCGCAAAATATAGACGGGTCATGCTATCATGATAGTCACTTTCGGTCGGCGACCTTGCAACAATTATACTGCACCCTACCTCCCAAAAAAGTACGGCATGAGGACTCCTTATTTGCGGGTGTCATCGAGTCGCTGCACGAAGCGATGCTGGACGGGGGGCGCTGGCCGGAGGCGTCCGCCCTGATCGATCAGGCGTGCGGGACTACCGGAACTCATCTGGCGATCGGGGGTGCACCGCGTCGCGAGACCAAGTCCGTGCGCGGCGTCGGTCTGCGCATCCGCATCGATGGAGCGAACGGATTGCAGGTCATCTGGGTCCTCGCCAACGCGAAGACACTCGGCGGCTGGACCGCGGAGCAGACCGCGATGATCAACCGTCTCGTGCCGCACATCCGCCAGTTCGTCCGCGTCCGGCAGGCGCTTGTGGGCGCCGAGGCCCTGACCGCCTCGCTTGCCGGACTGCTGGACAACATGGTGGTCGGCGTGATCTGCCTGGACTCGCGCGGCGTGATCGTTCAGGTCAACATCCGTGCGCGGGAGATCTTGCGTGAGGGCGCCGGGCTGATGGAGCGGCGTGGGCTCCTGCGTGCGAAGCAGACGGCCGACGATCAGCGTCTCTCGCGGTTGCTCGAGCATGCCCTGTCGCAGCCCGGGCGCCCGGGAACCAGCGGTTCGATGACGGTCGCGCGATCCTCTCAAGGGCCGCGCCTGGCGCTGCACGTGATCCCGGCCGACATCCGCGATGCCGGGTTCGCATTCGGTTTGGTCGCCGGGCTGGTCGTGGTCATCGACCCGGCAGCGAAAGCCGGCATCGATCCGGAGAGCGTCGCTGCGGGCCTCGGCCTCACGCCAGCGGAGGCGCGCGTAGCGTCAGCCTTGGCCGAAGGCGCCACGATGCGGGACATCGCGACCGCCACGCACCGGGCAGAGAGCACCGTGCGCGAGCTGGTCAAGCGCATCCACCTGAAGCTCAACATCTCACGGCGGGCCGACCTGGTGCGCATGGTCCTGTCGGTTGCGGCGACCCAGTCTCCCAGGCGCGAACCGCCGCTGCATACGGGGGAGGCGAGTGAATGGGCGAGGGCGATGCCGGCCGATAGCCGACCTTGTCCCTCAGTGATACAGGGTCGCGGCGTGCTCGGGGAGTGACGGCTTGTTCATCAGGTCGCCGCCATGCGCTTCATGGATTCGCGGGCGGCACGTTGCGCCGACGCGATCTGCTTCCGGGACATCTGCTCGGCGAGGTGGTCGCGCATGTTGCGCGCCTCGTGGTCGCCGCTGGCGACGAACTCGGCCCAGGTCGTCAGGAAGCGCGGCACGTCGCTGGCTTCGGAGCGGGCGGCGAGATCGAACCACATGTATGCGGCAACGAGATCCTGGGCGACCCCCTGCCCATGGAGGTACGAGAGCCCGAGTGCGAACTGCGCTTTCTCGTCCCCCTGGTCGGCGGCGCGACGGAACCACGTTACGGCCTCGGCGTAGTCGTGCGGGGCACCGACGCCCAGCCAGTGCATGAGGCCGAGGTTGAACTGTCCGCCGGGATGCCCCTGCTCGGCCGCGCGGCGGTACCACGTGGCCGCCTCCGAGTAGTCCTGGCGGACGCCGTAGCCGTCATGGTACATGCAGCCCAGCTCGAACTGCGCTTCCGCGTCACCCGACCGCGCATCGCGTCGTACGTCGGTTCCCAGCATTACTTTCCGATGATCGTCAACTCGCCGCCCCGGCCTTAGCGGCGCGGAAGTTTCACATGCCCCAGACCGTAACCGGCACGCCGTCTCCGGACGGTGGGCGGCGGAAGATCTTCTCCTCCCAGGTCCGCTCCGGCACGCGGTCGAACACAATCAAGTGGCCCTGCGCCCTGCATCGGTCCAGGTAGGCACGGGTCTGCTCCATCCCCTCGGCGACCGTCCGCTCCAGCTCCCCGCGCCGCACCTTGCACTGCACCACGAACCGCCGCTCGCGCCCGCCCTGCGGCCACACGATCAGCAGGTCCGTCCGGCCGCGACCCAGCGCGTACTCCCGTTCGATTCGCCCGCCGCCGTTCACCACCCGCTGCAGGTGAGCCTGCAGCAGCAACTGCGGCCCGGCCTCGTGGTACCGCTCGAAGCGCTGTACCCAGTGCGCGGAGTGCTCGCGGAAGAACGCCTGGAACGACGCGATCAGCCCCTCCACGTCCAGCCGCCCGTCCGCGCCCACGTACCACGCCATCCGCTGCGGCAACCCGGTCTGGACGGCGTAGTTCAGAGGGCGCGGCACCACCTCGGCGTAAATCGGGTTGGCGATGCGGGGCGTGCCGTCCGCCTCGTGAGCCACCAGCCCCAAGTCGCAGGCGTAGGAGACGTCCTCCGTGGTCCACGCGTGCCGGTCGGCGCCGGTCAGGATCGGCTCGATCACCCGCCGAACGCGCTCCTCGCGCAGCTTGTCCGCCAGGTTGTCGAAGTGGGTCACCCGCGCCAGGATCAGGCGCTCCTGCGCCTCCCGGATCGGCTGTTCCGTGATCGGACGGGAACGGGTCGCGGCCCGCCTTGTCATCGAAGCACGCCTCCGGGCACAGCGCGTTCACCAGCCACGGCTGCCCGGCGGTCCGCGTCAGGATCAACCGCACCGCCTCCTCCGTGAACGCTTGCCCGGTCGCCGCCGTATGCTGCGCCAGCAACTCCCGCACCTCCCGCTCCGAGAGGTCGCCCAGCCGTAGCGACTTGGCCTTGATGTTGAAGGCGCTGCCGCCGAGCACCATGCGGTTCTCGGCTGTCGAGTGGATGCGGTAGTCGCGCACCCCGCACAGGACGATGCTGTGCGGGAAGCGCGCCGGCCGGTCGACGTAGCCGGTGCGCAACTGCCGCAGCACGGCCAGCAGGGTGTCGCCCACCAGCGCGTCGATCTCGTCGATCAGCAACACCAGCGGCCGCGGGTCGGCCATGCTCCAACGCAGCAACGCGTGCCGCAGTGCCTGGCCCGGCCCCACTGGCTCCAGCACTCCCGGTCAGAGGTCCTCCAGCGTCTCGTCGCCCAGGGTCACGCTTGCCTGCAGCGCCAGTTCGGCAAGCACGGTGCGCATGCCCTCCGTCACGTTCTCGCGCATCGCCTGTCCATCCTCGACGTTGGCGTACACGCAGCGGTAGTTGCCGGCATCTCCACCGTTCAGCAGGTCGCGCAGCGCCAGCAGCGCCGACGTCTTGCCCGTCTGCCGCGGCGCGTGCAGCACGAGGTATTTCTTGTCCCGCACGAGGCCGAGCACCTCGTCGAGATCGATCCGCTCCCGCGGCGGGACATGGTAGTGGTCGGCCGCCACGACCGGCCCCTCGGTGTTGAACGTGCGCACGACCGGCCGTGTGCCATCGTACCGACCCGTCACTGCGTCGTCGTCGCATCGCCAGATCAACTCGTATTCGTTCTGGAATCTGTCAGATCCTTGTCCCCTATTGGGGGCATGACCCCGTGTCACACGGGCATTCAGGCTGTCGCCACTACTGGGGCCGTTCGGCCCGGCACCGCGTTTCCCATCCGAGGAGGACACGATGAGACGGATCGAGATCGGCTCGATAGCGAAATTGGTGGCGTTCGCGCTGATGGCGGGTGCACTGCTGGGCATCGGTTGCCGGAACGCGCCGGTCACGATGACGGAAGAGCCACCGCCGCAGCAACCGGTTACGCCGGATCCCAACGCGGGCATCGCATGGAGACTGGTCCGCACCGGCGGCGGACTGGAGTCCCCGTCCGGGACGACGGCAGACCAACTCCGCAGCGTAGCATGGGGTGGCGGCCGCTTCGTCGCGGTGGGATTCAATGGCACGATCGCGCACAGCGCTGACGGTGCGACGTGGACGGAGGCCAGCGCCACTGCGAGCGAAGATCACCTTCTCGGCGTAGCGTGGGGTAGTGGCCGTTTCGTGGCGGTCTCGCACAGAGGGACTGCCGTGCACAGCGCTGACGGGGCGAATTGGCAGCCAGCGAGCGAAGACGCGAACGACGGACAGGTGTTGTTCGCCGTTACCTATAGCGGTGATCGCTTTCTCGCGGTCGGGCGCGAAGGCACAATCGCGTATAGCGCCGATGGGGATCGCTGGCAGGTGGCGAACGTGTCGGTTGCGTCCGACGATCTGTTCGGTGTCGCCTGGAGCGGCACTCGTTTCGTCGCGGTCGGACGCAAAGGCCAGGAGCCCCAGATCCTGTACAGTGATGATGGCACGACCTGGACGGAGGTCAGTGCTACCGCGACAACGATGCCCCTTCTCGGAGTAGCTTGGAGCGGGACTCGTTATGTTGCGGTCGGGAGCGAAGGAACGATCGTTCATAGCGCCGACGGAGTGACTTGGGAGGCAGCGAGCGCCACGGACACCCACGCAGAGTTACGGAACGTCGCCTGGAGCGGTACTCGGTTCGTGGCGGTGGGCGAAGGCGGCACAATCGTGTCCAGTAGCGACGGCATCACCTGGACGCGAGCCCGCGCTACGGCGACCGGTCAGCTCCTTTTTGGAATCGCGGGGAACGGCGCTCGGTTCGTGGCGACAGGGCGCAACGGAGCAATCGTCTACGGAGACGGACGTGGCACTTGGATGCGTGCGGACACGGGCGGAGAGGTCTTGCCAGCGCTGTACGACCTGGCATGGGGAGACAGCCGCTTTGTCGCGATTGGCGCCAACGGCGCGATCGTGCACAGCGCCGATGGTCAGCGCTGGACGAGCGCGACGGCCACCAAGAACGAGTTGCGGAGGATAGCTTGGGGCGGCGGACGCTTCGTCGCGATCGACCTCAACGGCACGATCGCGCACAGCCTTGATGGGGTGACGTGGACGAGCGCGAGCGCTCCTGCTACCGAGGAGCGGCTGTCCGACGTGACGTGGGGCGGTGGCCGGTTCGTCGC
Source organism: Spirochaetaceae bacterium (assembly GCA_028820215.1). Next base: position 71,888 of record JAPPKD010000108.1, on the reverse strand, counting down.
GGTAGGCGGCCGAACGATCGTGTACAGCACCGATGGTGACCGCTGGACGGCCGCGACGGGCACGGCCACCGACGCCGACGACCGCCTGACGAATGTCACGTCGAACGGAACGCGCTTCGTCGCGGTCGGGAGAGGCTCCGGCATGATCGTGCACAGCGATGATGGAGACCAGTGGACGCGGACGAGCGATCCCGGTGTCACCTATTGGTTCAATCTCGTCGCATGGGGCGGAAACCACTTTATCGCAAACGCGATCAAACAGGAGCACCCTCGCAATATGGTCGTGCGGAGTGCGGATGGTGACGCTTGGGAAAAGGTCAGCGATCTTTCCATTACGGGCTATTTGTCAGCTGCTGCTTATGGCAACGGGCGCTTCGTCGCGGTAAGCGGCGACAGCACCATTATCCACAGCGACGATGACGGCGCAACCTGGACGAAGGTCAGCACCGTCCCCACGGCGCAACCCCTTAACGCAGTCGCCTGGAACGGCACCTCTTTCGTTGCCATCGGCAATAATGGCACGGTCGTCACCAGTCCGTAGTGGACGCAAATCTTACAGGTTCGAAGGAGCAAACCCGATGAAACGTTGGCGAATTCCGACAGCTGTAATCGTTTGTGCAATAATCGTTGGACTCTCGATAAGTCGCGCAGCGGGTCATGACCCATCAGACATGTCTGTCAATGTGTACTGTGAGGAGTGCCAGGTACTTCCGATAGTCGGAGGCAACTCATGTGAAGTTACTGAGCATCTTGGCCGTGGTAATATTACTGGAATTATTACGAGATTCGATGTGATCATGAACTATAAGCGCCTAAGATATCTCCTTGCCATCATTTGCATTGGGATATCAGTCGACTTGGCGGCACAAAACACTCAGGAAGAGGTTGCCGAGAATATACACAAAGAGTACTTGATTTCATTAACGGAACATCACAAGCAACTCATGAACTCCGCGGAAGTGGCTTTGAAAGCACAACAGATTCAGACGATCGTAATTGCGATTATGGTCGGCGTGATGGTGTCTATTGGCTTGCTCTTGAGTTATCTTCAGTTTAGGCGCGACGACAAGGCGGATGCTTCGTCGGTCACTACATTGAAAATAGGAAGCGGGAGTATTGAAATAACTAGCTCTGTAATAGGTCTAATCATCTTGGCACTTAGTCTTTGGTTCTTTCTAGCGTATGTCAATAGAGTTTATACGTTGGATGCGACTAATATCCCGGCGATTAGTCCGACGCAATTCAACGTATCCGAGGATTGGGTTGCTAAGGAGTATCTTATCGAGAGCAAGGTTGTAAAGGAGGAGCGCCGGTAGGGATCTATAGACCGGTCGAATGTGGCATCTGACGCACCCGGAGGGGCGAGTACGACGTCGGCGCGACTGCTGACAACTGGCCATGCGCCTTATATTGAGCCAGCCTTGCATTGATGTAGCAATCGGCCGGTGTACGGCACGCGGCGCCCCTGAAGGTCATCGCGCTAACTCCGCAAGGAGTCTCGGGTCCGTACGCGAACTTTCTCGACTCCGGAAACCGTGACCAGCGCGGCGTCCCGATGTCGATGGTTGACGAGGACGTTCCGGTCGTCGCTGTCAGGGATCGGTACGATCACGGATGGAACCCGGAGCAGACAAGCCGAGACACGGTCCAACCAAGCGCTGCCGATCGATCGGGTCAACTTCAGGCTGGCACGCCAGTCCCGCGGCAGGTCCGCGAGCTGTGACTCTTCCACCCGTAGATCAACGGGGCACGTCGTAGCGGAAGAGCACCGTGTCCTCCGGCAGCAGGTCGGTGTCGCCGAGATGCACGAGCTTCTCCAGAACGCAGAGTGCGGGTCCCGTGGCGCAGTAGGTGACCAACCGCCCCGGTCATTCCAGCGGCCCGTGAAATCGAGCCAATAGCCGCCGTCGAATCGGTGTGCGTATGCCGCTCCTGACAGGCGCCAGAGGCCACATCAGGCGGCAGCACCCCAGGCGATTCGCGCCAGCAGATTCTCGACGACACGGGCCCCGGCATCGGTGCGGATGAGGTCCATCGGCTTTCGATCGCCGAGCGCGGCCGAGTTCCGATGGAGCCATCGGTGCGCCGTATCCCGGCTGCCAAAGGCTCGCTCTGCAAGCACCAGAACTCGCGCCACGCGTGCCGCGCGATCGGACTCGTCGACGGTCAGCATTGCCATTCGGTCAAGTCGATCCGCGTACTTCGAGTGGCTGGCCATGGGCAATCGGCGGAGTGCTGCATGTCATGTCTCCGCGGTGCAGGTCGAGAAGGACGCGCTCCGGGGTCATGGGGGCGTCGAGGGTCAGGTCGGCGTCCGGGCGGAAGGCCTTCATGGCGTTGCGGAGGGCGAAGAAGACGCCGATGCCGTACATCAGGGGGGGTTCGCCGACGGCCTTGGCGCCGAGCGGCCCGTAGGGGTTGTCCTCCGGCTCCAGGAACTTGACGGCCATGTCGTCGGGCATGAAGTAGACGTCCGGGGCCTTGTAGGTGGACAGCGCGTGGGAGAGGCAGCGGCCCTCCGCGTCCCACTGCAGGTCCTCCATGGTCATCCAGCCCATGCCCTGGGCCAGGCCGCCCTCGACCTGGCCGCGGTCCACGGTGGGATTGATGGTGCGGCCCAGGTCGTGGACGATCTTCACCTGGTCGACGGCGTAGGTGCCGCGCAGGCAGTCGACGGTCACCTCGAACACGGCCGTGCCGTAGACGTGGTAGGCGAACGGGTGGCCGTGCTCCCGCTCCTCGTCGTAGTGGAGGCCCGGCGTGGTGTAGTAGCCGTGGGCCGACAGGCGCCGTCGAGCCCGGTAGGTCAGGCCGACCAGGTCGGTCCAACTCATGTCCGCCGGCTCGCCGTCGACACGAACCTGCTCGTCGGCGACGGTGACCGCGGCCGGGTCGGCGCTCCCGATCTCCCGCGCCACCACCTCGCGCATGCCGTCGAGAATGGCCTCGACGGCGATGATCGCCGCGTTGCCGTTCAGGTCGGTGGTGGCGCTGGCGGCGCTCGGCGACATGTTGGCGACCCTAGTGGTGTTGGTACTCTCGACGCGTACCCGCCGCCGTGAGATGCCGAAGGTGCGCGCCACCACGGAGGCGACGTTGCTGCTGATGCCCTGGCCCATCTCGATGCCGCCGGTGGTCACGCTCACGCTGCCGTCGGCATAGACGTGGACCAGGGCGTTGCCCTGGTTGAGATGGGTCTTGGTGAACGAGATGCCGAAGCAGACCGGCATCAGGGCGCAACCTTTCTTGACGGCGAAGTTGTCTCGGTTGGAGTCCGTCACCCGCCTGCGTATCCCATCGACGTCGAACGCCGACTCCAGCTCGTCCCAGGTCCGCTCGGCGCGGCTCTGCTCCACGACCTGCCCGTAGTGGAACACGTCGCCATCGCGCAGCAGGTTGGCGCGCTGGATCGCGGAGGCCTCGATCCCCATCGCGTCGGCGGCCTTGGCGATCGCGGCCTCGATCACGTACATGCCCTGCGGGCCGCCGAAGCCGCGGAAGGCGGTGTGCGGCTGCAGGTTGGTCCGGCACGGCGCGGCGGTCACGCGCACGTTGGGGATGTAGTAGGCGTTGTTGGCGTGGAATAGCGTGCGCGCCAGGACCGGCGGCGACAGGTCGGCGAAGGCGCCGGAGTTCTGGAAGAAGGTGGCCTGGTAGGCCAGGATCCTGCCGTCCCCGGTCAACCCGATCCGGAAGTCGGCGGAGTAGGGATGGCGCTTGCCGGTCATTCGGATGTCGTCCAGCCGGTTCAGCACCAGCTCCACCGGCGCGTCCACGTGGGCGGCGGCCAGCGCGGCCATCGCCGCCCAGTGGGTGGCCTGGTCCTCCTTGCCGCCGAAGCCGCCGCCGAGCCGCTTCACGTCCACCTCCACCTTGTGCATCGGCAGGCCAAGCACCGCCGCGGTAACGTGTTGCACGGCGGCCGGCCCCTGGGTGGAGGAGAACACCCGCATGGCACCGTCCTCGCCGGGCACCGCGCGGGCGCGCTGCGTCTCCAGGTAGAGGTGCTCCTGGCCGCCGATCTCGCAGCGTCCGTCGACCACCACGTCGCAGTCGTCCCACGTACCGGCGACGTCGCCGGCCGCCATCGTGCGCGGCGGATGGATCAGGTCGTCGTTGGCGAACGCCTCGCGCGGGTCGACCACCACCGGCAGATCGTCAATCTCGACCTCGACCAGCTCGCGCGCCTGTCGCGCCTGGTGGGCGGTGCGGGCCACCACCAGGGCGATCGGGTGGCCGATGAAGCACACCTCGCGCTCCACCAGCAGCTCCTCGTCCTCGATGATCGGGCCGAAGCGGTTGACGCCGGGGATGTCGGCGGCGGTGAGCACCGCCACCACGCCGGGTGCGGCGCTCGCCGCGGCGGTGTCGAGCCGGGTGATGATGCCGTGCGCCTTCGGGGAGCCCGCCACCGCGGCGTGCAGCATCCCCGGCGGGGGCGGCACGTCGTCCACGTACTGCGATTCGCCGCGCACGTGCAGGGGGGAGTCGATGTGGTTCACGACACGCCCCGCGCGTGGAACGCCTCGACCGTGAAGCGGTCGGGGAACAGGGTCACGAAGTGAGCGATCAGAAGCTGGCGGGCCAGCAGGCGCTTGTACTCGGCCGAACCGCGCACGTCCGTGATCGGCGCGATCTCCTGCTGGGAGAGGCGCACGGCTTCCCACGCCGTGTACAGGTCGAGGGAGCTGCCGCGGAGCGCCCGCGAGGTTTCGTGCAGGTAGAGTGGAATCGGCGCCACGCCGCCCACGCTGACGTGCGCGTCGGCGATGGTGTCCCCGGTGCAGCGGATCGAGCAGGCGCTGTTGACCGACGCGATGTCGAGGCAGGTCCGCTTGGAGACCTTCTCGAAGTTGACCCGGGCGCCGGCCGGATCGGCGAAGGCTACCTCGGTGAGCAGCTCGCCGGGCCGCAGGTCCATCTGCTTGTAGCCGCGGTAGAATTCCCGCAGCGGGACCGACCGCCGCGTGCCGCCGTCGTCCAGCACGACGCGCGCGTCCAGGGCCAGCAGCAGGGCGGTGAAGTCCCCGATCGGGGAGGCGTTGACGATGTTGCCGGCCAGCGTAGCGCGGTTGCGGATCTGCCAGGAGGCGATGAGGTGGTTGAACGCCCCGATGCGGGGCAGCGCCTCGACGACACGCGGGTCGGCGCCGAACTCCTCGAAGGTGGTCAGCGCGCCGACGCGGAACTCGCCGCCGGAGCGTCGGATGCGTTTGAGCGCCGGCCGCCGATTGAGCACCTCCACGTGGCAGTCCGGGATCTCCTCGCCCTGCTGCACGTACAGGTCGGTGCCGCCGGCGATGCGGACGTCCGGGTCCGCATCGGGGTCGGGTGCAGGCGTCTCTTCCTGTAGCGCCCGCAGGCGCTCCGCGATGGTCGTGAAGTAACCGGGAATCGCGCCCGCCGCGGCCAGCGCGGCCACTCTTCGAGTGGGGTTCGCTCCGCTCACTTGACCGCCGCCGCCGATCCCGTCGAGCCGGCTGCCGAGGCGGCGATCCAGCGTGTCGGCGCAGTCCTTCAGCGAGCGATAACCGGTGCAGCGGCACAGGTGGCCGCTCAGGGCGTACTTCACGTCCTCGAGGGAGAGCCTCTTGGTGTCATCCAGCAGCAGTCCGTGCAGGGACACCACGATGCCGGGCGTACAGAACCCGCACTGCGTGCCGCCGTGCTCGACGACGGCCTCCTGTGCGGGCGTGAGCCCGGCGTCCAGGTTGCACCCCTCGATCGTGACCACGTGCCGGCCGTGCACCTCCGCCAGCGGCACCAGGCAGGAGGTTGCCGGCTGGTAGCGGACGGCGTCGCCCGCAAGCTCTCCGATCAGGACGGCGCAGGCACCGCAGTCGCCCTCCTTGCAGCCTTCCTTGGTGCCGGTCAGCCGCTCATGATTCCGCAGGAAGTCCAGCAGCAGCAGCCCCGCCGGAGCGGACGTCTCCACCAGCCGGTCGTTGAGAATGAACCGGGTGCTCGGCGCCATCGCGTGCTACCGGCGGTTGCGCTCGCGAAGGATTTGCGCGGCGATGCTGATTGCGATCTCCTCCGGCGTCTGGCTGCCGATGTCCAGACCCACCGGAGCATGGATGCGCTCGATCGTCTCCGGGGAGATCCCTTCCTCCCGCAGGAGGGAGAGTATCCGGGCGATCTTTTTTCTACCGCCCATCAACCCGATGAACGGGAATGACAGGGGTGCGACGCCGAGGAGAGCGCGCACGTCGGTGCGGTAATCCGCCGTCATCACGACCGTCGCGGTGAATTCTGGATGGTCGATCGCAGGGCCCACGTCGGCGTAGTCCGCTACGATGGAGAGACCGCCAACCGCGGTCGCGCGGTCGTGGCTGACCACGCGCGCGCGGGTGTCGAAGACGTGTACCCGGTACCCCAGGGGCGCCATCACCGCACCCAGCGCGGCCGCACAGTGGCCGCCGCCGATAACGGCGATCCGGCGCCGGTTGAGAAGGTCTTCCCGGTAACGCCATCGTCCGTCCGCCTCCGTGAATGTGATGCGCGGCGCGTCGAAGCCGGCTCCGATCTCCGCCAGCCGCAGACCGGCGCCGTCGATCTCGATCCAGCCGCGCTGATCGTCTCGGACTCTGTCCACAATGGTGCGCACGCTGGCCAGGTCGCACGGTCCGTCCAGCACGCAGAAGATGTTGGTCTGGCTTCCCTCGCAGATCAGGCCGGATTGATCACCGGCCGCGTCCTCACTATGCATCAGCGTCTGCTTCGCGGGCCCATGGTTGTCGCCCTGCAGCAGCGCCCTCGCATGATCGACCAACCGCTGCTCCATCGCACCTCCGCCGATCGTCCCGAACAGCTCGCCGGTTTCGGCGACCAGCAGCTTCGCGCCCGCGGTTCCTGGCGAGCCGCGGGTATGCTCGGCCACGCAGGCTACGAACACGCGGCTTCCCGCACCGAGGTGTCCGTGAACCCGCTCCCAGAACGAGCTCATGATTCGTCGCCCGATGATACCGGCGTCTTGCGGCCCGGAACACATGCCGTCATGACGTTACACGCCGAGCCACGTCGATCTGACCTGGGGGCTCCGGTCGAGCTCCGCCGCGGTTCCGTGCCAGCGGATGCGGCCCTTGCCGAGCACGTAGACGTGCTCGGACAGCCCGATGGCGAACGGGTAGTTCTGCTCCACCAGCAGCATCGTCATGCCGTCCGCCCGCAGGTCGTGGACGATTCCGGCGATGCGCTCGACGACGATCGGCGCCAGCCCCTCGGTCGGCTCGTCCAGGATCAGCAGGCGCGGTGACAGGGTGATGGCGCGCGCGATGGCCAGCATCTGCTGCTCGCCGCCGCTCAACTCGTTGCCGCGGTTGCGGCGCCGCTCGGCCAGCAGGGGGAACCGCTCGTAGAGAGCTTCCCCCGTTACGACGGGGCCGCCGGCCGCCGGCCGCCGGTTCAGGCTCAGGTGCTCGTCCACCGTAAGCGAGGCGAAGATGCCGCGGTCCTCCGGGACGTAGGCGATGCCGCGGCGCGCGATGCGGTGCGGAGGCAGGTGCTCGATCGCCTCATCCGCGAACCGGATGCTGCCGCGCGCGGCCGTGACGATGCCCATGATCGACTTGAGCGCGGTCGACTTGCCCGCTCCGTTGCGTCCGAGCAGCGCGGCGACGCTGCCGCCCGCCACCTCCAGCGACACGTTCTGCAGGACGTGGCTGCGCCCGTAATAGGTGTCCACCCCCTCCATGGACAGCAGCGGATCCGCCATCAGTCACGCCCCCCGAGGTAGCGGCTCCGCACCTCCGCCGAGCCGCGCACCTCGGCCGGCGTGCCTTCCAGCAGCACGCGGCCATAGTCGAGCACGGTGATCCGCTCGGCCAGCTCGAACATCACGTCCATGTCGTGCTCGACGATGAGCAGCGTCAGGGAAGCGGGCAGCGAAGCCAGCAGCTCGACGATGCCGGCCGTCTCCTCCGGACTCATCCCGGCGGTGGGCTCGTCGAGCAGCAGGACCGTCGGCTCCCTTACCAGCGCCAGTCCGATCTCGAGGTGGCGCTGGGTGCCGTAGGGCAGGGTGGACACCGGTGCCGGCAGATGCTGCGCAAGGCCGAGCCGCTGGGCATGCGCTTCCGCCTCTTCGCGCACCGCGGCGAATCGGCGCGCTGGAAGCCAGAACACGTGACCGATGCGCTGCCTGAGCGCGCAGGCGAGCGCCAGGTTCTCCCTGACGGTGAGGTCGCCGAACAGGTTGTTGCGCTGGAAGCTGCGCGCCAGCCCGGCCCGCGCACGGACGTCGGGCGGCGCTCCGCTCACGTCGCGGCCCCCGATGTACACCCGGCCCGCGTCCGCGTCGAGCTCGCCGGTGATCAGGTTGAACAGTGTGGTCTTGCCGGCGCCGTTGGGGCCGATCAGCCCGCGCCGCTCGCCCGGCGGGAGCCGCAGCGAGACGTGGTCGGTCACCTGCAGCGACCCAAACGCCTTGCACAGGCCGGTCGCCTGCAGCGCGTGGGCCATCACGCGCGGCTTCTCCGCCGCACGACTGCCAGGGCCGCGTGCCGGATCGCCCAGGTGAGGCGCCCGTACAGGCCGTCCCGGGCCAGCAGGACGACGACGATGAAGAACAGCCCCATGATGAGCTGCCAGTGATCGGCCATCTCCGGCGGGAGGGAGAGGCTTTTCCAGAACGAGCCGTCGTTCAGTTGATTGCGGAGGAGGATGTACAGTGCCGCGCCGCCGGCGGCGCCGATCAGGCTGCCGCTGCCTCCCAGGATGACGATGATCAGCGCCTCGCCCGAGAGGGTCCAGAAGGCGAGGTCCGGTGACACGAAGCCGGTGTGCTGTGCCATCAGGGCGCCGGCCAGACCGGCGACCGCGCCCGCGGCGCCGAAGGCTGCCAGCTTGTAGCGCCGTACCGGGCACCCGAGCGACGCCAGCCGGCCCGGGTTCTGGTGAATGGCCGTGAGCATCATGCCGAATGGAGACCGGCGAAGGATCAGCAGGGCCAGGTAGACCAGCAGCGCGGCGATGAGGACGCAGGCGGCGAACACCGCCGGATCTCCGGAGTCCAGCCCGAGCGGGGCGAGATCGAAACGGGGCGTGCCGGCCATGCCGTTATCTCCGCCGAAGACCCGCGCCTTGACGAAGTAGGCATGGACCATCTGCCCGATGGCGAGGGTGATCATGATGAAGAACACGCCGGTCAGGCGCACCGCGAAGAAGCCGACGCCCACGGCGATCGCCGCCGCGGTCGCCACCGACAGCCCCACCGCCGCGAGCGGCGGCCAGCCCCAGAGGACCGTGGCGGCGGCGGTGGCGTAGGCGCCGAGGGCCAGGAAGCCCGCGTGCCCGAGCGAGACCATGCCGGCGGCACCCACCAGGAGGTCGAGGCTCATGGCGAAGATGGCCAGGATCGCCACCTCGGCCAGCAGCTCCATGCCGAAGTAACCGGCCCCGAACCAGGCGGCGACGGCGACGCCCGCGAGCATCGCCGCCACCGGGAGCTGAAGGGGGTCGCGCCCGCTCATCAGGAGCTCCCGCTGCGGACGGGTATCAGGCCGGCCGGCTTGATGAGCAGGATCAGGGCCATCAGGGCGTAGATCGTCACCCGCGCCAGCTCGGGAAGCACGACCTGGCCGTAGGTGTCGGCGATGCCGATGATCAGCGAGCCGAGGGCCACGCCCTTGAGGCTGCCGGGGCCGCCCAGCACCACGACGATGAGGGCCAGGATCAGCACCTTCATGTCCATCCCCGGCGCGATGGAGAGCACCGGCGCCGCGATCACGCCGGCGACTCCGGCCAGTAGGCACCCCAGGCAGAACACCAGGAAGAAGACGCGGCCGATGTCGATGCCGAGCGCCGCCACCATGGTGCGGTCGTCCACGCCGGCGCGCACGATGGCGCCGACGCGGGTGCGCTCCAGCCCCAGGTAGAGCAACAGGAAGGCAGCCACGCCCAGGGCGATGATGAACAGGCGGTAGGTGGGATAGACCTGTCCCAGCACGGAGCCGCGGCCGGACAGCAGCGCCGGCACGTCGATGATGTGCGGCAGCGATCCCCAGATGATGTCGACCGTCTCGATGCCGACGAAGATCAGGCCGAAGGTCACCAGCACCTGCTTCATGGGGTCGGCCCGCTGCATGTGGCGCAGCAGGACCAGGTAGAGCAGTCCTCCGATCAGGGCGACGCCGAGCGGGGCAAGCAGCAGGGCCAGCCAGAAGGACTCGAAGGCGCGGACCGCGCTCAGGGCCAGGTACGCGCCGACCATGAACAGCGTTCCGTGCGCCAGGTTGATGAAGTTCATCAGCCCGAACACCACGGACAGCCCGATCGACAGCAGGAACAGCAGCGCCGAGAGCTGCAGCCCGTTGAGGGTCTGGACGATCAGGAAGCCAGGATCGAGGAGCACGGCTGTTCCGTCATCGGATCATGTCTCGCAGCGAATCGGAGACCAAGAACGTCACCGCGCCTGATGCTCAAAATCGGCAACCGCCTCGATCCATGCGAGCGCATGGGCTTCTTGAGCGGGATCGAGGCGGGCGACGGACTGCGCCACTCGCTCTCGCACGTGTTCGGAACGGGCATCCGGCATGGCGATCCGAATCTCCCGGTCGGAACACGCACGCCGGCGGTTTCGCAGCGCGCGCATCCGCCCTGCGGGACATGTCGACATGGATCCCCTCCTCACCGGTTGGAGTTAAAGACCAATTGTAACGCGCGTTACGGGCAAGCTGGGCAACACACCACCTGAAGAAGGCTGGCCAAGCCGGTTGGAACTGGAATGCTCCGCGCCCAAGGCTGACGCAGCTAACTGTTTTACTTGGTATGGCTTCGTCGGCAGGAAATGACTGTCCCTCATCACCTCTATGTCGGAAGGAACCGGGCGATGCTCTGCGCCGCCGCCCTCGGACTGAGCTTGGTGGTGTCGATGACCAGGTCGGGAGACACGGAGTCCGGCATTCGAAAGTGGCCGGCCGCCCGAATCTCCTCGAACAGCGGCACAGACACCAGTTTCTTGAACTGGCGTCGTTCGGGACTGGTGAGTCTGGCGGCATGCTGCTCCTGGTCGCATGTGAGCTCCACCAGAACCACGCGGCCGCCGGCCTGCTCTACGTCCGCGGAGATACCGTGAAACCACGGTCCGTTCACGGTGGATTCGAACATCATCGTCAGAATCACCCCGGAGAGCGCTTCCGGCCCTTCGGCGACCGCCGCGCGGCGGATGATCTGGGGCAGCAGCATGTCGCGTAGGTCGCGGAACCCGGCGCTCCCGAAATCGAACAGCACGCCGATCATGTCTACCAGTAGGTGGAGATGGAACAGTCGGTACCCGGTGATCCCGGCGACCTCACGCCCGATCGTCAGCTTGCCCACGCTGGGCAAGCCACAGAGCACCAGCAGCGTCACGTCCCCGACTCCACTGGATTTCGCATCATGGCAGCGTGCGACGACTCACAGCCTGCGGAACTCAATGAGCGTCAGGTCGGCCTGCTTGAGGATCTTGCGAAACGTACCTGTCGGTAGAGTGCCTGGGTGCATCGAGACGTAGGTCTGCCTTCCATCCGGATGCCTCAGCACCTTGTGCGAACCCGATTGTCGGACCTCGACAAACCCGGCGCGATGCAGCTTTGACAGGATCTCACGGGCTGAGAACGGCATCGGGGATCTCGATGCGGGCGATCAGGGCATCTGACTCCCGCGGAACGGGTTCACCCCGCGAGCGCCTTTCAGCCACCCATAACTCCGCCAGGTCCCTGGCGGCCTGCATCGCACCCTCGATCCCCTTGCCCTGTGTCGTCAGGTCCAGCGTCGGGATGTGGGCGTAGTAGTACCCCTCGAATCCCGGCTCATCGATCGCGTCGAGGACTACCGAGTACTGCACGAGGACTGCTACAGCTCGCAGCCGTTGGGCGGGTCCTGGACGTCGGCGACCATGTCCTGGACGACCGCCGCGACGCCGTCGCCCTGGGCCTGGACCTCGAAGATGTAGACGTTCTGGATCACGTTGTTGGTGGCCGGATCGATGCGGAACGGGCCGCGGGGGCCGTCGAAGCTGGTCTCGCGCATCGCCGCGACCAGGGCCGCCTTGTCGTCGGTGTTGCCGCCGGTGGCCTTCAGCGCCTCGACGATGAGGCGGGCGGTGTCGTAGGCGGCGACGCCGAACTCCGACCCGTCACGGCCGTGCGCGGCGCGGAACTTCTCCTGGAAGACGTGGTTCGCAGGCAGGTCGATCGACGGCACGTAGTTGAGGATCCCCAGGGTTCCCTCCGCGTCCATGCCCTGCGCGTTGACGTACAGCGCGGAGTTGAGCCAGCCGGCGCCGGCGAGCTGGATCTCGTCCTTCAGCCCGAAGGCCGCCCACTCCTTGACGAACTGGATTGCCGGGCCGCCTGCGAAGAACACGTACGCCGCATCCGGGTTCGCGGCCTTCACCTTCGCCAGGTAAGGGCCGAAGTCCTCGGTCTCGCCCAGCGGCGGATACTCCTCGCCGATGACGGTGCCTCCGGCGGCGACGAAGCCAGAGCGAAACGCCTCCATGGCCTGGTGTCCCGCCGCGTAGTCGAACGCCATCAGGAACACGTTCCGGTAGCCCCGGGCAGCCATCCACGGCCCCATCTCGCGGCTGATCTGCGCGTTGGAGAATGAAGAGCGCAGGATCCACGGGCTGCAGAGCGGGCCGGTGAGGGCGTCGTTGCCGGCGTTGGTGACGATCAGCGGCACCTCGGCGTTGTGCACGAAGTCACGCACGGCGCCGGCCACCGCGGAGGAGATGATGCCCACCACGATGTCCACCTCATCCCTGAGGACCAGTCTCTTGATCAGCGCCAGGCCGGTGCCCGGATTCGCTTCGCTGTCGGCATGGATCAGCTCTATGGGGCGACCGGCCACCTCGCGGCCGAACTCGTCGAAGCCCAGCTCCAGGGCCAGCGTCTGGTCGCCGCCGAGTCCGGCGTAGACCCCCGAGGAAGGCAGCAGCACGCCGATCCTGACCGGTTCGGCGACCGCACCGGCAGCGCACACGATGAGAGCGGCGATCGCCGCCGCGACGGTCCTGGTCACGCGTTTCATGGGGTGAATCCTAGTCGGGTCGGTTCAGGGTTGTCCAGGATTCCGGGGCCGATACGGTAACGTACAGGAACGCCCGGTCCGAGTTGGCCGACCGTCCCGCGACAGGCTATCCTGAAACCGCCATGCGCCTCCGCGAAACCCCCCGCGCCGGGGCCGCATGATGCCCGGCGCCACGGAAGTCGTCGGGGTCGGCGGCTGTCTGACGATGCCGCTGACGGTGGCCGCCATCGACCACACCGCCGTGCGGGCGGCGGTCGCACGCGCGTTCGCGGAGCAGCGGGCGTTTCCCTTCCTGCCGGACACGGAGTGGAGCGCCGCTGTCCCGGAGCAGCACGCGGAGCGGACGGCTGCCGTCCGTGCGGAGGCGGTTGCGGCGGCGACGAAGAGCCCGACGACCGCCGACCGATTCAACCGTGACGCGCGGCTGATCGAACGGCTGGATGCCGCCGTCCGCCTCACGCATGAAGCGATCGCCGCGATCGGCGGCGAGGGCCGCCAGGCGCTCGAACGGCGGCGATTCGTGCTGATCAGGGAAGCGCCGGAAGCCACCTGCCTCTACGAGGAAGGGGAGACCGGGGTCGTCGCGCGAGTCGGGCAGGGACCGCTGGAGCTGCGTCAGCCGACGATCTACCTGGGCCTGCGCCTGTTCGATCTGCTGGCCGCGGAGCAGGTGGATCGCGGCGGTACGGTGCCGGAAGCGCTGCTCTCCATACTGCGGCTGGAAGAGCGCGCGATCGAGACTGGCTACTCGCACGTGGAGCCGCTGGACGCACCCAGGCGCGAGGCCCTGGAACGCCTGTTCGGCGTCCTGCGCCAGCCGATCGCGGGACTGACCCCGGCCGAGCCCGAGCCGGAGCGGCAGCGGCGGCCGATGCGCTTCTCGCAGGCGCTCAGGCAGGCGACGCTGCGCCAGTTGAACGCACGGCGCGCCGACGCGCCGCTGGATTTCGACCCCGCCATCTGCGTGTCCGCCATGCGTCGCCTGGAGCGCACCGCACAGCGCGCCAAGGCGTACGGCGGCGATTCGGTGCGCCGCGAGGTGTTGCGGCTGCTGGTCGCCGCCTCCGGGCACGACCTGGACGAGGTGCGCAACCACGCCAACCTGCTGCTGGAGCGCATGCTCGCCCCCAAGGAATTCGCCGCTCCGCTTGCGCGGACGTTCCTGACCGCCATGCAGGGGACGGAGCACCACTTCAGCTTCGATCTCCCACGCAGCCGCGGCCGGTACCGGCTCCGGATCTACCGGGGCCGCGGCCAACGGCGCTATCCGAGCGAGGCGGACCTGGACTACGTGGATGTCGATCTGGCCCGGTCGTCGCCGGGATCACCGCACACCGCCACCTGGCGATTCGACGAGCTCGGGCACTTCGACTTCTGCGTGGCGAGAGAATTCGACAGCGGCCGCCGGGAGTGGGTTCAGGACGCCGAGTGCAGCGGGCGCATCAACGTGCTGCCCGACCTCCGCGGCGAGCTGGTGTTGCAGATCTTTCCCGACATCCACGGACACACCCGCGCCTACTGGGCTGACGGCGAGCATCCGGGACTGGTTTACAACGAGCACGGGCAGGTGATCCGCCAGGGCACGTTCGCGGACATCGCCGCGCATCTCCCGGAGATCAAGCGCAAGTACGGGTTCACCGCCATCTACGTGCTGGGCGCGCAGAAACGCGGCAGCAACCGCGAGGACTGGACCGGCCACGCAACCTCGCCTTCGCCGTTCGCGCCGGAGAGCCTGACCGAGATGGAGCCGGCGCTCGGCGGGAACGACGGCCTACGGACCCTGGTCGCCGCCGCCCACGAGCTTGAGATCAAGGTGCTGCTGGACGTGATCCCGCACCTCAATCGAAGGGTGCACGACGACGTGCCGGATGAGGACGTCGTGCAGTGCTTCGACGACGACGGCACCCTGGTCGCGCGCTCCTCGACCGACGGCCGCTACGGGAGCTGGAACGACGGCGTGCTGCTCAACTACCGGCGCCTGTCGGTATGGGAGTGGCTGGTCGATTCGGTGCGCGCCCTGATCGACCGGTTCGACGTCGACGGGGTGCGCTGCGACATCTCGCACGCCCTGCCGATCATGATGAAGCGCAACAACACCCCGGCGGTGCCGGCCGGCCCCCGTTCTGACGAGGAGCAGGTCGAGGGCACCATCGTGGTCAACGAACGGGTCGACGACCACTATGTCACCACCGGGTTCTTCGACTCGGCGTGCCGGGACTTGATCGCCAGCCCGCTGCACTACCTGCTGATGCGCGAGATGGAGCAGGCCGCGCATGCGGCCGGCAAGCCCTTCTACGTCCACCTTGCCGAGGCGTACTGGGGACGCGAGCAGTACCTCAGCCGCGTCGGCATCGTTTCGTACAACTCGGCGCTGTTCAAGATCTGCGAGCGCATCGCCCAGGGGACCTCCGCGGTCGGCGAAGTCTACCACCTGTACGACCAGCACTACCGCGGCGCACTGCCGCCCGGCACCGAGTTGATCGGGATGTTCGGCAACCATGACGAGCGCCGCCCGGTCAACACCTTCGGCCGCGACAACTTGCGGCCCGTGCTCACGCTCACGTCGTTTCTGAGCAACGTGGTGATGGACTTCGAGGGAAATGCCGAGGGCGAGGCGTGGAAGGTGTTTCCGGACAACGTCTACGTCGACTGGAACCAGTTCGACAGCGCCGCCGACCGCAGCGTCGAGCGCATCTTCCGCGACGTGTACGCCATCCACCGCCGCAACCCGGGCCGCGGGACGCTGGTGCCTACCGACCACCACCAGGTGGCCGCGGTGATCAAGCCCGCCCCCGAGGGACTCTGGCTGGCCGTGTGCAGCTTCGCGGCGGACAGCGCCACGGTGAGCATCGACATGCGCGCCGCCGCCTCCTCGCCGGATTCTGCCTCGATCGATCCCGCCGGGCGCTACGTGGTGGCGGATCCCACCTACTCGCCGGTCACCCGCCGCTACGCCCACTACACGGGAGAGGAGTTGCGGCACTCCACGCTGACCACCTCCGTGAGCTACCGGCAGCGGGTGAAGCTGCTGCGCATCGACCGGATCGCCGACGACGACCCGGACGGCCGGACGGCCGAATCCGGTTATCCGCGTTTGCTGCGCGATTCGTTCGACCGTCTGCAGGACGCGCCGTCCCGCGAGCGGCTGGACCCCTCGTTCGCGTACCGGGAGATCACGCGCGCCGCGGCGACTCCTGGCGGTCTGGGACGGTTTCTGGACGAGAAGCTGCTGCCCCTCTACGAGGACGCCGAGCATGACGCCGTCGTCTTCGGCCTGAAGCGGGTGCTGTTTCACGCCCACCGGGAAGGCGGCCTGGGCCGCGGCGGCGAGGTAGCCAGGCTGCCCGCCCCCGGGAAAGGCCGCACGCGGCGCTCCCGGCTGCTGGCACGGGTGCTGGACGGACTGCGCAGCCGCCCGGTGGTGTTCGTGTCGGCGGAGGCGGAGCCGTTCTCCAAGAGCGGCGGACTGGCCAACGTGACCTGCGAGCTGCCGCGCGAGCTGGCCCGCCTGGGCGAGCGGCTGTCCGTGATCACACCGCTGTATCGCGCCGGCGAGCCGCGCGCGGTGGAGAAGATGCAGGCCGCGATCGACCGTTACGGCATCACCTACTCCGGCGTGAACGTGAGTTTTCAGCTCGGGGACGAGCACTACGAGGTGGGCGTGCACTCAGGCGAGGTGGACGGGGTGACCTACTACCTGCTCGACCACCACGAGCTGTTCGACGGGCTGTACTGGGGCTACCGGTCGAACGAGCGCATCCGCCGCCGCCTGGGCTTGGCGCGGGCGGCGGCAGAGGTGATCGTCAGCTTCGACCTCGATCCGCTGGTGGTCGCCACCAACGACGCGGCTGCCGGCCTGCTCACCGGCATCGTCCGAGCCGATCCGCACTATGCGGAGCCCTTCGCGCGCACCAGCTTCGTGCACGTCATCCACAACGGCGGCTGGCAGTACTTCGACTGTTATGGCCGCTACGAGGACGGCACCGATCTGTTCGGGCTGTTCAACCTCCCCGGACACCACGCATCGCAGTTCACGGATCCGCGTGACGACGGCCTGTTCAACCTGATGGCCGCCGGCATCCGCTTCGCGGACCGGGTGTTCACCGTGAGCCCCTCCTACGCGCGGCAGATCGAACAGAACTGCGACGGGCTGGAGCCGTTGCTGAAGGACGTGATCGGCATCAACAACGGCATCGCCCGCGGGTTCCGGCGCGGCGTGCGGCAGCGCCTGTCGCGCTCCGGGCTGGAGGAGCACCAGTATCCGCGGCTGCGCGCGCGTGTCGCCGAGGACCCGTTGCTGCGCGCCAAGCTCGAACGGCGGTTCCCGGAGCTGCTGGCCGACGACCCGGACGCCGTCCGCTTCCGCAGCCAGGCGCGGCGGGACGAGGTCACCCGCATGCGCACCAAGCTGCTGGCGCAGCTCGAGTACGGGCTCACGGTCGATCCGGACCAGGTGCTGTACGTGATGATCCATCGGGTCAGCGACCAGAAGGGGTTTCAGATCCTGCTGGAGGCTTCCGAGGGGATCTTCCGCAACCTCGGCGTGCAGGCGATCCTGGGCGGTCCCATCGCGCCCAACGACCACCGTGCCGAGGAGCTCGCCGCCGGCATGCACGCCCTGATGGAGTTCTATCCGGGCGCGGTCGCCACGCGGATCGGCTACCAGGAGATCAGCCTGCCGCTGCTGGCCGCCGACGCGTTCCTGATGCCGTCCCAGTTCGAGCCCGGCGGCATCTCCCAGCTCGAGGCGATGAGCTGCGGCTGCCTGGTGGTCGCGCACGCCACCGGCGGCCTGCGCGACACGGTGACCCCGCTGCAGCTTCGGGGCTCGACCGTGAGCGGGTATGGCGTGCTGTTCGGGGACTACCAGGCCGACGCGTTCCTGGACGCGATGGCGCGCTGCACGTGGTTCTTCCGTCACGCCACGGCCGCGCAGATCCGCCGCGCGCGCAACAACGCGCGGCGCAACATCGTGTACTGGGACGGCGCCGCCCGCCGCTACCTGGAAGAGCTGCACGCCCTGCAGGAGACGATCCCGGCTGCGAACCTCCCGCCCCAATAACCGGAGCCCACGGGGCTCCGGTTATTGGCCCAGCCCCGCCTTTGGCAGGGATCTGGCGGCCCGGCCGCTCGCGCGGCCGGTACACCAGGTCCCTGCGGATACTCAGCTCCTTTATATGATTATGTGCACAATCTACTCGCCGGACGCGGCCGCGAGGAGGACCAGGGAGCGGGGGGCCGCGTGATAGGCCTCCTGGGGGGTGATCGGCAGCGCCTGGCCGAGATCGCAGATGTCGTGCGGCGACGGCAGCGCCGTGTCGATCGTCCGCCGCCATGCGCCGCCGCAGAGCGCGGCGGGGACGGCGAACTCGCACGGTTCCTCGGCGGCGTTCAGGATCAGGCAGAGGTCCAGGGCCTCGTCGTGCAGGCACACGGCAAGCCGGGGCTCCCCGCTGCTCCAGTCGGGATACGCACCGCGCGGGTCCAGCCAGCGTATCTCCGAGCCGTCGTCTTCGTAGAACGTGTCGCGGCGCAGCGCGGGGTGGCGGGCCCGCAGCGCGATCACCTCGCGGCAGAAGCGGGCGAGCTCGGCGTTGCTCACGTGCAGGGTCCAGTCGTACCAGGACACCTCGCTGTCCTGGCAGTAGGGGTTGTTGTTGCCGCCCTGCGTGTGGGCCATCTCGTCGCCGCCCAGCAGCATCGGCGTGCCGAGCGACAGGAACAGGGTCGCCATCAGGTTCTTGCTCTGGCGCAGCCGCGTGGCGTGGATCTCGGGATCGTCGGCGGGGCCCTCCACGCCGTAGTTGGCGCTGAGGTTGTGGTCGCTGCCGTCGAGGTTGTCCTCGCCGTTCGCGGCGTTGTGCTTGGCGGCATAGCTGACCAGGTCCCGCAGGGTGAACCCGTCGTGCGAGGTGACGAAGTTGATGCTGTGGACGGGCCGGCGGCCGTCGTCCCCGTACAGGTCGGCGCTTCCCGTCAGCCGCGTGGCGAGCGCCGCGGCAGAGCCGTCACCACGCCAGAAGCGGCGTACGTCGTCGCGGAAGCGGTCGTTCAGCTCCGCCCAGCGCTCGCCGGGAAACTGACCGACCTGGTAGGCCCCGGCGGCGTCCCACGCCTCGGCGATGATCTTGGTGTCGCGCAGCACCGGGTCCTCGCCGATCTGCTCCAGGATCGGCGTGTTGGCGCTGAGGTTGCCGGACCGGTCGCGTCCGAGCACGGAGGCCAGGTCGAACCGGAAGCCGTCGACGTGCATCTCCACGGCCCAGTAGTGGAGGCAGTCGATGATCAGCTCGCGCACCACGGGATGGTTGCAGTTGAGGGTGTTGTGGCAGCCGGTGAAGTCCAGGTAGCGGCTCGGATCTTCGGGGTCGAGCAGGTAATAGACGCTGTTGTCCAGGCCCCGGTAGGAGAATGTGGGACCGTCCGCGCCTCGCTCCGGCGAGTGGTTGAACACCATGTCCAGGATCACCTCGATGCCGGCGGCGTGCAGGGCCTTGACCATCTCCTTGAACTCGCTCACCTGGCTGCCGGGCTCCGTTCCCGCGGCGTAGCGGCGCTTGGGGGCGAACAGGCCGATCGGGTTGTAGGCCCAGTAGTTGACCAGCGGCTCACCCGAAACCGATCCGGGGGCGTGCTCGTCCGACTCGGTCACCGGCAGCAGCTCGACCGCGGTCACGCCCAGCTCGTTCAGATACGGGATGCGCTCGGCCAGACCGCGGAACGTGCCCGGGTGCGCCACTCCCGAAGAGGGATGGACGGTGAACCCGCGCACGTGGGTTTCGTAGATCACCGTCCGCGCCGGCGGATGGCGCGGCGCACGGTCGTCGCCCCAGTCGAACGTATCGTCCACCACCAGGCAGCGGGGACCGTCGGCGGGCAGGTCCGTCGCGCGAAGGCGAGGGGGCAGGGCGCCGGTGTAAGCCTTGGCGTAGGGATCGAACAGCGGGACATCCGGGTCGAAGCGATGACCGGCCGCGGGCGCCAGCGGACCGGCCACCCCGTACAGGTAGGCGTGGCCGGGGCCGACACCGTCGACGATTCCGTGCCAGACGTCCCCCGTGCGGTTCAGCGGAATCCTCGCGCTCGGCGCGGGGCTCCCGGCGTCGTCGAACAGCACCAGGGTCACGGCCGTGGCATGCCGGCTGAACAGCGCGAACTGCGTGGCGCCGTCGAGCACGGTCGCGCCCAGCGGCTCCGGCCGGCCGCGGCGGGTCATGGACGCCCCGGAAGTGCCCTGCACCGTGGTCAATGGGTACCACCGCCGGGGGCAGGTGCGCCAGACGGTGGACGGCGCAAGGCGTTCCGGGGACTAATGACGCACCCTGGAAACGGTTCTTGGAGCCGTTCCGCTACGAGGGTCACGAATGGCGAATCGACTCACCTTTACCGTCAAGCCCCACCTCCCGGAGCGCCTGGCGCCCCTGGCCGAGCTGGCCCACGACTTCTGGATCACCTGGCACTTCGACGCCATCCGCCTGTTCATGCGGTTCGGCGCCGACGCATGGGAGCAGGCCCAGCAGAGCCCTCTGCGGCTGCTCAGCGAGCTGCCGCAGGAGCGGCTCCACGAGATGGAGCGGGACAAGGCATTCCTCGCCCACATGGACCAGGTCATCGCCGACTACCACGATTACCTGCAGGCCGATCCGTGGTACTCCGGGCCTCGCGACGCCGTGGTCGCGTACTTCTCCATGGAGTTCGGCCTGGACGCCACCCTGCCGATCTATTCCGGCGGCCTGGGGGTGCTGGCCGGCGACCACCTGAAGAGCTGCTCCGACCTGGGGTTGCCGGTCGTGGGCGTCGGGCTGCTCTACCGCACCGGCTACTTCCGCCAGCGCGTCACCATGGACGGCCACCAGCTCGAGAGCTATCCGGCCAACGACTTCTACAACATGCCTCTCATGCTGTGCACTTCTGCAGACGGCGAGCCGGTGACGGTTACCGTGGATCTGGGCGGAGAACGGGCACATGCGTGCATCTGGCGCGTCCGGGTGGGACGCGTGCCGCTCTATCTGCTCGACACCGACATCGACGCCAACGACCCGTCGACGCGCGAGATCACCGGTCAGCTCTACGTGTCGGACCGCCGCATGCGCCTGCGCCAGGAACTGCTGCTGGGCATCGGCGGCATTCGCGCGCTGCGCGCCCTGGAGATCCCGGTCGCGGTGACCCACATGAACGAGGGGCACTCGGCGTTCCTGGCCCTGGAGCGGGTCCGTGAGCTGATGCACGAGCACGCGATGAGCTACTTCGAGGCACGGCAGGCGGTGTGGAGCACCACGGTGTTCACCACCCACACACCCGTCCCGGCCGGCAACGAGACCTTCGACCCGCACCTGGTGCTGGACCAGGCCAGAGCGCTGCGCTCCGCCCTGGGGCTGGACGAGCACGAGTTCCTGTCGCTGGGCCGCATCGGGCACGACGGCGACGCGCACGGGCAGTTCGGGCTCACGCCGCTCGCCCTGCGCCTGGCCGCGCACTGCAACGGGGTCAGCAAGCTGCACGGCCAGGTGTCGCGCCGCATGTGGCGCAGCCTGTGGCCGGGCGTGCCGGCGGACGAGGTGCCGATCCGCCACATCACCAATGGCGTCCATCTGCGGAGCTGGATCTCGCATGACGTCCAGGAGCTGCTGGTGCGCTACCTGGGGCCGGCGGTGGCCAAGCACGCGCCCGAGGTGGCGGTGTGGCGGCAGGTGGACAACATCGCCGACGAGGAGCTGTGGCGGACGCACGAGCGGCGCCGCGAACGGGTGATCTGGTTCGCCCGCCGGCGCATCGTGGCGCAGATGCGGCGCGAAGGGGCCGCGGAGGCCGATTTGCGGGCGGCCGAGGTGGCATTGCGCCCGGACGCCCTGACGATCGGCTTCGCGCGCCGCATCGCCGGCTACAAGCGCCCGGGATTGCTGTTCCGGCAACCGGAACGCCTCGTGCGGCTGCTCAGCAGCCGCGAGCAACCGGTGCAGATCATCTTCGCCGGCAAGTCGCACCCCAACGACCACCAGGGCAAGGAGATGATCCGGCGCATCGTCCAGTTCGCGACCGAGCACGACCTGCGCAGCCGGATGGTCTTCCTGGACGACTACGATATCAACGTGGCGCGCTACCTGGTCGCGGGCTGCGACGTGTGGCTCAACATCCCGCGCCGGCCGCACGAGGCCAGCGGCACCAGCGGCATGAAGGCGTCGGTCAACGGATCGCTGATGGTGTCCACCCTGGACGGCTGGTGGGACGAGGCCTACAGCCCCGACATCGGCTGGTCCGTGGGTTCCGGCGAGACCTACCAGGACGAGAACATCCAGGACGAGCTGGAGGCCGACGCCGTGTTCGCGGAGCTGGAGCACATGGTCATCCCCATGTTCTACGACCGCAGCATCGACGGCCTGCCGCGCGCGTGGATCGCCAAGATGCGGCATTCCATGACCGTGATCGGCGAGCACTTCAGCGCGCAGCGCATGGTCGCCGAGTATCACGGCGACCTCTACGAACCGGCGCTCGCGCACGCCCGCCGGCTGCGCGACTCGGGCTACCGGGACGCCGCGGAGCTCGCCGGCCATCTGCAGCGGCTGCACCACCACTGGCCGGGGATCGCGGTCGAGCAGCTCCACTCCGACAGCGCAGCCACGCTCGAGGTGGGCGACTCACTGGACGTCACCGCGCGGGTCCGGCTGGGCGGACTGGAGCCGTCCGACGTGCAGGTGGCGCTCTATCACGGCGCGCTGCCCGGCAGCATCGACCTGCAGCCGGGCGACGACGAGATTGTCGACGGTCAGAGCACGCCGATGGAGCTGATCGAACGGCACGGCGAGTCGGCGACCTACCGTGCCAGCGCGGTGTGCCAAAGGACGGGGAGGGTGGCCGCCACGGTGCGCGTGATGCCCGCCCATCCCTTCCTGCCCCATCCGTTCGTACCGGGGCTGTTCCTCCAGGGATGACACGGCCCGTGGAGAACGTCGGCGATGCCGATGGGCTACGGCCGGTCGGTGGCGCGGATGGAGCCATGAGTTCCGGCACGCGCGGCATCATCATCGGAGCCGGGCGCGGCAGTCGCTTGATGCCTGCCACGGAGAACACGCCCAAGTGCTTCGCCGAGGTGGGCGGGAAGCGCATACTCGACTGGGTGCTGGCGGCCTTCCAGGACAACGGCATCAACGATGTCTGCTTCATCGGTGGCTACCGGATCGACGTCGTCCGCGCAGCGTATCCCCGGCTCACGTTCCGGACCAACGCCAACTGGGAGCGCAACAACATCCTTGCCTCCCTGATGCACGCCGAGGATCTGATGGACGGGCCATTCATCTGCTGCTACTCCGACATCCTGTTTACCCCGGAGGTCATTCGGCGGGTGATGGACGACTGCCACGACATCGCTCTGGTCGTGGACACGGAGTGGTCCGACCGCTACCGCTACCGCACTGACCACCCGGCGGACGACGCCGAGAAGGTGATCGCGGCGGATGGACGGATCATGCGCATCCATCGCGACATCGGGGAGTCCGCCGCGTACGGCGAGTTCACCGGCGTCTCGAAGTTCTCCCGCTCGGGAGCCACGCTCTTGAGAGAGCACTATCATCGCTGCCGGCGCCGTTACGCCGGTGCCAGCTTCCGAGAGGCGCCGTCATTCGAGAAGGCCTACCTCATCCACCTGTACCAGGAGATGCTGGAACAGGGCGTGCCAATCGCGCACGTCGACACGCCCGGAGAGTACGTGGAGATCGACACCCAGCAGGACTTCGAGCTGGCGCGCGCGCACTGGGACGGCGGTGGCGCGCGTGGGTGACCATCGCGAGCGCCTCCTGTTTCCCACTTCGGTGGTAGGTTCCGTACCGCGGCCACAATTCGTTCGCGACCTCGTCGGTGCCTCCGGGTCCCTTGCCGCGGAGGACTACGGCGCGCGGATGGACGCCGCCGTCCGCTACGTCGTCGCCATGCAGGAGCACGCCGGTCTCGACGTAGTCACCGACGGTGAGTGGCGGCGCCGGTCCTACATCGGCGTGATTGCGGAGTTGGCCCACGGCTTCGAGCTTTCGGCCAACCCTGCCGACGGTCGCCCATGGACGGTGGTGGTCGACAAGCTGGCGCCCAAAGCGGCGGGGTTCATCGCCCGTGAGGTTGCGTTTCTCAAGAGCGTGACGTCGCGTGCCGTGAAAGCCACGTTGCCGGCACCGGCGCTGCTCGGCGAACGCATGTGGGATGCGCAGCGCTCGTCGCAGGCGTATCCCACGCGAGAGGAGTTCGTGCGCGACTGCGTGCCGATCCTGCGACGCGAGGTGGAACTGGTGTGTGACGCCGGGGCGGATGTGATTCAGATCGACGACCCGCACCTGTGCCTGTTCGTGGATCCCGACGTCCGGGCCGGCTACGAAGATCCCGACGCTGCGGCCGACTTTTCGGTGGACATGGTGAACCAGGTGTTGAGCGGTCATCGCGCCATGGCTGCGGACGTGACGACCGCCGTGCACCTCTGTCGGCGCGCCGGTGCGCGTGCGCGCGGTGAGCACAGCCATCGCGGCGGCTACGCGCCTATCGTCGCCCAGCTCAATCGCCTGCAAGCGCAGCACCTGACGTTGGAGTTCACCACTCCGGAGGCCGGCGACATGCAGGTGTTGCGCGATCTGCGGGAGGAACTGCAGATCGGTCTCGGCTGCGTCAGCGTAACGCCCGGGCAGATCGATACCGCTGCTCAGATCGTGCAGCGGGTGGAAGCGGCGCTGCAATTCGTCGCGCCGGAGCGGATCACCCTCAACCCTGACTGCGGCTTTGCACCGGGCTCGGGCGCCGACATCTCCATGGACGAGGTATACGCCAAGCTGACGGCAGAAGTCGCGGCCGCGCGTATGCTGCGGGAGACGGCACGCGCCGACCCCGGCTACCACTGTGGCTGGCCGAAGCGCCGATAGTCGACACCTCGCGGGTACTGTGCTATCCAGGAGTCAATGAGAAGGGGGAATCTGAGGGAGCGCGCGAGAACGAGGAAGGCACGCTTCTCAGGTACCACTTCGACGATCCGACGATCGACGGCGATGAGGAGACCGGTTCTCCGACGATCGGCTACGCCAAGGGCTTCCCGGTACCCAACTCCGATCAGAAACGCATCGTCGGCTCCGGGATCTTCGTCTCCGACGAAGGAGAAGAGTGATCGCGTTCCACTGATGCATGGTGAACGTCTCACAACGGGACTCACGCAACGGGAACTCGGCCGTGCGTAATGCCCTGCTGGTATATCCCGACCATCCGCCCTCCTATTGGGGCATCAACTACGCCCTGGAGATGCTCGGCGCAAAGGCCGCATTCCCGCCGCTCGGGCTGCTCACGGTCGCGGCGATGTTCCCTCCGGAGTACGACCTGCGGGTAATCGACATGAACGTCTCCCCTCTGGAGGACTCCGACCTCGACTGGGCCGACACGGTGTTCACGTCGACCATGATCGTGCAGCGGGAATCGCTGCGCACGGTGATCGACCGGTGCAACCGTGCCGGCGTGCCCGTGGTCGCGGGCGGGCTGTATCCGACCGCGTGCCACGAGGAGATCGAGGGCGTCGACCATTTCGTTCTGGACGAGGCGGAGGAGACCTTCGCCCGGTTCCTGCAGGACCTCGAAGCAGGCAGAGCCAAACCGATGTATCGCGAGCCGCGCAAGCCCGATGTCACGCGGACGCCCATCCCGCGCTTCGACCTCGTCGAGCTGCAGGACTATCACGCCATGTGCGTGCAATTCTCGCGCGGCTGTCCGTTCGACTGCGAGTTCTGCGACATCACCAAGCTCTACGGCCGCGTGCCGCGCACCAAGTGTCCGGAACAGATGGTGGAGGAGTTCGAAGCGCTGTACCGGCTGGGCTGGCGCGGCTACCTGTTCCTGGTCGACGACAATTTCATAGGCAACAAGCGCGACGCACTGAAGCTGTTGCCGGCAATCGCGGAGTGGCAGCGAGCTCACGGGTATCCGTTCCGGCTGTTCACCGAGGCGAGCGTGAACCTGGCCCGCATGGAGTCGGTGATGGACGCGATGATCTCAGCCGGCTTCAATGGCGTCTTCCTGGGCATCGAGACGCCCAACCCGAAGGCACTGGCGATCACCAAGAAACCGCAGAACATCAGCACGCGTGAACCGGACTACCTGCTGAACGCGGTGCGCAAAATCCAGCACAAGGGAATGCAGGTGATGGGCGGTTTCATCCTGGGGCTGGACGGAGACGACGAGCGGGTGTTCGGTTCCCAGATCCAGTTCATTCAGGACGCCGGCATTCCGATGGCGCTGGTCGGGATGCTGACCGCCCTGAAGGGAACGGACCTCTACCACCGGATGCAAGCGGAAGGCCGGCTCCTCGACGTGACCGCCGGGACCAGCACGACCACCCTGAACTTCGTGCCGCAGATGGATCCGGGGAAACTGATCGAGGGATACCTGCGGGTGAATTCCTCGGTCTATGACCCCACCCTCGAGAACTACTTCGAGCGCTGCCTGACCTTGTTCAAGAACCTGAAGCCGCTGCCGCACGTGAGCCCGTCCCTGGCCGCGCACGAGGTCTATCCGGCGCTGATGATGGTGCGCGGGCGCCTTTCCCCCGGCCAGATCCCTGCCTACAGCACGTTCATCGCGAAGGTCTCCAAGGACCACCCCACCATGCTGGCGGAGGCGATCCGGCTGGCGGCGCTGGGTTATCACTTCGAGAAGTTCACCCGGCATCAGCAGATGTTCCAGGCGTTCAAGGAATTCCTGGATGCCGAGCTGACGCTGTTCCGGGAGACCGTTTCGCGTCCCGGGACGAATGAGGACGCGTCCGAAGGCCGGAGGGAGGCGCTGCTGGCTCGCGTGGACTCACGCTACCGGTCGATACCGGCCGACTTTCGCTTCCACGCCGATGGTATCGACGATGCGGTGACGTCCTTCCGGTCCGCGGTCATGGATCATCGATTGACGCCATCGATCAACTAAGGCGAAGGTTTGGGGCCGCAGCCTGGTCGGCGACGGATGATCAGTCCACAATAGAAGACCGGAGCCCGTCGCGCCCGAGATCTCTGGCGATCCGGGCATCAAGCGCGCGACCGTCAACAAGTGGGCGGACCACCAGATCGGCTAATCCCGGAATCTGGTCAGGAGAGACACGGTTGGAACACATCGGCGAGATCGAGAAACGGCTCTGGTCCAGCGCGGACAACCTGCGGGCCAGATCCTCTTTCGCCAGCAACGAGTACTTCCTGCCGGTCATGGGGCTGATCTTCCGGCGCCACTCCTACAGCCGCTTCCTCAATGTCAAGGCCGAGGTCGAGCCCTCCCTGCCGAGTCGCGCCGGCAGGCCACGCGCACTCACCAAGGAGGACTTCTCCCGGAATTGCGCGATCCTCCTGCGCCGGGAAGGGCAGTTCGATCATCTCGTCTCCCTGCCTGACAGCACCGTTCGCGCGCAGGCGATCATCAAGCGAAACTTCGAGACCCTGGGCCTGTGACGGAACGGAAATCTCTGGGACGCCGGCTCGCGGGCGCTTCGATCCCCGCGCCGCCGGGCAGGGAAGAGTTGCCTACCGACTACCGGGTCCTGCTCGGTGAGATCAAGGAGCGCATCCGGGCCGAACGCGTGCGCGTCGTGCTGGCCGCAAACCAAGCGATGGTGCTGCTCTACTGGGACATCGGCAAGGCGATTCTCGCCCGCCAGGAGCGGGAAGGCTGGGGCGCCGGGACCATCGATCGCCTCTCGCACGACCTCCGGGTGGCGTTCCCGGACATGCGGGGACTCTCGCCTCGCAACCTCAAGTACATGCGCGCATTCGCCGCAGCTTGGCCCGAACGCGAAGTCGTGCAAGAGGTGCTTGCACAAATCACCTGGTACCACAACATCGCATTGCTGGAGAAGGTTGACGACCGGACCGTGCGCCTCTGGTACGCCGCCAAGGCGCGCGAAGCGGGCTGGAGCCGCAACGTGCTCGCGGTTCAGATCGAGAACCGGCGGCACGAGCGTCAGGGCAACGCCGTCACCAACTTCCCCCGGACGCTGCCACCCGCCGACTCCGAACTGGCCACGCAGTCGTTCAAGGACCCGTACCTGTTCGATTTCCTCGGCACTGCAGAGCCGCGCACGGAGCGGGAGCTCGAACAGGGACTCGTGGACCATATCCAACGCTTCCTGCTGGAGATGGGAGCCGGATTCGCCTTCGTCGGCCGGCAAGTGCTCCTTGAGGTCGGCGACAGCGATTTTCGCGTCGTTCTACCACTTCCGACTGCGCCGCTTCGTCGTAGTCGAACTCAAGGCGGTCCCGTTCAGCCCCGCCTTCGTCGGCCAGATGAACCTGTACCTCTCCGCCGTGGACGACCTGATGCGCCACCCCGACGACGCGCCCACTATCGGCCTGCTGCTCTGCAAAGGCAAGGACCGGCTGGTGGTGGAGTACGCTCTGCGCGACCTCGCCAAACCCCTCGGCGTCGCGGACTGGGAGACCCGTTTGGTCGAGGTACTTCCGGACGATCTCAAGGGCAGCCTGCCGACCATTGAAGAGATCGAAGCGGAGCTCGGCGGTGGATGACCTGGAGCACTGGTCGCGGCTTGGCGATAACCTGCTCGGGCCGGGGAATCTCAAGGACGCCATCGAGAAACGCCTCGCCATCATGCTCGCGCAGAACCCATTGCGCACCGACTTCCAGCAGCACTACGAGAGACTGGTCGCCGACTATGATCGGGAAAAGGACCGCGTGACGATCGAGAGAACCTTCGAGGCGCTGCTGAAGTTCGTCGCCGATCTCGACGATGAGCAGGCGCGCGCCCTCCGGGAGGGCCTCGACCAGCCCACGCTGGCCCTGTTCGACCTTCTCAAGAAGGAAGAGCTGCCACCGGCAGACATCAAGCGGATCAAGCAGGTCGCGGTCGACCTCTACGCAATACTGCGAGAGGAATTGGACCGGATCCGCGATTGGGAGAAGAAGCAGGCGACGCGCGATCAGGTGAAGCAGACCATTCTCGACTTCTCTACAGCGACGAAACGGGGCTGCCCGAGGCGTACTCCGAGGACGAGATCATGATGAAGCCGAACCTGGTACTCGGCCATTTCTTAACACAGCAACACCACGGCTGGGTGCTGGCTGCGGGATGACGATGTGATAGATAAGACTACATAGTATCGGTCATTTCGGAAAGATGTCGATCGCGAAAAAGATGCAATTATACAAGTACGTGACGATGGATCGATTGAAGAATATCCTCATCGATCACACGATTCGGTTCACGCAGCCTGGTGCCTTTAATGATCCGTTTGAGTTGGTGCCTCGTCTCGTGGTGCCAGAAGGCTATGTACGTCAAGGAAGAGTGTCTTACGAGTTTAGCCTTGCAGCGCCTCGACGACCCATTGAGTTCGACTACACGAAAGCCGACGAAGAGCGTTGTCATGATCGCCATTCCCGTGAACTGCGCGAATCCCTGGATGCTCATGTAGGTTTTCTCAGTCTGTCGAAGACATGGAAGTCGCTGCCAATGTGGGCTCATTACGCCGAAGCATTTGCTGGAGCGGTCATAGAATTCGACGGCAATCATGAATTCTTCGAGTGGACATTTGAGGTTCAGTATTCACGGGATCGACCAATCCGCGACGTGACATTGTATTTTGAGGAAGAAATTCCGATCTCTGAAGTGTGTGACAAGTCAATTGAGTGGAGGTTCGAAAAGGAAGTACGTGTCGCGAGGAATCTGATGGACTGCAAACTAAAGGGGATGAGTGGCAATTTTCCGGTCTACGTGGCGGATGTTCCTCCTGAGTGCATCAGGGGTGTGATTCTCGGCGAGCGAGTAGACAATCTGGAGTGTAAAGAGATTTACGACTTGATAGAAGAGAGCCGAATTACCGGGGATCGGGCTGTGATAGATCACTGGACGTACGCCTTGGATCGTACACCATTCAAGTTATCGGGACCCAAGCAGTCGTGGTTTACGTTTCGAAACTATCGAAACTTCCCGAGTCTCTGAGTCCTCGTAGTGAATGAGTATAGCGAATTCGCTATGATTCCAAGCGGCCACGATGGGCTGTGCCTGCTATTGCTGCTGTTGTTGCTGGACGAAGCGGCGGTAGACCTCTTCCTCGGAGAGCGCGTCGGAGTGGAACCAGGCTTCCTCGACCGCGCCGTGCAGCTCGTCGAGCGTGGCCAGGATGCTCCGCATCAGCGCCGCCAGGTCCGCCGGCGACCAGGTCGGGTCGTGCCGGTTGAGCGTCTCGATGGCGGTGCCGACGATGCGGGTCACCTCGACCGGGGCCACGTGGGTGGCGTTGTAGCGGGCCGCTTCCAGGCAGCCGCGCAGCGATGCGCCGCTGTCGCGGGTCAACAGCACCTCGAGCGCCGAGTCGTCGGCCGCCACCGTGATGCCGCGCATGTCGGCGGCAATGCCGAGCACGTCCCGCAGGTCGTTGGTCGCCTCGTGCTCGGCCGCCCACAGGAGCATGCGGGCGACGTTCTGGGCGCGCTCGATCCAGCGCCCCAGCCAGATCAGGTTGTAGACGCGGGAGTCGGTCAGCCAGCGATCGGTTCCCAGGCTCATCGTTCTTGGATCCATGTCGTGCCGTTCCTTCGGAAGTTCTCGGACGGTCAGGCGCCGTTCCTGACGACGTAGGCGGTCGAAAGCAGTTCGAGCGCATCATCGAACACGACCTCGGTGTCGGCAAACCGCACCGCGGAGATGGCCGCGCAGTCGGTAGCCGCGCCTTTCGACAGGAACGATCCGGAGACCGGCGAGACGTCCGAGTAGTCGCGGCCGACGGCCAGCTTGATGTAGTCGCTGGCGGGCGGAAACAGGACGCCACGGGTGGGGTCGGCCGCGACCCAGCCGGACCGCGGATGGAGCACCTCCAGCCAGGCGTGGGTCTCTCCCACCTGTCCCGTGAGCAGCCCGCTGACGTAGCGGCAGGGGATGCCCAGCGCGCGCAGCATGCCCAGGGCCAGGTGGGTCTTGTCCTGGCACACTCCTTCCCTGGTTGCCAGCACCTGCTCGGCAGTGGTCGTGACCCCGGTGGCGCCGCGCCGGTACCCGATTTCGCCGTGCACCCATTCGACGGTCGCGCGTACCGCCGCCAGCAGGGAGCCGGCGTCGCCTGCGACCTCCCGCGACACCGCCGCGACGCCTTCGGGATCGATCAGCGGCGACCTGAACGCGAAGTCGAAGCCGTCCGGCAGATCGGTGACCTCGTCCAGGGCGGCGTCCTCGGGCGCCGGCGCCGCATCGGCCAGCCGGATCCGTCCTGCCGTGGCGACCACGAGGCGGTCGTGCGGCGCGACGATGCGGACGCGCTGCACGCGGTTGCCGAAGCGGTCGCCGTACTCCACCGAGCGGCCTTCGGGCCGGGTCCACAACTGCTGGTCCATCGGTTCCTGGGACGCGTCGGCGAGGGGAAAGATGCGGAGCTGGTTGTCATTGTGGAGGACCCGGTCGGAGTAACCGTAGTGCGCTGCGTAGATATACGACGCCGTGACCGTCTGTGCCGCTAGCTGAGCACCCACGTGGGCTTGCACAGTCCCCCCGAAGAGTTGTTGGTGATGCGCCCGCCTTCCAGGGCGACCCGGGTCAGGCCGCCGGGGAACACCGTGACTTCCCCGTCCGCGCCCTGAATGGCGAATACCCGCAGGTCCACGTGGCGCGGCTCCAGCATGCCGGTCCGCTCATTCAAGACCACGTGCCGGGAGAAGTCCAGCGCCTCCTGCGCGATGAACATCTCCGGATTCTCCAGGATGCCGTGCGCCACGCGCGTCTTGTACGCCGGGCCCAGATCCGGCATCACGAACACGCCGATGCCGCCATACCCTCCTCGCGCCTTGATGACGAGACGTTCGAGGTTCGCCAGGACGTAGCGGCGCTGCTCGCCATCCTGCAGGTTGTAGCTCTCCGCTTGTGCCAGGACAGGCGGCTCGGCCAGGTAGCGCTCGATCATGTCCGGGACCCACAGGAAGACCAGCTTGTCGTCTCCCACGCCGGTGCCGATGCCGTTGACCAGCACCACGCGGTTGTCGAGGTACGCCTCGCGCAGGCCGGGGACGAACAGCTCCAGGTCCTCGACCCGCCGGTACACCACGTCCACGGCGTAGTCGCCGTCCAGGGTACGCGCGTACACGCGCCCGTCATGGCCGACGTAGAGGTCAGCGCCTTCCACCAGGGGAATGCCGAGGAGGTCCGACAGGTAGCGGTGCTCGAAGAAGGCCGAACCGTACCGCCCGTCGGTCAGCAGCACGCAGGCGGGGGAGGGGGAGTCGCACAGCGACCGGAACATCTGCAGGTACGCATCGCGGATGGCGTACGGGGTGATGTCGTAGCTGGAGGCGAGCTCGGGAACGACGCGCGATGCGATCTCGACGGTCTTGAGCTGGTAGCTGATCCCGGACGGGATGCGCAGGTTGTCCTCCAGCACGACGTAGCGTCCGTCGCCCAGGTGCACGAGGTCGACGCCGTAGATGTGCACGAACAGGTCTCGTGGCGGCCGGAAGCCCTGCACCTCCGGGTAGAAGTGCCGGGAGGTGTAGACCACGTCGTCCGGCACGATGTCCTGGCCGCCGCCGTACAGGTCCACCAGGAACCGGTTGATCGCCTTGAGGCGCTGCGCGACGCCTGCGGCGATCCGCTGCCAGTGGTCCGGCGGGACGATGCGGGGAATCCAGTCGGCCGGCGTGGGCCGGAACCGTTTCGGGTCCAGGTAGAAGGTGAACGCGTCCAGACTGACTTGGCGGGCTGCGTCATCCCAGCGCCGGCCGAGTTCATCGGCACCGAGCTCCTCCACGGTGTGCGCCAGGGGCGCGTAGTGATCGCGGATGCGCCCGTCGGCATCCTGCCACTCGTTGTAGGTCACGGCTCGGGTACCGGGCAGGGGAGTGCCACGACGGCGCAGAGCATACGGAGCGCGGCCTGGACTGTCGAGGATGGGTGGACTGCCCGAACGGCGGATCCATGTCCATAATCGGTGGAATGCAGGACGGTATCTGGGTCACTCGCGGATTCGAGGCGTTTCGGCGCGGCACCTTCGGCAACGCCGGGCAGAACCTGTACGTGTCGCGGGCCGGGGTGCTGCAGCGCATCCATCACCTGGACCTGAATCGCGACGGATACGCGGACCTGCTGTTCTGCAACGCGCAGGTCCACCTGGAGGCGCCGCCGGCCTGCGTGTACCGGGAGGTCTTCGGCGCCTGCGAGCGCACCGAGCTGCCGGCCGGTGGCAGCGCGACGGCGGCGGTGGCCGACATCTCGGGCGACGGCTATGCGGACCTGGTCATCGGCAACGAGAAGAGCGGCAACGCCGGCCGCATGAACGCCAACGTCTACTACGGATCGCCGGACGGCCTGAGCGAGCGCTATCAGACCGTGCTGCCGGCGCACCGCTGCACGTCGGTGGCCGCCGGCGACTTCGACGGGGACGGCCGCGCGGACCTGGCCTTCCTGACCGAGGGGCGGGTGCGGCTGTTCTCCCAGACCGATCTGGGCATCGAGGCCAAGGAGTACGTCGACCTGCCGATCGAGGGAGTCCAGCTCGGCGCGGCCGACCTGGACGGCGACGGCCACGCGGAGCTGATCGTGACCGCGGCCGACCGGCCGCCGCGCATCTACTGGGGCGGCGCCGGCGGCATCGATCCGGAGCGCTGGTCGGACCTTCCCGCTCCCGACGGATGGGCGCCGGCCGACCTTGCCGAAACCGAAGAGCTGTCCGAGACCGAGCGCGTGGGCGCCGTGGCGCCGCTGGCGATCGCCGTCGACCTGGGCTCCGGACCGCTGGTGTTCGTCTCCGGCGGGTCGGCCCAGTTCCTGGTGCCGGTCACCCGGGAACGCGGCTTCGGCCCGCCGCTTCGGTTCGCGTGCCGCAACGCCCTGGCGGTGGCGGCCGGGGATTTCGACGGCGACGGCCGGATCGACCTGGCCTTCGCGTGCCGGGATTTCGAGGACCGCCGGGAGTGCAGTTGGCTGTACTGGGGCGGCGCCGGCGGCTTCGCCGAGTCCTCTCGCCTGGCCGTGCCCACCCATCGTGCCTGCGACGTGGCGCTGGCCGACCTGCGCAACAGCGGCGTCTGCGACCTGGTGATCTGCCAGCAGCGGACGGCGGAGTCGTTCACGGTGGACTCGCCGGCGTTTGCGGGCGGCAGCCGGCAGCTCGCCGACCCGGTGGGGCTGCAGACGCACGGCGCCCGCCGCGTGCACGCGGCCCGCTTCTCCGACGATCCGCTTCCGCAGGTGGTGTTCGCCAACCAATCCGGCCGCCGCGCCGACATGGCGGTGGACAGCTACCTGTACTACGGAGGAAGGGACGGCTTCTCGCCCGACCGCCGGGCAGCCCTGCGCAGTCCGGGCGCCGCCGACGCCCTCGCCTGCGACGTCGACGACGACGGCTGGGCCGACGTCATCCTGATCAACAGCTACGAGAACGCCATCCACCTGGATGCCGGCTCCTTCATCTACTTCGGCGGCCCGGACGGCTTCTCCGCCGAGCCCGGCGTGGTCATCCCGACCCGGCTGGGCTGGGCCTGCGCGATCGCCGACCTGGACCGCGACGGCTACCTGGACCTGATCGTCTCGCACTTCCATGACCCGACGATCACGATCTACCGCGGCAGGAGCGGCGGCTTCGACTTCGAGGATCCGACGGTCCTGACCGTGCTGGAGGGGCCGGGCGACTACATCCCGCCCCGCCGCATGGTGCTGGCGGACTTCGACCGGTCGGGCTGGCTGGACCTGGCGATCGCGCCGGCCGGGCGCAACCGCTGCGTGATCCTGCGCGGCGGGCCGGACGGGTTCAGCGCCGAACGAGCGTGGGTGCTGCCCACCTCATTCAGCGCCGGCTATCCGGTCGCGCACGACATCACCGGCAACGGCTATCCCGACCTCCTGCTCGGCGGCGGCAAGCCCAACCCCGGCCAGCCGCACGACTCGTTCAACCACGTCTTCTGGAACGGGCCCGAGGGGTTGCGCGCCGACCGGCAGACGCAGCTCCCGTCCAACTGCGGGCACGGCCTGGCGATCGCCGACTTCGACGGCGACGGGATCCCGGACCTGCTGAGCTGCGGCTACCAGAGCGCCGTCGACCGGGACGTGGACGCGGTCATCTACTGGGGCAATCGCGACACCGGATTCCGCGTCGGCGACTTCACGCGGCTGCGCGCGCACTCGTCGGCCGGCTGCCTCGCGGCCGACTTCGACGGCGACGGCCGCGTCGACATCGCCATCGCCAACCACAAGATCTTCGGCGATCACGTGGGCGAGTCCTTCGTGTACTGGAACGGTCCGGACGGATTCAGCGAGCAGCGGGTCACGCGCCTGCCGACGGTGGGCCCGCACTCGCTGGCGTTCGCCCAGCCCCGCAACCAGGTCGACGGCTCGGAGCAGGAGTACTACGTCTCCGAGCCGTACCGGCTGCCGGAGCGGGCGATCGTGCAGCGGCTGGACTGGGAGGCCGAGCACGCGCGGTCGACGTGGGTGCGGGCGCAGATCCGCACCGCGGCCACGCCCGAGCAGCTCGACGGCGAGCCGTGGCGGGGTGGGCGTGAAGAGGACCCGTGGCTGGGGCGCCGGCAACCGCTGCGCGCGGACGCGACCCGCGGGCGCTGGATCCAGTACCGGCTGGCGCTGGGAGCGGCCAACGGCGGCTGCACCCCGCGCGTGCGCGAGGTCCGGGTAGAGTACGGGGAGCGACAGGCATGAGGGGACAGGCATGATCGTCGACACGCACGTGCACGTCTGGGAGATGCCGCCGGTCGCGCCGATCGGTCCGACCGCATCATCGTTCACCTCGCTGCCCGAGGAAGCGGCCCCGGTGGAGCTGCTGATCGAGGACATGGACGCGAACGGCGTCGACGCCGCGGTGCTGGTGCAGACCAGTTGGTCGACCTGGGACAACACCTACGTCGCCGAGGCGGCCTCGAAGCATCCGGGCCGGCTGCGCTCGATCGGCCTGATCGATCCTCTGGACCCGGGCAGCGCGGACCTGGTCGGGCACTGGATGGACACGTTGGGGATGCGAGGCTTTCGCTTCCACCCCGACTACTATCCGGACGCCGAGATCCTCACATCGCCCCCTGCCGGGCGGATCCTCGGAGCGATCGAGGACCGCAGAGGCATCGTCAAGGTGCACAACCGCGTCCCCAACGCGCACCAGCTCGCCGGCGCCGCGCGCCGCCATCCCGGCATCACCTGGATCATCGATCACCTGATGTATCCGGAGCCGGGCATGGCCGCGGACGGCTGGCGCGACTACGATCCGGTCCTCCGCTTGGCGGAGCGGGAGAACGTCTTCCTGACGATCTCGGACGTGCACAGCCGCTCGGACGTGGGGTTTCCGTACCGGGACATGCACGAGGTGATCAAGCGCGGGATCGACGCGTTCGGCATCGACCGCTGCCTGTGGGGCACCGGCTATCCCGGCCACCTGCGCGTCGCGCATGGCTGGCCGCCGCTGGCCGACGAGCTGCGCCTGGTGCGCGACGGGCTCGATTGGCTGACCGCCGCCGAACGCGCGTCGATCCTGGGCGGGAACGCCAAGAGGCTCTACGCCTACGGCGCCTGACGGATTGGCGCGTCAGCGGCAATCCGCCAGACTCCGTAGTCAGGAGGTGGGGATGGGCCAGAAGCGGAGCCGCAGGCGACGGTTTTGGGGCGATGCCTGAGCCGCTGTCGGGGCAGATCGCCGTTGTCACCGGCGCGGCGCAGGGGCTGGGGAGAGGCATCGCGGAGACCCTCGCGTCCCGTGGCGCCACGGTGATCGTCGCTGACCTGCAGGAAGACAAGGCCGAGGCGGTCGCCGCCGCGATCGCCGGCGAAGGGCTGGCTGCGGCAGCCGCCCGCCTGGACGTCACGTCGACCGCCGAGGTGGACGGTTTCTTCACCGAGGTCTGTCAGGGGCGCGGGCGGCTGGACATCCTCGTGAACAGCGCCGGGCTGGGCCAGAACGTGGCGCCGGTCGTCGAGCTCGGCGACGAAGAGTGGGAGCGGGTGCTGAACGTCAACCTGAACGGCACGTTCAAGTGCTGCCGCGCGGCCGCGCGGATCATGGAGCGCCAGGAGTCCGGCTGCATCGTCAACCTGGCGTCGATCAACGGGCAGAACCCGGCCGCGTGGGTCGCCGCGTACAACGTGGCCAAGGCCGGAGTGATCGGCTTCACGCGCTCGCTGGCGCTGGAGCTCGCCGCCTACGGGGTACGCGTCAACGCGATCTGTCCGGGCCCGGTATACACGGACTTCAACCGGAAGGTGATGGCGCAGCGGTGCGAGACGCTGGAAATCACGGAGGAGGAGATGATCGAGCGGATCCGGCAGGCGATTCCCCTGGGCCGTTGGGGCGAGCCTGCAGACATCGCCTTCTCGGTCGCCAACCTCTGCGACCCGAATTCCTCCTGGGTGACCGGCGAGGTCCTGCGCATCTCCGGAGGCATGGAGGGCGTCGCCGCAGCGCCGCCCAAACGGGCCGCGGGCTCGTGACGGTCGCGGCGGGCATCAGCCGGGTCGGGATCTGCGGTGTGGGCCAGATGGGCGCCGCGGCGGCCGTGGCTTTCAAGCGCGGCGGCTACGAAGTCCTGGCGTGGGACCAGGACCCGGAACGGCTCGCCGGGGTCGAGGAGACGGCGGCGTCGCTGGAGGACTGGATGGATCGCCACGTCGGCTCCGCGTTGCGGGCGGGGGGCGCGATCACGCCTGCCGGGGACCCGGCGGAGCTCGACCGGGGTGCCGACCTGGTCATGGACGCCATCGTCGAAGACCTCGATCGGAAGGGGGAGCTGCTCCGCGGGTTCGCGGTCGCCAGGGAGCGCGGGGCGATTTTCATCAGCACCACCAGCGGCCTCCCGATCACGGAGCTGGGGCGCCGCGGCGCCTGCGCGGGGCTGCTGGCGGGCACGCACTTCTGGAACCCTCCGCACCTGATGCCCCTGGTCGAAGTGGTCCGCGGCGAAGGGACGCCGGACAGCGTGATGGACCGGGTGTGCGAGGTGATGACCTCGATCGGCAAGATCCCCGTGCGCGTCAACCGCGACGTCCCCGGTTTCATCGGCAATCGCATGCTGCACGCGCTCTGGCGCGAAGCGATCTACCTGGTGCAGGAAGGCGTCGCCACGGCCGAGGAGATCGACACGGTCGCGCGCCTGACGTTCGCGCTGCGGATGCCCGCCCTCGGTCCGCTGGAGAACATGGACCTGGTGGGGCTCGACCTGATCGGCGCCATCCACGACTACCTGATGGAGTCCCTGTCGAACGAAGGCGAGCCGTTGCCGGCGCTGCGTGACCGGATCGGGCGGGGCGAGCTCGGTGCCAAGAGCGGCATGGGCTTCCACGACTGGTCCGGCCGCGACGCCGCCGACGTGGCGGACCGCCGCGACCGGCAGATCGTCCGCCAGCTTGCCTACCTCAGGGAGACTGGCGGCCTGTGAAACCGACCGTTTTCGTGCCCGAGCCGATCGCCGCGTGCGGTATGGAGTTGCTGGAGGCGGCCTGCGATTGCACGGCGCCCTGGACCGAGGGGAGGGTGCCCGGCGATGCCGAAGCGCGGGCGATGCTGCGCGGCGCGGATGCCGTCATCGTGCGGCTGTTCGAGATCGGCGCCGCTGACCTGGAGCAGTGCCCCCGGTTGAAGGTGATCGCCAAGCACGGGGTGGGCGTCGACAACATCGACTGCGACGCGGCGACCGCGCACGGCATCCCGGTCGTCTTCACCCCGACGGCGAACGCCAACTCGGTCGCCGAGCACACGATCGGCCTGATGCTGGCGCTGGCCCGGAACGTCGTTCCGGCTTCCGTTGCCCTGCGCGAGGGGCGCTTCGCCGACCGTTCTCAGTTCATCGGCATCGAGCTCGAGGGCAGGACGCTGGGCGTGGTCGGCCTGGGCCGCATCGGCAGCCGCGTGTCGGAGATCGCCGCGTCGGGCCTGGCGATGAAGGTCTGCGGCTACGACCCCTACGTCGCGCCCGGCGCGTACTCGGGGCCGGCCGAACGGGTGGAGTCGCTCGACGAGCTGCTGGCTGCAGCGGACTTCCTCACCCTGCACGTGGGACTGACCCCGGAGACCCGCCACCTGCTCGACGACCGGCGCCTGGCCCGGCTCAAGCCCGGTTGTCGCGTGCTCAACACCTCCCGCGGGGCCGTGATCGACGAGCGCGCGCTGATCCGGGCCTTGGAGGCGGGCCGGATCGCCGGCGCCGCGCTCGACGTGTTCGAGGAGGAGCCGATCTCCGCCGACCATCCCCTATGCCGGGCGCCCAACGTGCTGCTGACGCCGCACATCGCGTCCTCCAGCCGCGAGTCGATGGACCGCATGGCCACCGACTGCGCGCAGGGCGTCCTGGATGTGTTACAGGGCCGACGGCCGGCCGACGTCGTCAATCCCGACGCGATACCCTGAGTTGAGTCCGGAGCAGTGACGTCCTGCTCCATTCCGATTGCCGCAGCGGAGCAGCACGGAAACGCGGCTCACTTCAGCCGGACCACTTGCATTATTTTGCTTGTATTGCTATATTTAAGTCATGACAAACGTGCCGAGCGCAGCTCCTGCCACTTCCGTTGCCGGCTTATCCGACGACCAACTGCTGGCGCAGACCGGCTCCCTGGCCCAGCTCGATCGCCAGCTCCAGGTCTTCGTCATCGACCACCTGTTGGAGATCGAGGCGCGCGCGCTGCACCTGCGCCGCGGCTTCTCCAGCCTGTTCGACTACGTGAAGCGCGGGCTGGGTTACAGCGACGGCGCCACGTATCGACGGATCGGCGCCATGAAGCTGTGCGCGCAGGTTGCAGGCACCCGTGAGCGGTTGCGGGACGGCTCGCTGACGCTGGACGCGGCGGCGCAGTTGCAGTCCGCATTCGATCGCCGCGAGCGGCAGCGAATGCGAGCGACGCGCATTGCGGACCGGTCAGCCAGTGCCGATCGCGCGGCCACTGCCGGTCCGGCGCCGAAAGCCGCGATGGGTTCCGGGCCGAACGGCTCGGCTCCAACGGCTCTGGCGACGGCGGCGCCGCCGGAGCTGGACCTCTCGGCACGGAAGGCGCTGGTGGACGAGGCGGTCGGCAAGAGCTCGCGGGAGGTCATGCGGATGCTGGCCGGGGTGGACCCCGGCTTGGCGGCGCCGGCCGATCGGCTGCGGCCGCTGGACGCGGAGCGCTGGGAGCTCAAGGCGGTCATCGACACCGAGTGCCAGCGTGGCCTGGAGCAGCTCAAGGGTTTGCTGTCGCATGTGGACCCACACATGACGATCGGACAGCTCGTGGGGCGGCTGGTCAAGGAGGGACTCGACCGCCACGACCCCGCGCGGCCGGCTCGGCGCCCTGCCGGCAGCCGATCGACCGGAGTAGAGCGAACTTCGGCGCAGAAGCAGGAGGTGCATCCGGCCGGAGACGGTCCAGCGCGGAACCGGTCAGCGATACACGCCGGCGCTGCGGCCTCGCCCGCGAGGCCGGAGGCAGCATCGGCCTGCAACAGCACTCCGGCGCCGGAGCCGAGAGAACCGCAGGCGCACGCGCTTTCGGTGGCGCGGCGGCCCGCCAAGCCCGCCGGCTCTCCTCCTTCGGCGCCGAAGCCGCTGCGAGATGGGCAGAGGCCGAGTACGTCGACCAACGCGCGTTCCGTGCGGCCGGCCGGCGCCAACGCTTCGGCGGCCACCTCGCGCTCCTCGGGCCGGGCGGTCCCGGCGGCAGTGCGTCGGGAGGTCTGGCAGCGCGACGGCGGGCGCTGCTCCTACGTGGACCCTCGCACCGGACGCCGCTGCGCGTCACGGCATCTGCTGGAGATCGATCACCGCATCCCGTACGCCCGCGGCGGCGGCGCGGAGCGTGCCAACCTCAGGCTCCTCTGTGCGGCCCATCACCGCCAACGGCACCGCCACTGCCACGCCGAGCATCGGTCAGCGCGGGAGCCGGCCGGCTGATCGTCGGTGAGAGTTCGCCTCGTCCGATCAGTCCCGGTTCGGTCCGCAGCGTAGGCTCGCGTCCCCAAGCGGGTCGTGGATCTCGATGCGGGCGCTGCGGCGGGCGCTGGCGATGGCGGCATGGCACATCGCCAGGCTCCTGATATTGTCCGTGTAGCTGGTATCGGACTCGCGGCCGGCCGCCCGGGCCGCGAACATCTCGTCCAGGCATCCTTCGTGGCCGAGGTTGCCGGTGTATGTGGCTGCCACGTCCCGCGGCTCGGCGTCGTCAACCTCGATCACGGGGGCGTTCTCGCCATCCCAGGTGAGCGTGCCGCGCTCGCCGACGATGCGCCAAGTGGACGGCCATTCGGTGATGTGGCCGCTGGCGCACCAGCAGCCGCGGTAGGTGAACACCAGGCCGTCCGTCATCTCGAAGATCGCGGAGGCGCCGGCGCCGTGCCGGTACCAGGACCACGCGGGATTGAACTCGTGGCAGGTGACGGCCAGCGCGTCGGCTCCGGTCATGCAGCGCGCCTGGTCGAAGTGGTGTATGGCCATGTCCAGGATCAGCGGGCTGTCCATTTCCCGGCGGAAGTCGCCCTCGAACCGTGGGTCGCGGTAGAAGTCGGCGTTGACGATGCCGAGGCGCCCCAGAACCCCGGTTGCGATCACGTCGCGGATCGCGCGGACGTACCGGAGGTAGCGCCGGTTCTGCATGATCGCGTAGCTGCGGCCGTGCCGTCGGGCGAGGGCGGCCGTCCGGCGCGCTTCCTCCATCGTCGCGGTCATCGGCTTCTCCGTGAACACGTCGCAGCCGGCGGGGAGCGCCGCGGCGGCGTTGACGGCGTGCGCGTCGGGCACGCTGGTGTCGCATAGCAGGTCGGCGTCGCAGCCGGCCAGTGCCGCGCCGATGTCCGTGAAGCAGGGCGCGGGCAGCTCGAACTCGCGGGCGCGTTCGGCGGCGCGCCCTGGGAACGGGTCGACCAGCCCGACCAGCTCCACGTCCGCGCGCGCCGTCAGGTAGCGCAGCCAGACGCGCGACATGCCGCCGCAGCCGGCCAGGATCACGCGTACCGAAGACTTCATGATGGTGCGGGACGATACTCGGGAGGACGCGCCGTGGGTACTTACAGAAGAAACGCGTAGAGGCGGGCGCGCACCAGCTCGAAATGGACGCGCAACGCCCGGCCACGCAGGCCGTCGAGCGGCACGACCGCGGCGTCGACCGAGTCGCCCTCGAACCGGGCGGGGGTGCCGACCGGCCGGCCCTCCTCGTCCTCGACGCGCACCACGATTGAGCCTTCCCGCTCCGTGGTGGCGTTGATGCGCAGCGCCGGCTGGCCGACGCGGAGCAGGCCGGTCGTGAGGGTGCCCTCGACGTCTTCGGGCTCGGCGTGGGCGACGCGATACGCCCGGCCGCGCGCCAGGGCCGGCAGGTAGCGGGTCGCCCGGCCGTCGGCCAGGTGTCCCTCCCAGGTCGAGAAGTACGACGCCAGCGCGTGGCTGGGCCGGCGGTCGCGCAGGTCGGCGGCATCCCGGAAGTCGCCGGCCATGATGCCGTAGCCGTTGTGGCGGGTGTTGATGCCCACGTAGGCGTACAGCCACTGGCCGTCGCGCTCCACGTAGCGGTAGCGGTCGCGCAGCATGCCGCAGTCGAACGAACCGCCCGGCCCGCGCTCGACCAGCGGCCGCCGGGCGTCCCGGAAGCGGTGGAAGTGCAGCAGGTCGCGTGTCCAGATCAGCTCCGGGTCCTGGGTCTGCTCGATCCCGTGGTGCAGCAGGGCGGAGCCCAGGTACAGGGTGCGGTCGATGAACGCCTGGTTGATCTTGCCGTCGAGCTTGTCCAGCACCGGCCTGCCGCCGGCGTCGCCGGAGGTGCCGAAGCGCTGCAGCAGGCCCATCGCGTAGAACTGCGTGCCGGTGCGGTCGAACGCGTCCGGCCCCAGCGCGAAGCGCCGGTGGTAGGTCAGACCGTCGTCCGTCCACATCACGCCGAGGCAGCGCAGGCACATGTGCATGTTGTCGCACTCGGCTCCGTGCGGAGGGTAGGCCGGCGAGCCGGGCCGGAAATACCAGAGCAGCCGGGGCCGGTCGCCGACGCGCTCCACGTGGCAGCGCATCGACTCGGTGGTGTGCATGAG
Source organism: Spirochaetaceae bacterium (assembly GCA_028820215.1). Next base: position 28,917 of record JAPPKD010000108.1, on the reverse strand, counting down.
GTCCATGCCGATGCCCAGGTACAGCACCGGCTCGCGGCTCAGGACCAGGTACTCGTCGCCGCGCTTCTCGAACGGCCAGAACTCGCCCGGACGCGGGCGGAAGCCGCCGTCCTCGGGGGCGGCCGGATCGTCCAGGACGCCCAGGCCGTCCTGGCGCAGACCGGGTGCCTCGTCGCGTTCGGCTGCGGAGAGCGTTGCCGCCGACTCGCCCATCTGCAGGCTCTTGCACGCGAAAGGAAACCGTCCCTTGCCGGACGCGACGAAGACGCCGTCCAGGTCGACCGGGCCGTCGCGGCGCTCGTCGTAGTACCGGAACGTGGCGTGCTCGATGTCGTGCTCCAGCTCCCGATCACGCGTCGTGCGGGGACCCGGCTCGTCGCTCAGGATGTTGTTGGCGCTGCTGCCGGCGTACTCCACCGCGCCGAGCTCCGTGCGCTTCCAGGTGCGGCCGTCGGAGCTCTCCGCCAGCATGCGCAGTGCGGCGCGGGTATCGTGGTCGTCCAGGCGGTCGCCGGCCACCAGGAAGTTCTGGTATTCCGCCTCCCAGCGGCCTGTTGCCTCGTTCCAGCCCAGGGACGTGAACTGCAGTCCCTCCTCCTCGTGCGGGGCGGAGCCGTCCACCACCGGCCCCGCCGGGCGCTCGAACGGGTCGGGGACGAACCGCACGCCGCTCACCTCGTCGAAGCACCAGCCGTCGACCAGCACCTCCGGATGGCCGGCCAGGTCCAGCACCGCCGGCCGCGGGGCGGGGAGGGGGGCCTGCTTCCAGAACTTGCGCACGCAGAACGGTCCGGCCGGGCTGCCGCCGACCAGGGCGCGCAGGCGGATCCAGTACTCGCCGTCTGGCCATCCGTCGATCGGGAACGCCTGCTCGAGGCCGCCGTGGGTGAGGCCGAGCCGCCAGGGGCCGGCCAGCGGCTCGGAGCCCTCGCGCGCGGTGACGTCCACGCTCACGTGGCAGCGGTTCGCGCGGTGACGGCGGATGCGGGCGGTGAAGCGCGCCTCCGGCTCGTCCGTGTAGAGCGCCTGGCGCGGCGCGCACTCGATGATCTGCGGGGCGGCGTCGACGGCGATCACGTAGCGGTGGTCCGACGGGAAGAAGTCGCTCGGGTCGATCTCCAGGTTGTCGGTCGCCACGGTGCGGCCGCCGGCCGCGACCTCGGCGGCGAAGCGGTAGGCTCCCATCTCCCATGCGCCGTTCCAGGTTCCGTGCGACGGGTCGTAGCGGCCGTCGTCGACCATGGGATAGAGGATGGCGAGCTCGACCGCGCGGTCGCGGACCTGGATCCGGTCGCCGCTCACCGTCAGCTCCTGGCGCCCTGGGGCTGAATCACCGTGACGCGCGCTGTGAGCGGACCGTCCGAAACGGCTCCTGCGGGTTCGAGGATCAGCCGCTTCCAGTGGAAGTCCTCGTGCACCAGCCGCATGCCCGCTGCTCCCTACAGCCGCCAGAGGCCCGGCAGGTCGCCGTCGTACATGATCCGGCCGTAGTAGATGCCCTGCGGCTCCTTCCACTCGTCGCGGAGCGGCGGGAATCCGTAGGCGCTCGCCACCCTGGCCCCTTCGGCGGGATCGCCGTAGGTGTGGTGGACGTTGCGGGAGCGCACGCGCCATACCACCCACTGCGCGCGGCCGCCGGCGTGCGGGAGGAGCTTGCCCATGTCGGCCACCGGGTCGGTCTCTCGCGGCAGCGTGCCGCTGGCCACGCAGTCGAAGATCTCACGCCTTCGGGAGGTATGCAGAGTGCGCGGGTCGACGTCCCAGAGGTACAGCGGGTTGCGGCCCAAGCCGTAGGGTGAGGCGTGAGGGTCGCCGCTGAGGAGCCTGAGGACGCCGTCGGGACAGCGGTAGAGGGTGCGCGGGCTACTGGTGGGCGGATCGGCGGCCAGCGTCAGGTCACTGACGTCGCCGAACGGGTCGGCGGTACGGACCCAGCCGGTGGCGTGGTCCCCGTCCCGATCCGCGGTGCTGGCGCGTGTCGCGATGAGCCAGCCGTCGTCGGAACGCGCGATGGAGGCTTCCGAGTGGCGCCAGGGGCCGGGACCGGCGACCAGTGGACCGGTGTCGGTCCAGCGGTAGACGCCTGCGGCGGCGTCGAATCGGTAGCGCAGCGCCGCGACCCGGCCGCCGTCGAAGTGATTGACGTCAACCCACTGGCTGCCGTCGGCGGCGCCGCCCACCGCGTACGGGACCGCCTGGGTGAAGGTCTGGTTCATCCAGCGGACGTCCGCCGCGCAGAACCGGGGGCCTGATTCCCAGCCCTGCTGCCGCAGCTCGGCGGCCGGCTGCACGACCTCGATGTCGTCCTCGCGGTCGTTCAGGCGGAACTGCGCCCACCGCACGCCCTGCGTCCGCTCCCACAGGTCATGGTCACGCGATACCGTGCCGGTGGCCGGATCGAAGCGCCCCATCGCCTTGATCCGCCACTTGGTCACGAACAGGTTGGCATGCGCGGGCTCCCGGCCGTCGATGAGGGCGCCCTTTGGCAGGCCGAACAGCACCGGATGGCCGTGCTGGCGGACGTACCGGGTGCCGTCACCGGTGGCGTCCCAGTCGTCGGCCGCGGCGGCAAGCACGCCCTCGGTGACCAGCTCGCCGTCCGGCGCGCCGCGGCGGAGCTGGTAGACGATCGACCGGTCGTCGTCCACGGCGCGCCAGCCGCGGGTGGCGTACAGCAGCAGCCACGTCCGCCTGCTGGCCTGCAGCCCGTTCGGATGGGCCGGGAACACGTCGTCCGCCCGGCGCTCGCCCGGCAGCGTACACTCGTGGATCAGGGGACCGAACGGTTCGACCGTCACGCCGGCGATGATACTCTCCTGCCGGCAGCCGGAACATGATCAGGGCAGGGATTCAGCGGACAATCGGGATCGGAAGGTTCCCGAGAAACGGTCTCCTCGTGGCGATGGCGACGATCGCCGCAGCGATGCTTCCCGCCGAGGAGCTTCCGACGGCTTCCCCGGCAGAGGTGGGGATGTCGAGCGGGCGCCTGCTCGAGATCGACGCCGCGATGCAGCGCCACATCGACGCCGGAAAGCTGCAGGGCGCGGTCACGGCGGTGGCCCGGCGCGGCAAGGTCGTCCACTTCAAGGCGTACGGCTTGATGGACGTCGAGCGCGGCCGGGCCATGCAGCAAGATGCGATCTTTCGCATGGCTTCCTCGTCCAAGCCCGTGCTCGGAGTGGCGGCGATGATCCTGATCGAGGAGGGGCTCCTGCGTCCCACCGACGAGGTCGCCGCCTACCTCCCGGAGTTCCGGGACATGCAGGTCGCCATGCTCGCGGAGCCTGCCGACCGGGACGTCAGCCCTCTGTACGTCGCGAAGGGCAAGGTGCCCGAGCACCGCCTGGTGCCGGCGGAGCGGGCGATCACCGTTCACGATCTGCTGACGCACACTTCCGGGCTGGCCAGCGAGGGCCTGGGCTCGGCGGTCGCCGTGTTGCCGGAACAGGGCCCGGAGGCAACCCTGGCGAGCCGCGTGCCGCTCTACGCCGGAGTGCCGCTGGACTTTCAACCGGGCACGCGCTGGGCCTACAGCGCGCGTGTGGGCCACGACGTGATCGCGCGCGTCATCGAGGTCGTGTCCGGGCAGCCCTACGACGAGTTCGTGCGCACCAGGATCCTGGAGCCGCTCGGCATGGCCGACACGCACTTCAGCCTGCCGCTTGAGAAGGAAGCCAGGCGGGTGGTCATTCACGGCCTCGACGCCAAGGCGAAGGGCTGGGATCAGCCGACCCGCTACGTCTCGGCTTCCGGCGGGCTGTCCAGCACCGCCCTGGACTACCTGCGTTTCGAGCAGATGCTGGCCAACGGCGGGACCCTGTTCGGGAACCGCATCCTCAGCCCACGGTCCGTCGCGGCCATGGCACGCAACCAGGTCGGTGAGCTCTTCGGGCGGAACGGCAAGCAGTCGGGCTGGGGGTTCGGCTACGCCGTGGCGGTCCTCTTGGATCCGGCCGCCGCGAAGAGCGGCCGGGGACGGGGGGCTTTCGGCTGGGGCGGGGCGTTCGGCACGACGACCTGGACCGACCCGGAGCTGGAGATCACGGCGGTGCTGATGGTGCAGCAGGGCAGCCAGGGTGTGGTCCAGGACTTCGAGAACGCCATCCGCGCGGCGATCATCGACTGAAGCGGCCGGCAAGGAGGGAGAGCCATGAAACGCATGATCATCGACTGCGACCCAGGGCACGACGACGCGATCGCCCTGGTGCTCGCGCACCGCCACGCGCAGGTGGACGGCATCACGACCGTGAGCGGCAACGTGCCGCTCGCGGCCACGACCGCCAACGCGCTGCTGCTCACGGCGCTGCTCGGCGTCGATACGCCCGTGCACGCGGGCGCGGCGCGGCCGCTGGTGGGCGAGCCGCAGCACGCCCCGCACGTCCACGGCGAGTCCGGCCTGGGCGACGTGACCCGTATGGAGCACGACAGGGTGGTGGCCGGTGACGACGGGGTCGGATTCCTGCTGGACGCCGCCGCCGCCGACGTGTGGGTCGTCGCCCTGGGACCGCTGACCAACGTGGCGTTGGCGATCGAGCGCGACCCAGAGTGGGTAAAGCGGATCGCCGGCATCGCGCTCATGGGCGGCAGCACCGACGTGGGCAACGTGACGCGGGTAGCGGAGTTCAACGTATACGCCGACCCGGAAGCGGCCGAGCGGGTGTTCCGTTCCGGCGCGGACATCACCATGTGCGGGCTCAACCTCACCCACCAGGTCATGACGACCGACGCGGTGGCGGAGCGGCTGCGTGGAGCGGGGACTCCGGTGGCCGGCTTCGCCGCGCAGGTGTTCGACGACCTGCACGGACGCATCGCCGGGCTGACCGGCTTCCGGGAAGCGGCGCTGCACGATCCCTGCGCGGTTCTGGCGGTTACGCACCCGGAGCTGATCGAGACCGCACCGCGCGCGGTCAGCGTCGAGATCGACGGCACGCTCACCCGCGGCATGACCGTCGTCGACCAGCGCCGCGGCCTGCGGGGCGACCCGGCAAACGCGAACGTCGGCTACCGGATCGACGCCGAACGGGCGCTGCAGGTGGTCCTGGAGTCGCTGGGAGTCGAACCGGAGTCGGGCTGACCAGTCGGGGGCGTCAGGGGCCGGTCGTCAGCGGTACAATGTCGCTCCAGCCATACGCGACCTCGGTCAGCTCCGTGCCGCCGATCGTGATCGTCTCCACTCGGACCTCGGCACCGCCCAGCGCCTCGTAGAAGTTCCGGGACGGATTGTCCGTGAGCACCCAGGTCAGCATCGAGCGCCACCCCCGGGCGAGGAACCACGAGCAGAGCGCCGCCACCAGCCGCCGTCCCACACCTTGCCGCTGACCGGACTCGAAGAGGTAGATCGCGTAGAGCTCGGCCGAGTACTCGGGAGTGGCCTCTTCCGATCCCTCGGAGGCGATCTGCGAATCGTCCGTACACGATGCGGTCCCGCTCGCCGGAGGAGCGCCGCTGCGCTCCGGTCCCCCGGAAGCGAACCCGATGATCCGCCCGTCCCGATCCTCGGCGACGAAGGCGGTCTGCCGCTCGTCCGCAAGGATGCGATGCCAGCGCGCCTCCCTTTCCTCGTAGTCCAGGCCGGCCAAGTGCTCAGCGGGTACGATGCCGGTGTAGGTGGACCGCCAGCTATCGATGTGGACCTGAGCGATTCCGCGGGCGTCCGAATCGACCGCCTGACGGATGCGGATCTGCTGCGCTTCCATGGGAGACCATAGCACTTCGTCGCGGGACAGACCATTCACGTACGGCGTGCTCGGCGTCGGAACGTTGAGGCGCGTAATTTTTATGCAACCCTGAGAGCGTAGAGAATCGTGAAGTTCGAGTACGATGCCAAGAAGTCCGGCACGAACGCGGACAAGCACGGCATCGACTTCGAGCACGCTCAAGACCTGTGGCAAGACGCTGGACTTCTGACCCTGCCAGCAAGGTCAGAAAGCGAACTCGGCTTCTTGCGGTCGGGAGGATCGGGGATCGCCACTACACGGCAGTCTTCACCGAACGCGCCGGCAAGGTGCGTCTCATCAGTGTTCGGCGGTCGCGGATGGAGGAGAGGGATCTGTATGAACGCAACCAATAGCGAGAATCTGGAAAGGCGGTTCGATGCTGGTGAGTCGGTTCTCGACTACTTCGAGACGGACGTCGTGCTGACCGTGGAACGGTTGGCAGATCTGGCGAAGATTCTCAACATGTCTGCGCTCTCCCGTGAGGCGGGCATCAGCGTCCAGACCCTACAGGCGAAGATCAGGAGACGGACACCGCTGACGGGGCGCGAGACACGGCAGATTGTCCGCGCTCTCAAGCGCCACCATCTTGTCACCAGCGAATGAGTGGCATCCTGGCGCCAGCGACTGGTCCGCTCTGAGCCTGAGTCACGGGAGCATCATGAATGAAGCACCACGGGTCGGACCTGATCCCCAGAAGGACGCTGTTCGGAAATCCTGAACGCACTGCGGTCACGTTGAGCCACGACGGCACGCGGGTCGCCTGGCTGGCGCCCGTGGATGGCGTGCTCAACGTCTGGGTTGCTCCCGTGGACGCGATCGAAGATGCGAAGCCGGTCACCCGCGATCGGGACAGAGGCATCAGGCAATACTTCTGGAGTTACCAACCGGGTTACCTCCTCTACGGTCAGGACCGGGACGGCGACGAGAACTGGCATTGCTACGCCGTCGAGATCGATACCGGGCAGACGCGGGACCTCACTCCGTACGATGGCGTTCAGGCAATCCCTCACGGCTTTTCAGAACGGTATCCGCAGGAGGTGCTGATCGCGATCAATCGGCGGGATCCGCAATATCACGACCTCTATCGCGTCGACATCGTGACAGGAGAGTCGGAGCTCATCGTCGAGAATGACTTCGGAGCCAACGGATTCGTGACCGACCACGCCTTCGATCCTCGGCTCGCCACCGTGATTCCACCGGATGGGGGCGTGCAGATCCTGTCTCGATCCGGGTCCGGGGTGTGGGAGCCGTTCATGGCGATCGGCCCCGACGACGACGTGACCACCGGTCCGCTCCATTTCGATGCGACCGGCAGATTCCTGTACCTGCGCGACAGCCGTGGCCGGGATACGGCGGCGCTGGTCGCCCTGGACACGGAGACCGGCACAGTGGAGACGCTGGCATCGAACGAGAACGCCGACGCCTCCCGGACCATCAGTCATCCTGCTACCCATCGGCCGCAGGCGGTCGCGTTCGAGCATGAGCGCGTCGCATGGACGGTCCTGGACGAATCGGTCGCGGCCGACTTCGAGCGGCTTGCGGACGGCGACCGGGGTGAGTTCCATACGATTTCCCGGTCGCTCGACGATCGGACCTGGATCGTCGCCTACGACCGTGCCGACGGGCCCGAGGCGTACTATCGGTACGACCGGGAGTCCGGCGGCCTGGAGTACCTGTTCTCCAACCGCCCGGATCTGGAAATGACGGCTCTGGCACCCATGCACCCCACGGTCGTCCGATCGCGGGATCAGCTCGAGGTCGTGTCCTACTACAGCCTTCCCGTTGGCTCGGCGCAGGTCGGCGCGGACCGTCCGACCGAGCCGCTGCCGACGGTTCTCTGGGTCCACGGCGGCCCATGGTCCCGGGACAGTTGGGGCTACGATCCCGTGCACCAGCTCATGACCAACCGCGGGTACGCCGTGATCAGCGTGAACTATCGCGGCTCCATGGGGTTCGGCAAGGCGTTCGTGAACGCCGCCAATGGCGAGTGGGCAGGCAGGATGCACGACGACCTGATCGACGTGGTCGAGTGGGCGGTGGAGCAGGGGATCGCCGACCGGGACCGCATCGCGATCATGGGCGGCAGCTACGGCGGATACGCGACCCTGGTGGGACTCACCTTCACGCCGGAGGTGTTCGCCTGCGGGGTCGACCTGGTCGGGCCGTCCAATCTGAACACCCTGATCGACTCCGTTCCTCCGTATTGGAAGCCGATGCTGGGAATGCTGCGCACCAGGGTCGGCGACAATTCCACCCCGGAGGGTCGGCGGTTCCTGGCCGAACGCTCGCCCCTGTCGCGGGTCGACCGGATCGTCCGGCCGCTGCTGATCGGGCAGGGAGCCAACGATCCTCGGGTCAAGCAGGCCGAGTCCGACCAGATCGTTGCCGCCATGACCGAGCGCGGGATACCCGTCACGTACCTGCTGTACTCCGACGAGGGACACGGCTTCGCGCGGCCGGAGAACAACCTGTCCTTCATGGCGGTGGCGGAGGCGTTCCTGGCGCGCTGCCTGGGCGGCCGGCACGAGCCGATCGGCGACGATTTCGAAGGCTCGTCGATTCAGGTGAAGGCGGGCGCGGAAGAGGTTCCGGGCCTGCCGGTTTCGGGACTGCCGAGCGAAGAGTGAGCGTAGCGGAACTCACTCCGGGATTGATCGAGCCGCTGGCGGAGGTCGAGTTCGGGCCGGCCGTCGCTGCTCTGCCGAAGGCCGACATCCACCTCCACTCGGAAGCGGGGCCGCGTCTGGAGCAGGTGGTCGCAGAGTGGTCCGGAGCGCCGGTGACGAACTGGCGCGCGCACGCGCGCGAGCTGATGCGCAACCTGCCCCCGGGCATGCCGCGGCTGGAGACATGGGGACCCGATCTGCCGCTTCCCCGCGCCACGGTCGACGAGCTGGACCGGCCGCCGGGCAACTTCAAGGCTCGGGTCGCGCACATCCTGGTCGAAGCCGCCACGGACGGGGCGGTCCTGGTGGAGGTTCTGTTCGGAGCATCGACCATCCTGCGCGAGGACTTCCTGGATCTCTTCGGCGAGGCGCTGGAAGAGGTGCGGGAACGGTTTCCTCACCTGCATGCGGTGCCCCTGGTCGCCGCCAAGACGACCGAAGAATGGGCGGCATCCCTGCTGCCGCGATGCGTCGCGGGGGCGCGGCGCGGCCTGGCAGGGATCAACATCCTGCCGTTGACGTACGATCGGCCCGCGGACTGGTCCATCGTGTACGGCTGGGCGGAGCGTGCACGGGATGCCGGGCTGGGCATCACCGCCCATGCGGGGGAGTTCGGCACGCTGCACTTGGCCGAAGCGCTTGACGTTCCCGGGCTGACGCGGATCGGCCATGCCGTGGGCGCCGGCTCCGCCCCGCGCCTGCTCGACCGAATCGCCGAAAGGGGCGTCACCGTCGAATGTCCACTTTCGTGCAACGTGGTGCTTGGAGCCGTGGAGAGCTATGGGGCTCACCCGATACGCCGGTTCATGGAACGGGGCATCCCGGTGGCCATCTGTACCGATGACCCGCTGAAGGCGTGCACATCGATCGGGCGTGAGTACGCGATCGCGTCGGAACTCGGCCTCTCGGGGTCGGAGTTGCGGGCGTGCACGCACGCGGCGATCGCGGCTTCGTTTTGCGGTGACCAGGCGCGCGGCCGGTTGCTGCGTCTGTTGCCGGACTCCGCTACGATGGATCCATGATTGACGTTCACGAGGCCAAGGACCTGTTCCGCGGCCCCATGGTGTCGGTGGCGACGCCCTTCACCGCTCAGTTCGACCTGGATCTCGATGCGCTGCGCGACAACATCGTGTTCATGCTCGACCGCGGGATGGCGACCGGGAAGGGGGTGCTGCTGGTCGCCGCTGCCGGCGGCGAGTTCCCGATGCTGAGCATGGAGGAGCGCAAGGAGGTCATCCGCGCCAGCGTCGAAGCGGCGGCCGGCCGCATCCCGGTCGCGGCCAGCATTCAGTTCGACGGCACGCGGGAGATCATCGAGCTGGCGCACTACGCCCGCCGGGTTGGCGCCAGTCTCGGGCAGCTCTCGTCTCCCTCCTATTACCCGCCGCCGGCGCAGGACATCTTCGACCTGTTCGAAGCGGTCAGCGAGGAGACCGAGCTGCCGATCATGATCTACAACAACTGGTGGACGACGCCGAACATGAACGTCGACACGGTCGATCGCCTGGCGCGGCTGCCCGGTGTCGTCGCCCTCAAGTGGTCATCGTCCTCCATGGGCGAGTACACCGCCGGGCTGCACCGGTTCGCCGACCGCCTCGCGATCATCGACAACCTGGGCATGGCGGTGTGGGCGCACTTGCTGGGTGCCGTCGGTTTCATCACCCATCAGAGCAATTTCTGGCCCGAATACCCGCTTTCGCTCTGGGAGCTCCTGGAGCGCAAGGACTACGACGCGGCGGTCGCGGAGCTTGCCCGCTTCAGTTGGCGCTGGGACGAGTGGACGCACAAGGTGTGCGAGGAGACCGAAGGAGAAGGGCCATTCATCAAGGCGGCCATGGAGGAGGTCGGACTGGCAGCCGGCCCGCCGCGTCCCCCGGCACGCCCGGTGAGCGCGCACCTCCGGCAAGAGCTCCGCGGTCTGTTCGCCGACTCCGGGGTTCCCAAAGCGAATGGGGTCTCTGGGCTGCGCCGCCCAAAGGAGCAGGCCGAAGTTCCAGGCTGACTTCCGCTGGCGCTGCGCGGGCTCAGCGCCCGACGGCCAGCCGGTCGGCGAGCGGCTCGGGAAGGCCGAGCGCCCGGATCTTGCGCTGCGCCAGCTCCACCGGATACGGCACACGGTACTGCGTGTAGCGCTTCCGTTCGGCGTCGAAGACTCCGAACGCGGCCTCGGGGTTGCCGTCGCGGGGTTGGCCCACGGAGCCGGGGTTGATCAGGAAGCGGCTGCCCGCGTCGAGTGTCAGGGAGTCTCCGGACGCAGGCACCACCCCGCGCACCGGCGTCCTGATCGCGCGTGCGGGACGCTTCGGCCGCTCTTGCTGCAGGATCATGGCAACATGGGTATGTCCGAAAAAACATACATCGGCATCAGGGATCTCGTCACCCAGCGCCTGGAACGACTCGCGCGCGTCGTATCCGTCGAGCAGATACAGGTCCTCGTCCTGGGGCGAGCCGTGGCACAGCACGATCCCCTGGGCCGCCTGAACCGGCCCCTGCGGAATGTCGCGCAGCCGGTCCAGGTCGGCCGCGGGCAGCATCCGCCGGTGCCGGCGCGCCGCGGCCCGAGCGATGTCGTTGAAGTCGCGGTCACTGGCGATGCCGGCGACCACCTTGTCGTGGTTGCCGCGGACGCAGTGGTCGGCGATCGCCAGCCCGCGCTCCAGGCACGCCGCGGGGTCGGCGTTGTAGCCGACCAGGTCGCCCAGGAGCAGGTACGCGTCGATGCGGACCGGCAGGGCGTCCAGCGACGCCTCCACCGCCTGCAACGCTTCGAGGTTGCCGTGGATGTCGGACAGGACGGCGTAAGTCATGGGCCGATCCGCCGCGGGCGGCGCAGCGTCCCTATCGAGCGGTGGCCGGCTCCTTCACGCCTGCGGTGACCGGCTCGAACTGACGCGCCACGACCCAGTCGGGACGGGGGTTCTCCACGCCAGCCGGCACGTTGTCGATCGCCGCGAAGGCGTAGATCAGGCTGTAGCGCTTCGTCGGTGACAAGTTGTGGTTCGAGCCATGCACGGTCCGGCAGTCGAAGAAGCAGACGTCGCCGGCCTCACCCTCGATCGGGATGATCATCGCCTCGTCGGTGATGTGCTCGCGCAGCGCGTCCGGCGTGATGCACCACTGCTTGTAGCTGGTGGTGACCTCGTCGCTGTAGTGGTCCAGCACGCCCCAGCGGTGCGAGCCCCTGATCAGCATGACGCAGCCGTTCGCGCTCGTGTTCGGGCCGAGCATCACCAGCGCGGAGGTCATGCGGTCGTCGACGCCGTCGTAGCGCCAATAGCCGTAGTCCTGGTGCCAGAGCCACACGGTGCCCTCGAACGACTCCTTGTAGTTCAGCTTGCTGTGGAAGATGTAGGCGTCGTCACCGAAGATCTGCTTGACCGGCCCGGCGACCGGCTCCGACCGGCACAGGTCACGGAACGCCTCGATGCCGCGGTGAGCGCAGAACACCGAGCGCACCGGTCCGCTCTTCTCCCGCACCACGTGCACCTCCGCCGGGTTGTCGGCGTCTTCCGCCATCACCGCGTCCGCCGCGGCGCGCAGCTCCTCGATCCGATCCGGCGGGATCACGCCCCGCTGCACCAGGAATCCGTCCTCTCGGTAGGTGGCGAGTTCTCGTTCCGTCCACATGTTCAAGCCTCCAGGGGTTCGAGGTCCGCCAGCATCGTCGGGATCAGCTCGGCGACGGTGGGGTGAATATGCACCGCCCGCTGGATCACGGTATACGGTGCCTTGGCGTACATCACGTCCAGGATCGAGTGGATGACCTCGTCGCCGCCGACGCCGAGGATGGCAGCGCCCAGGATCCGCTCGGTCTCGGCGTCCACCAGGACCTTCATGAAGCCCTGCGTCTCGCCCTTCTCCACGGCGCGGCCGACTCGGGTCATCGCCCGCGTGGCGATCAGCGCCGGGCGGCCCGACTCCCGGACCTGCTGCTCGGTCATGCCGACGCGGCCGAGCGGCGGGTCGACGTACAGTGCGTAGCAGTCGATGCGGTTCGCGACGCTGCGCGGGTCGCCGTGCAGGAGGTTGGCGGCGACGATCTCGTAGTCGTTGTAGGCGGTGTGCGTGAAGGCGCCGCGGCCGTTGCACTCGCCCAGTGCCCATACGCCGGGGACGGCGGTCTGCAGCCGGTCGTCCACGGGGATCAGCCCCCGCCGGTCGACCTCGATGCCCGCCGCGTCCAGGCCAAGGTCGTCCGTGTTCGGGCGCCGTCCCACCGCCAGCAGCAGGTGCGACCCGACCACGTCGGGCTCCCCCGATGCGCAGTCCAGGCTGGCCGTGACCGCGTCGCCGTCCCGCCCCACGTCCATGCACGGTGCGTTCAGGCGGACGTTCACGCCCTCGGCTTCCAGGATCCCGGTCACCGCCGCGGAGACATCCGGCGACTCCCGCTTGATCAGGCGGTCGCCGGTGTCGATGAGCGTCACCTCGCTGCCGAAGCGGCGGTACATCTGCGCGAACTCCAGCCCGATGTAGCCGCCGCCGACGATGATCAGGTGCTCGGGCAGGACCTCCAGCTCCATGACGGTCGAGTTGGTCAGGTAGTCGACCCGGTCGAGCCCGGCGAACGGCGGCACGAACGCGCGTGCTCCGACGTTGATGAAGATCCGCTCCGCTTCCAGCAGGTCGTCGCCCACGCGGACCTGGTGAGCCGCCTCGAAGCGGGCGTGTCCCTGGTAGACCGTGCAGTTGGCCAGCGAGCGGAGCCAGCGCTCGACGCCGACCTCGGACTTGCGCGCGATCGCGTCCTTGCGCGCCATCACGCGCTTCATGTCCACGCCGACCGCGCCGCCGATCACGACGCCGAAGTCGGCGGCCCGGCGCGCCACGTGCGCGGCGCGGGCGCTGGCCACCAGCGCCTTGGTGGGGATGCAGCCCACGTTGACGCAGGTGCCGCCGAAACGGTGGCGCTCGATGATGGCGGTGTCCATGCCGGCGCCGGCCAACGCGGCGGCCAGGCTGGGACCGGCCTGGCCGGTGCCGATGACGATCGCGTCGTACGTGCGGGCCATGGGCGGCTCAGATCCAGCCGTGGCGGATGGAGACCGGCACGCCGGCGCGCTGCGTCTCCCAGGCCGGTCCGGCGGACAGCATCACCTCGCGCCCGGTAAGAGCGGACTCCTCTGCGGCGAACAGGATCTCCATGATGTGACGCGTCCACTGGCCGTGCGCGGGCGGCTCGATGTTCAGCCGGATCGCCTCCACGAACGCCCGCCACTGCTCGGTCATGCCGGCCGGAGGCGTCTGGAACGGCACGTCCGTCCACTGGTCGTCCTTGCCGATCTGCACCGACCCGCTTGCGAAGCGCAGCGATCCCTGCGTGCCGTACATGATGCAGTCGTGCGTGGGCGCGCCGTCGGCGTACGCCACGGCGATGGCGATGCCGGCCGCGCCGTTCTTGTAGCGGATGAAGACCGTGGACGTGTCGTCGGCCGCCTGGTAGTGGGCGCGGGTGCCGATCGCCGCCGACACCGACAGCGCCTGCGAGGCCATCACCCAAGTCAGCCGGTCGACGACGTGCACGCCGTTGGTCATCCACATGCCGCCGCCATGGAAGCGGCTGCGGTACTGCGGACGGCGCGTGGCGTGGTTCCAGTTCTTGCACATGTAGCTGACGGCGGTGACGACCGGCCCGATCTCGCCCGAGTCCAGGATCTCCTTGGCCTTCATCGCCGGCCCGCCGAAGTGCTGGGTCAAGCCGACCATCAGCTTCACGCCGGCCTCCTCGGCCGCCTCGACCATCTCGTCGCACTGCTGGAGGTTGAGCGCCATCGGCTTCTCCACCATCACATGCTTGCCGGCGCGGCAGGCATCCACGGTGAGCCGGTGGTGGAGCTGGTGCCCGAGCGTGATGGCGACCGCCTCCACCTCGTCGTCGGCCAGCAGCTCGGTATGCGAGGCGTAGCCCCTGGCGACGCCGTACTCCTTCATGACCCTCTCGCGCGGCTCCTCGAGCAGATCGGCGCACGCCACCACCTCTACGTCGTCGAGCGTCGCGATGGCCTGCAGGTGGGAGCTGGAGATGCCTCCCAGGCCGACGATCCCTACTTGCAACATCTGTTCCTCCTGCATGCGGCCGTTTCGTCCGGGTAACGGCCGGCGCCTCAGTGTGCCACAATGGCGGCGCCATGGTGGGGAAGGTGCGATGCGATTGATCCTGGAGCAGATCCGGACCGGCGGCGACCGGAACTTCGCCTATCTGGTCGGTGATCGCGAGGCCGGGGTGGCCGCGATCGTCGACCCGTCGTTCGATCCCGCGGCCGTGGTGGAGCGGGCAGCCGCGCAGGGCCTGTCGGTGGCCTACGTCGTCAACACGCACGGCCACGCGGACCACACCAACGGCAACGACGAGGCGCGCAGGCTCACCGGCGCCCCGCTCGTCGCCTTCGGCTCGAACGCCGACCATCGCCTGGACGACGGCGGCGTGCTGGAGGTCGGCTCACTCCATCTTCGCGCGCTCTACACCCCCGGCCACGCCGACGACCACCTGGTCCTGTTCGAGCCGGACGAGCGCTTCGCCCTGACCGGCGACCTGCTGTTCGTGGGCAAGGTCGGCGGCACCTCCGGCCGCGACGCGGCCCGCACGGAGTGGGACAGCCTGCACCGGCTGCTCGATGCCGCCGGGGACGACGTCATGGTCTGGCCCGGGCACGACTACGGCTGCCGGCCCGCGTCCACGATCGGCATGGAGCGGCGGACCAACCCGTTCCTGGGTTGCGAGGACTTCGAGGCGTTCTTCGATCTCAAGGAGCGCTGGCCGTCGTTCAAGGCCGAGCACGGCCTGCGCTGACGCGGAAGACCCTGACGCTCCCGGCGGGCGTGCTACCGTAAGCGAATGAAGTACTCGTACGATCACGTCCACCTCCAGACCAACGACCTGGACGCCACGGTCGCCTGGTTCGAACGCATGTTCGACGCGCGCCGGCTGTGGATCGGGGAGTTCAAGGGCACCAAGATCACCCACCTGGGGTTCCACGATACCTTCGTCAATGTCTTCCACCGCGCGCCGACCAATCCCGATACGACCCCGGAGGACGCGGTGATCCATCACTTCGCCGTGCGTCCCGACGACTACGACGCCGCCATCGCCGACCTCAAGCGCCGCGGCGCCCGCTTCCACACCGAGCCGGCCGCCGTCGGCCCGCACCTGCGGGTCGCCTTCATCGAAGGGCCCGACAACCTGCGGGTGGAGATCATCGAGGGCGACCTGCCCGAGGGGACCGGGCTGGAGTAGACGCTGATTTGTCCTTTACAAAAGGACAGCACACAATCATATTGTCACTCTCAAAGTGACAATATCCAGAGAGATCCTGCGGGCGAAGCTCGACGAGTCGCTGGCGGCACCGGCCCGGCCCGTTACGCGGCGGGACGTCCGGCTTCCGGGGATCGCCGGCAAGGCCTTCGCGGTCATCGGCGTACGACGCAGCGGCAAGACGTCGTTTCTCCACCAATGCCGCACCGCGCGCCTGCGCGTCGGCGCGCCTCCCGCGTCACAACTGCTTCTCCTGCTGGAGGACGAGCGGCTGGCCGGGATGACGGTCGCCGACCTGGGCTGGCTGCTGGAGGAGCACGCCCGGCGGTTTCCGGAGCAGCAGGGCGAAGGCGGCGTCACGCTGTACCTGGATGAAGTCCAGAACGTTCCCGGCTGGGAGCGGCTGGTTCGGCGTCTCATCGACACCCGCGGAGTGGAGGTGTTCGTGACCGGCTCCTCTGCCCGGCTGCTGAGCCGAGAGGTGGCGACCAGCCTCCGCGGGCGCGGGATGGAAGTGCTGGTGCACCCGTTCAGCTTTGGCGAGGCGTTGCGCCACACTGGCGACGATCCGCCGCCGCCGGAGACGATCGACCACCGCCTGCGGCGCTACCTCGTCGAAGGCGGCTTTCCCGAGGCGCAGGGCGCCGACCCGCAGGATCGCGCCGCGCTGCTCAGCGGTTACGTCGACGTGGTCGTGCTCCGCGACGTCATCGACCGGCACGGGGTGACCAATCCGCTTGCCCTGCGTTGGATGCAGCGGCAGTTGCTGGCGAATCCGGGCGGCCGGTTCTCCGTCAAGAAGCAGTACGACACGCTGCGCTCACAGGGCGTGCGCGTCGGCAAGGACACGCTGCACGCCTACCTCGGCTACCTGGAGGACGCCTTCCTGGTGCGCACCGTCTCCGTGCACTCGCCCTCCGAGCGGCGGCGCATGGTCCATGCGCGCAAGGCGTACCCTGTGGACTCGGGGTTGATCGAGCTGTTCGCCACCAGCGGCCGCAGCCACGCCGGCCGCGCCCTCGAGACCGTGGTCCTGCTGGAGCTGGAGCGGCGAGGCTGGGAGGTGTCCTACGTGCGGACGACCGAAGGGTGGGAGGTCGACTTCTTCGCGCACCGCGCGGGGGAGCGGCCCCAATTGGTGCAGGTGTCCCTGGAGACGGCCGAGGACGCGACCTGGGAACGGGAGGTGCGAGCGCTCCGGTCGGCCGGTGAGGCGTACCCGGACGCCCGGCTCCTTCTGGTCACGCTCGATTCGTCACCGCCGCGCCGCCCGCTGCCGGAGCGCATCACCTGGGTCCCGGCCGCACGCTGGCTCCTGGATCGTTGATCCCGTTCCTGCACCGGCGCTACTGTGGCGCGAGGTGAAGTGCCGATGCCACTCGATCTGACCGCCGACATGACCGCGTATCAGGAGCAGGGGTACCTCGTCATTCCCGAGGTGCTCGGACCGGCCGACGTGGACGCCGCCCAGCAGGAGATCGAGCGGCTGCACGAGTTTGCGGCAGGCGAGGAGAGCCCGCCGGGAGAGGCGACGTTCCAGTTCGAGCCGCACACGGACGTGCGCTCCGAGCACG
Organism: Spirochaetaceae bacterium; assembly: GCA_028820215.1. The sequence continues at coordinate 11,708 of JAPPKD010000108.1, read as the reverse complement.
GCCGCCCCGTGCTGCGCAAGATCGAGCGCACCGACCTGGTCTCCGACCTGTTCGCGGACATGGCCCGAAACCCGCGGATGGTGGCGGTCGTGTCGGAACTCCTCGGCCCGGAGTTGCTGCTGTTCCGGTCGACGCTGATGCTGAAACCGGCGCGCCATGGGTCGCAGCACGGACTGCACCAGGACGTGGCTTACTGGCCGCTGGAGCCGCCGGAGCTGGTGACCGTGAGCATCGCCATCTCGGCCAGCGACGCCGAGAACGGCTGCATCCACGTCATCCCCGGCAGCCACCGCTGGCCGGTCGGCGAATGGGGGAACATCTCCCGCCACGACGATGCCGCGCAGACCGACCGCGACGACGTCGACCTGTCACAGCTCCGCGACGTGCCGCTGGAGGCCGGCAGCGCCGTCCTGTTCCACAGCAACATCGTGCACGGCTCCGGCCCGAATCACTCAGACCGGCCCCGGCACACCGCGCTCTACGCCTATTTCCCGCCCACGGCTCGCTACGCGCCATCCCGCCCCGATGCTCCCAGCCAGACATACCCGGTCGTCGCCGGCCTGAACGGACTGGCCAGCGTCACCTTGAGAGTGGGCGAGAGCGCGTTGAGTGCCACGCAGCGATAGCCTTCACCCGGCTGTGTGCAGCAGCTCGGCCGCGGCGTCCCGGTAGTGCTGTCGAGCGAGCCGTAGGGCCGCGTCGGGGTCACCGGACGGGTCGCGGAGCGGCCGCAGGGCAGCGATCGCGGCGCTGCGGAAGCTGCGTTTCGCGGCGTCGTCGATCAACAGGCAATCCTTGCGCAGGAGAGCGGAATCCACGACGGGTCCGTCGACGAACACGAGGTCGGAGCGGTCGAACGGCGCATCTTCCATCGACGGCACGATCGTGATCTGGTCTGCGACGCCGGCGTCCGCGAAGGTCTGCTCGGCGATCCGGCGGTGCAGGGCGTCGTGCTCGACGGTGAACAGACGCGAGAGGGGAAACGCCTCGGCGATCAGCACGGTCGCGTAGCCGATGCCGGTGCCGGTCTCCAGGATGACCTCGGGCGGGTTCGGCATCTGCTCGGCCAGGATCGCCCAGAGCGGGGCGCGGGAGGGCGGGCTGGGGTAGGCCTCGCACTCGGGTCCGTGCTGCAGGCGGTGGGCATGGGTCCGGAGGTACAGGTCCCAGTGCAGGTCGATCTCGGCGCCGAACGCGGCCTCCACCAGCGGGTCGATCCACGGGAAGTAGGAGTCCGCGTTCCACCAGTCCGAGCGCATCGTGATCATCGGCACACCAGCATGCCGTGGCCGCCGCGCAGGGCGACGCGCACCGTGGCGTAGCCGTCGCGGTACTCGTGGTCCAGCCGCTCGCCGTGCGGGGCGAGCTCGACGCGCCGGGGTGGGCGGTCGGTGCGGATGGAGATCGGCTGGTCCACCAGCGGCAGCGCGTCCTCGACGATGTCCAGGTCGCCGCGCCGTTCGCGGGCGAAGCTCAGCAGGTGCACGATGGTGGCCGCGCCCTTTCTGGCCACGGTGGTTTCCAGCACGCTTGGCGCGTCCGGCGCGCGCAGCAGCGGGCGCGGCAGCAGCAGTGCCAGGCAGTTGCCGATCAGGCGCCGGTGCTCGGGCACGGCGTGACGGCCGAAGGCGGCGAACATCGGCGCCGATGCGGTAAGCACCGAGCCGCCGGACTCCAGGCGGTTGAGGGCAATCGCGGAATAGCGCGAGAGCCGGCCGGGCGGAGTGTAGGAGTGCCCGGAGAAGCGGTCGTGCGACCGCTCGAAGTACGGCTCGACGACGCGGGCCAGCGACCGCGCGCCGCCGGCGGGCACCATGCGGAAGCCGGGCTCGTAGAAGGCGTGGTCGAAGTCGGCCAGCCCGTCCGACACCGCGCGCGCCGGCCTCAGGAAGGTGGTGCGGTACGGGCTCGGCCCGCGCGCCTCGATTCCCTGCTCGGGCAGCAGCGGCGCCCCGTCCCGGTCGAGCCCCGCGGCGCCGCACAGCACCAGGGCGCCGCCGCCGGCCACGTAGTCGCTCAGCGCCGCGCGGAACGCCTCGTCCATCGGCGTGTTGGACAGCACGATCACCACCGGGTAGCGCTGCAGCCGGCCCGTCGGCGGCACCACGTCGAACTGCAGCCGAAGCTGCTGCAGGACGCACGTGGCGCCGAGTCCCGCCGGTCCCGGGCGGTCGCCGAGCTCCGGGTCGACCACCACGGCGATCTCGCTCTGGAGGTGGCCGCCCGCCGCGACTTCCTGGCACCGCTCGACGTAGCGGTACGCGTCGCCGATCAGGTCATAGACGGCGGGGTCGGGGACGCCCCGCGGGTGCAGCAGGTCGCCCACGCCCAGGGTCATCCCCTGGCTCAGGATCTGGCAGCACTCGTACTTCAGGGCCGCGCCCGGCTTCAGGCCGGCGTTGTCGCCCCAGCTCTTGAAGAAGCGGCCGGTGTGGCTCAGGGTCGGCAGGCCCAGCGGCCGTACGAAGCGGGCCACGTACGGGAAGTAGGCGTAGCCCCAGCCGCCGGTCGGCAGCGCTTCGATCTCGATGTGGCGCAGGAAGCGCTTCTCGACGTGCAGGTTGGTCTTGGGCCGCGAGTTGAACCAGATGCCCAGGTGGTCAGCGCCGCCGGCGGCGGCCTCGACCATGCCGGAGAAGCGCTTCATGTAGGCCATCGCGACCTCGCGCGCGTAGCGGTCGCGGTCGGCTTCCGATCTCGGGTCCAGGCGGCGCTTCGCCATGTCGGCGAGCGCCCATTTGGAGACGCTCGGCTGGTCCCAGCACATGTCCAGAAAGATGCCGTCCACCGGGGCGTAGCGGCGCAGCACCTCTTCCATCAGCTCGGCCAGGTAGTCCTGGTAGGGGCTGGACATGTCCAGGATCTGCCAGCCGGCGTTGAGCGCGTCGGGCGGCCGCGGCGGAGGGTCCACCGGCAGGCGCTTCACCCGCCGCCCTTCCGGATCCACGGCCACCCACTCCGGATGCTCGTCCGCCGCGTATTCGTTCACCTGTCCCGACAGATAGATCGGCGCGCGGATGCCGCGCCGGTGCAGGGCGTCGATCTGTGCTCCGGTCAGGTCGAGGTCGTCCGGGAGAGAAGGGTGGCGGCACGGGTGCGAGGTGCGGTAGTAGGCGTGGCCGTGATGGCAGAGGCCGAACACGGTCACGCTGTCCACGCTCGCCTCGGCGAAGCGCTCGGCGAAGGCGTCCGCGTCGAAGTCGCGCGCCACGTCAGGAATGTGCGGGCCGGTGTGGAAGTCCAGGTGGATGGTTCGGGACGGGAATTCCTGAATGCGGGAAGGCATGAGCTATCTCCTTATGGAGTCGATGTCAATCGCTTCTCCAGCGGCGTGCGGAAGCGGGGCGTGATCACCGTGCCGGCAAGCCACGCACGCAGGCGTTCGGCCTCTGCGGCGATCATTCCTTGTACACTTGGTAAGACCGATTCGAGCAGTTCGACGGCGATCGTGCCGTCCGCGCGCTGCGCCCAGCCGCCGACGATGCGGCCGTCGGCCCAGACGGTGGGACCGGCGTTGCCGTTGCGATCGAACAGGCGTTCCCGGTGGTCGCCCAGGTACCAGGAACGCTCCTTCCAGCCCATCACCGTCGGGTCCAGCGCCGGCAGCAGCGCCACCCAGCCGTCCGGCTGCGCCACGGGTGCCACGTCGTCCGCGAGCACGTAGCCGGTGCCGGCCTCCAGGTCGACCTCGACCGCGCCGGCCGCCGCCAGCGCCTGGCGGGTCTGGCGCTGCGGCCACCCGGTCCACCACGCGAGGTCTGTCAGGGTGCCGGGCCCGAACGCGGCCAGCCAGCGGCGTACCAGCTCCGGGCGGGCCTCCTCGGGCTCCAGGGCCGGCAGGCCTCCGTCGAGCCAGTCGGCGGTTGCCGCCCACCGGTACTGGCTGGAGATCCACGCGCCGCGCGGCCGCCCTCGGATGATGCGAGCCTCCGTTGCCAGCAGGAACAGCAGCCGCGTGGACAGACCCACGGTGCCGGCCCACGTGCGGCCCTCGCCGAAGGTGAGCCTGGCGGTGAGCTCCGGGACGGCTGCGGTGAGCTCCCTGGCGGTGGCCTGGCCCCGCTCGCCGAGTGCCGAGAGCGTCCGCTGCGTCACTCTCGACAGCCACCGGTCGGGGTGCGGGTCGATCCCCTGATCGCCGATCAACTTGAGCAGCCGGCGCCGTTCCGCGGGCGCCAGTGCGCGCGTGCAGGCGGCGTCGATCACGGCCGCCAGGTCACGCGGCACCACGAACATGGTGCGGCGCATCCCCAGCAGGCGCACCAGCGAGCGGCGGTCGTAGAGCGCCGCCTCCAGATCAGCGACCTCGAAGCCGCGCACTCGGCTCCATGCGCTCAGATACACGCTGACCGGGTCGCTGGAATGCAGTCCGACCAAGTCGGCAGCCGCCGTCGGGACGTCCGGCGCCGGAGCGGCCAAGTGGTGGCGTGCGGCCAAGCGGGCGCGGCGCTCGGCCACGTCGATCCGTCGCCGCGCGCCGGATGGAGCCATCGCGCGGCATGGTAGCCCGAGCGGCACCTGGGATTGGTGATCAGCGAGTGTCACTTTAGTATCATCGCGCTATGAAGACCGAACTGGTGACCACTCTCAAGCGGCAGGCCACTCGGCTTCTCGCTGAGCTGAGGGAATCAGGAGAGTCGATCCTCATCACCGAACATGGCAAGCCATCGGCGTACCTCGTCAACGTCGAGCTGTACGAGGCCATGCAGAACAAGCTGCGCATTCTGGAAGGCATCGCCCGGGGAGAGCGCGCCTTGCTCGAGAGCAGGACCTACACCGAGTCTGAAGCGAAGCAGACGATGGCCAAGTGGCTCGCCTGATCTGATCCGTCGCCGTCGGGCAGCGACGCCTGCAGGGCTCGCTGCACTCGTCTCTGTCCTGTTGCTGCCGGCCTGCTCGACGGCTCAGCAGAGCTTCACGCCGGCCGCGGACCCGTTTCCCCAGGAGTCGCGTGCCGACCACATCGCTGCCGGTCAACTCGTCGGAGCCGGACCGCTGACCGTGGGTGCCAAGCGAATCGGCCCCTACGTCGACCGGGTGTTCCGCGACACGTTCGGGCGCGAGGTGCTGCTGCGTGGCTACAACGTCACCTCGCGGACGCTGCTGGCCCGTGGCGGCCTCACCCCGTTCGCCGACCTGGACCAGGGGCGAACGCTCACCGATCTGCTCCGCCGGCGCACGGGGGCCAACGTTGCGCGCTTTCTCATCTCGTGGGAAGGCGCGCACCCGGAGGTCGACCGGATCGACACCGGCTACCTGCGGACGATCGCCGAGCAGATCGAGGTGGTGACCGACCGCGGCATCTACGTGGTGCTGGACTACCACCAGGACAACTTCTCACGCCACCTGGTGCCGCACGGCCACGGCGACGGTGCGCCGGCCTGGGTGACGCCCGGCCTGCCGCGCCGGCCGTGCGGGCCGCCCTGCGTCGATTCCGTGCAGCACTACCTGGTCAACCGCTCCGTGCGCGCGGCGTTCCGCAACTTCTGGGACAACGCGGAGCTCCCGACCGCCGCGGGTCCCCGCCGGCTGCAGGACGAGTTCCTCTGGCAGCTCGCGCGGGTGCTGGCCTACCTGCGCGACGCGCTGCCGGCGCCGGCGTTCGAGCGGGTGCTGGGTGTCGAGCCCATGAACGAGCCGGTCGACGGCGGGCGGCGCGGCATGAGCGCCGCGGCCTGGGACAACGAAAGGCTCTGGCCGTTCTACCGCCGCGTGCGCGGCGTGCTCGATGACGCCGGCTGGGGCGCCAGGCTGGTGTTCGCCGGACCGTCGGCGTTCTGGAACACCAACCTGGGGTTTCCGGGCGGCAACCAGGGGTTGCTTCGCACCGGCGGCGGCCACCTGTCCGAGCCTCCCGGTCCCGGCTACGCGTTCGCCCCGCACTTCTACGACGTCGCGCGGCTGGGCGGACTGGTGCGCGGCCCGCCGCGGCCCGAAGCGTACCTTCGGGACTTCGATCGCATTCGCAACGAGGGGCGCTTCCTGGACCTGCCGGTGTTCGTGGGCGAGTTCGGATCGCGCGTGACCGGCGGCACGGCTCCGGATCCCTCGCGCATGATCGGCGCCGCGTATGCGGGGCTGGCAGCGACCGGCGTCCGGCGGGAAGAGCGGCTGAACCTGGAGGCGCCGCCGCTGTCCGCCGCGCAGTGGGAGTGGGGTATCCACTCGTTCTCGGTGGTCGCCGGCGACGAGGCCGAGTACCGGGTGGACCCGTACCTGGTGGAGCGCGCCTATCCGCGGAGGATGCAGGGCGATCTGCTGAGCTTCGCCTACAACGCGCGCGCCCGCGATCGCGCCGGGAACGAGCTGCGCTGGCTGGCGCTGAAGCCCACGGAGGACGGGCCGTCGCTGCTCGCCGACCGACGCTTTATCCTGGTGTTGTGGCGCGGCCGCCGGTCGGCGGCGCCCACGGAGGTGTTCATGCCCAGGCACATGGCTGCGGACCGGCTGGTCGTGGTGAGCGAGGACCGGGTGACGGTCGGTTTCGGCGCCGAAGCCCGGACCGGCGACAGCAGCCACGTCCTCCTGCCGGACGCGCCGGACGGCGGCAGCCGCCTGCTGGTGTGGGACGATCCCGACCCGGGCGAGGATCATGACACCGTGCACTTCGTGCTCGCCGCCGACGGCGTACGGCCGCCGCACTCCGGCATGAGCTGGGAGGCGCTCCGCCACGCGCTGGTCGCCTGGCTGCGCGAACCGGCGCAACCGGCGCGGAGCCCCCTCGTCTGGAACCGGCAGGAGCGGAGTTGACCCGATGTACGTGATGGCACTGGACCAGGGCACGACCAGCTCGCGGGCGATCGTCTTCGACCGCGGTGGTGGCATCCGCTCGGTGGCGCAGCGCGAGACGACGCAGCACTTTCCGCAGCCCGGATGGGTCGAGCAGGATGCGGGCGAGATCTGGGAGACCCAGGCCGCGGTCGCGGTGGAGGCGTTGCGCTCCGCCGGAATCGACGGCGGCCAGGTCGCGGCAGCCGGCATCACCAACCAGCGCGAGACCACCGTCATCTGGGACCGCCGCACGGGCGCGCCGGTCGGCAACGCCATCGTCTGGCAGGATCGGAGGACCGCGAACGCCTGCGAAGAGCTGCGCCGCGCCGGCGTCGAGGAGCGCGTGCGTGCCCGGACGGGGCTGCTGCTGGATCCGTACTTCTCCGGGACCAAGATCGCCTGGATCCTCGATCACGTCTCCGGCGCCCGTGAGCGGGCAGAGGCCGGCGAGCTGGCCTTCGGCACCGTCGACTCGTGGCTGGCGTTCCGGCTCACCGGGGGGCGGCTGCACGTCACCGACGCCACCAACGCCAGCCGCACGCTGCTGTACGACATCCACGTCGGGGACTGGGACGGCGAGCTGCTCGACCTGTTCGGCGTGCCGCGCGCGCTGCTGCCCGAGGTGCGGGGGTCCAGCGAGGTATACGCCGAGATCACGGGAATCGACGACCTGGCCGGCGTGCCGCTGGCGGGGATCGCCGGCGATCAGCAGTCGGCGCTGATGGGCCAGCTCTGCACCGAGCGCGGCTCGGTCAAGACCACCTACGGCACCGGCTGCTTCGCCCTGCTGCACACCGGCACGGCGCCGCAGCCCTCGGAACGGAGTCTGTTGACCACGATCGCGTGCTCGACCGACCGGCAGCCGCGCTACGCCCTGGAGGGGAGCGTGTTCACCGGCGGGGCGGTGGTCCGCTGGCTTCGCGACGGGCTCGGCCTGATCGGTTCGGCCGAGGAGGTCGAGGCGCTCGCCTCCTCGGTCCCCGACTCCGGGGGCGTCGTGCTGGTGCCGGCGTTCACGGGGCTGGGCGTCCCGCACTGGGACCCACGCGCGCGGGGCACGATCGTCGGCATGACCCTTGGCACCGGCGCCGGCCACCTGGCGCGTGCGGCTCTGGAGGGCATCGCCTTCCAGGTCGCCGAGCTGCTGGACGCCCTGGCCGCCGACGCGGGAGCCGCACCGGCGGAGATGCGGGTCGACGGCGGGGCGGCGCGTAACGACCTGCTGATGCAGTTCCAGGCCGACGTGACCGGGTTGCCCGTGGTGCGCCCCGAGGTCACGGAGTCGACGGCGCTCGGAGCCGCGTACCTGGCCGGCCTGGCGGTCGGGTACTGGCAGGGGATCGATGAGCTGGCCGGGAACTGGCGCGCGGAGCGGCGCTTCGAGCCGTCGCTGCCGGAGGACCGTGTCGCCGGGTTGTGCGCGTCGTGGTCGCGGGCCGTCGAGCGAGCCGGCAACTGGGCGGCCGACGAGCAGGGGGATTGAGCATGGGCGAACGGTTGAACATCGGAGTGATCGGCGCGGCCGGGCGCGGAGGCCGCCTGCTGAGCGTGCAGGAGGGGTTGGACGTCGACGTGCGGGCGGTGTGCGACACCCGCGCGGAGCCGCTTGCGGACGTGCAGCGGGAGTTGGGCGCCGAGCGGTCGTTTACCGACTACCGCGACATGCTGGATGAGGTACGGCTCGATGCCGTGATCGTGGGCACCCCCATGCCCTTTCACGCCGAGCACTCGATCGCGGCTCTGGAGCGCGGGGTGAGCGTCGTCTCCGAGGTGCCGGCGGCCGTGTCGATCGACGAGTGCCGGCGGCTGGTGGCGGCGTGCCGGGCCAGCTCCGGCACCTACATGATGGCCGAGAACTACATCTGCATGCGGCAGAACCAGATCGTCAAGGAGATCGTCGCCGCCGGCCTGTTCGGAACCGTCTACTTCGGCGACGGCGAGTACCTGCACGAGCTGCGCGGTGCGCCGCAGTCCAACCCCACGCCGTGGCGGCGGCGCTGGCAGCAGGGAATCAACGGCATCACCTACGGCACTCACAGCCTGGGCCCGCTGCTGAGCTGGATGCCCGGCGACCGCGTCGCGCAGGTCTCCTGCGCCGGCACCGGCCATCACTACCTTGACCACGACGGCCGGCAGTACAAGGCCGAGGACTCCTCGGTGATGCTGGGCAAGATGCGCTCGGGCGGCCTGGTCAAGGTGCGGGTGGACATGCTGTCGGACCGCCCGCACGCGATGCACAACTACCAGTTGCAGGGCACCGACGGCTGCTACGAGTCGGCGCGCGCGGAAGGCGAGCGCGGCCGCATCTGGGTGCGGGCACGCTCCTCCGGCACCGAGTGGCGGGACCTGGAGGACCTGGCCGAGGAGTTTCTGCCCGAGAGCTGGCGGGTGTGGGGCGAGGCCGCTCGCGGCTCCGGGCACGGCGGCGGGGACCTGATCCAGTTGCTGGACTTCGTGAACGCGGTGCGGGACGGCACCGAGCCCGAGCTCGGCATCGACGCCGCCATGGACATGACCTTGCCCGGACTGGTCAGCCAGCAGTCGATCGAGCAGGACGGCGCGTGGCTCGATGTGCCCGACTCCCGCGACTGGTAGCACGACGAGCTATCGAACCGAGGCGGCTCACGGTATGCACCTTTATGCTCGATCGTTACACTCTTATGCATGAGAACCACGCTTGACCTGGATTCGCACGTATACCGGGCAGCCAAGGTAAGGGCGGCGCAGGACGACACGACGCTGACCCGCGTGGTGGAAGCGGCGTTGCGCGCGTACGTCGCTCCCGAGCCGTGCACGCCTTTCAAGCTGAAGGTGATCACGAAGCGGGGCCGGCTGATGCCGGGCGTTGACGTGGACGACCGCGACGCCCTGTACGGGGTGATGGAAGGGCGATGGTGACCGCGATCGACACCAACGTGCTGGTTCACTACCACCGCGAGGAGTTGCCCAGGCACCGCGAAGCCTTGGCGCTGGTGCGGGCGTTCGCGGAAGGAGATACGCCGTAGGCAATGTCGTGTTCGATGCGCAGCTTGTCGCACTCTGCATCGAGCACGGGGTAGACACGCTGGTCTCCGAGGATCGCGACTTTGCCCGCTTCGAGGGCGTCGAAGCCATGCCCATCGCGGGCTACTCGCGCCTGCGGAGCACGGCCGACGACAGATCGGGTCCTCGGGTTCCTCCGGAGCACATCGACCAATCGAATCCTCCCGGACGTGTTCACCGCTAGCCCCCGGCGGGATAGTCTCAGCCTGCCTGGAGTTGATGGTGGCATATAGCGTCTTGGTAATGGCCGAAGTAGAGCCCTATCGCGCGATCGTGCCGATGATCGCGGAACGGTGCCGGGTCGTGCGCTGGCACTCCGACGACGACGCCTGGCGTGCGGAGCTTCCCGGGATCGACGGGATCTACACGTACGCGCACGTCACGGTGTCGGCCGGGCTGATGGACGCAACCCCGCGGCTCAAGGTGATCAGCAACTTCGGCGTCGGCTGCGATCACATCGACCTGGCGGCGGCAGAGGAGCGGGGCATCCCGGTGGGCAACACGCCCCACGTCCTCGACGGGGCCACCGCCGACATCACCTTCGCGCTGCTGCTGGCCGGGGCGCGCAACATCGTCAAGGGCGACCACTTCGCCCGCGGGCCGGATTTCCTCGAATACGACCCCAGCTTCATGCTCGGCCAGGAGGTGCACCACCAGACGCTGGGGATCATCGGGCTCGGCAACATCGGCTATCAGGTCGCGCGGCGGGCGCTGGGCTTCGACATGACGGTGCTCTACCACAACCGCACCCGCAACCGGAAGGCCGAGGCGGATCTCGGCGCGCGCCATGTCGCGCTCGACGAGTTGCTCGCGCAGTCGGACTTCGTGGCGCTGAACATGCCGCTGACCGACCAGACGCGGGGGATGATCGGCGCGCGGGAGCTGGGGCTGATGAAGGAATCGGCGGTGCTGGTCAACGCCGCGCGCGGCGCGGTGATCGACCACGACGCGCTGCTCGACACGATGCGGGCCGGCAAGCTCCACTGCGCGGCTGTCGACGTGACCGAGCCCGAGCCGCTTCCCCGCGACCACCCGCTGCTGGAGCTCGACAACATCATCGTCATCCCCCACCTCGGCAGCGCCACCGAGCAGACGCGCCAGGCGATGTCCGACCTCTCGGTGAGGAACCTTCTGGCCGGGCTGGAAGGCAGGGAGTTGCCGAACCGCATCGTCTGAGGCGCGCGGGCGCCCCGGGGATTACGCCAACTCGATTCTGGCGTGAAGTCCCGGGGCCCGGGCGAGCTTCTCGTCGCCGGTAACCAGCGACACGGAAAGCGCTTCCGCGAGAGCAACGTAAACGGCGTCGTAGGCGCTCACGTTGTGGCGGAGTTCCCAGACCCGGTCCAGCAGTGGCGAATGCGGATACCGTTCGACGTCGAGGTCGCGCCAGCGATCGAGTGCCCGCACGGCGCGGCTGTCTTCCAACAGTCCGTGGCGCACGTGCCTGCGCAGCACCTGGGCCACCTCGATGTCTATCAGATGGGGAGCGTGGATGACCTCCGCCGAGTCCGCAAGGCGGGATGAGACTCGTTTGCCCGCGGGCGTATTCAGCAGGAGCTCCGCCGCAGCGGAGGCGTCGAGGACCATCAGCGGGCGGCACGTTCCTCATGGAGGACCTCGGCCGGCGGGGGGTGCAGGACCAGAGGCGGCTCGCGGCGAATGGCATCCAGTGTTTCCCGCCGGCTTGGTCGCGCCAAGGACCGCTCGATCTCCCACACCAGGTACTGCGACATGGACACACCCTCCAGAGCGGCCCGTGCCTTCAGACGTCGATGAAGAGACTCGGGAACATTGCGAATCTGGATGTGAGGCATGTCCAGAGCATGAAAGCATGAAATGTTCATGTCAAGCTTCCCCACCGGCCGGGTCGGACCGGCGTTGGCATGGGAGAAACA
>JAPPKD010000121.1 GCA_028820215.1 Spirochaetaceae bacterium | reverse complement strand
ACGCGTCATTCGCATCCGTTCCACCCGAAGCCCGCAGCCATCATTGCACACGCACGGCACACCGTCAAATGGCCGCGGGGCGCCGGGGCGCCGGGGGGCGCCGGGTGCGACCCCAAAACGTGGCAACTCGCCCATGGAGCCGCCCCAAGCGCAGCATATGGCGGCAGGATGCCCGGGGGCGGTGCGGCACGGCATCCGGCGCATCGTCAACACCGGCCCCCACTACCAGCTCGCCGGCCTGCAATACGAGAAATGGGATTTCGACCTGAATCCGGACATGCCGCCGCAGCCGGGCACTCGGTTGTACGCGCTCACCAAGGCGCTCGGCCAGGACGTGCTGCGCGTGTTCAGCGAGCAGCATGACCTGTACGTGCAGACGCTGCTGTTCATGGGCATGCGCCAACCGGGCACCTGGCTGTCGAACCACCACCAGCCCGGCGACCGCGCAGTCCTCGGCCAGGACCTGGACCGACCGTTCGTGATCGCCGGCAGGCTGGCCCGAGACCGGGCGCGCACCGCCTGGCCCGACACCGGAGGCGCCGTGCGCGCCGCCCTGGAGGTCGAGTTGGCCCGCCTGCCGTCCCGCTGCGAGACCTACTTCACGTTCGCCCGCACCCCCCACCGCAAGTTCTCCAGCGAAAAGATCACCCGCATCCTCGGCTGGCAGCCGCGCCTGTCCCGATACAGGCGTGCGCGGTTCAGTACGTAGTCCACGTCGGCGTCGAGATCGATCTCATCGTGCGGCGTTATGAACCAGTACTTTTAGTCGCCGACAAACAGATACGGCCATCCCGAACGCCTCGGCTCGATCCGCCCTCAGCAGCATCGAGCCTGGGCTCGGTGCGGACTGCGTGATCCATCATGACAAGGGACGCCCGGGCAAGAGGCACTACCACATCACGTAGCCGCCGGGGGTGTTGACGTCCTGGCCGGTAAAGCTGCCGGCCTCGTCGGAGGCGATGAACACCGCCATGGCGGCGGCATCGTCGGAGGTGCCGTGGTCCTGCACGAAGCCCTCGGCCTGCAGCCAGTGGCCGGCCAGCACCTTGTTGGCCGGCTTGGGGCCGGGCCGGTAGTTGACGTAGGTATTCTCGTCGAACGGCTCGCCGACGTACTCCGCGAACGCCTTGGCGAGTTCGTGGTCGCGCGCGGAGTGGCCGCCGGGGCAGATGGCGTTGACGGTGATGTTGTAGCGGCCCACCTCGGCCGCCAGCGTACGGGTCAGGCCGATCACCGCCATCTTGCTGGTGGCGTAGGAGGAGCGGTGCGCGAGCGGCTGCTTGCCGGTGGGCGAGCTGAACATGATGATCCTGCCGCGCCGCCGTTCGATCATCGACGGCAGCGCCGCCTTGCAGCACAGGAAGATCGAGTCGAGATTGACCGCCAGCACCTGCTTCCACTCGGCCAGCGACAGGTCCCACAGGTCCTTGGTCGGGCCGGCGATGCCGACCACCGGCGCGACGATGTCGACGTGGCCGTACTCGGCGAGGGTGCGCGCCACCATCTCGTTCACCTGCTGCTCGTCCGACACGTCGGTCTGGAAGCACAGCGCGCGGCTGCCCGCCTCCCGGACCTGCGCGCCGGTGGTCGCGTCCAGCTCCTCGGGCGGGCACAGGTCGCAGATCGCCAGCAGCGCGCCCTCGGCGGCGAACCGCCTGGCCATTGCCTGCGCGTGGCCGCGCGCCGCGCCCGTTATCAGCGCCACCTTGTCTTGCAGTCGTCCCATGGTCTCTCCTCCTTGTCGTTTCCGTTCGTGTCCGCGTGCCGGTTACCCGCGCGCGGCGGGTTTGAGGTAGCCGCTCAGTTCATAGCTCTTGTACGCCGGCTCGGCGTCGCCGCGGTAGTCGGTCAACAGCGGCTGAACCAGCGCCAGTTGGTCCGCCGGCAGCGACGCCGGCGGCGGCTCGATGGCCATCTGATAGGAGGCGCGCAGCCGCTCGCTCAGCTCGTCGTAGCGCGGCAGGTACCACGTGGTGAGCACGGTGCGCCGCCGGTCGGTGGTATTGGCATGCGCCGCGTGCAGCACGCGCGAGTCGCCGACCACCAGGTCGCCCGCCGTGACCGGCACGTCCACCTCGCCGGGCAGCGTCTGGTAGCCGGCGGTGGTGGCGGGGTCGCGGTGACGGATGCCGTCGTCGTGGCTGCCGATCAGGTCATGCGCCTCCAGGCGGCGGCGGTGCGACTGCGGCAGCACCCGCAGGCAGCCGTTCTCGGGCCGCGTGTCGGTGA
>JAPPKD010000270.1 GCA_028820215.1 Spirochaetaceae bacterium | reverse complement strand
CCTGAGCACGACGGAGGGCACGGCGCTCACGTTCACGGCGGCGCAGTTCGAGGCGGTGTTCACGGACGTCGACGACGGCGACAGCCTGAAGGCGGTGCAGGTGGTGACCCTGCCGGCGGTGGCGCACGGCGCGCTGGCGCTGAACGGGACCGCGGTGACGGCGAACGACCAGATCGCGCACGGCGACCTGGGGTCGCTGACCTTCACGCCGGCCGCCGCCTACATCGGCAACGCGACGTTCACCTTCAAGGTGGTCGACCAGAGCTCGGTCGCGTCCGCCGCGGCGGCTACTGCCACCGTCAGGGTGACCGACCGCAACGAGGGGCCGATCGCACCCGGTGCGATTCCGGACCAGACGGCGACGCAGGGCGTGCCGTTCACCTACACGGCGCCCGCCAACGTGTTCTCCGACCCCGACGGCGACACGCTGGTGTTGACCGCCGCCGCGCGCGGACCCGGCGCCGATGAACCCGCCGGCGAGGGACCCGGGCATGTCGGGGTCGACGACAGCGTCCGCATGCGGCGCTCGATCGACCAGGGCAGCAACACCGGCAACCCGGGCGATACCGGAGACACCGGCAACACGGGCGGGCTGCTGGACTGGCTCAGCTTCGACGGAGCGACGCGCACCTTCGACGGCACGCCGGCGAAGCCGGACGTCGATGGCACCACGATTCGCGTGATCGCCACCGATCCGTCGGGCGCGTTCGCGTACGCCGAGTTCGATCTCAGGGTCCTGCCCCCGGTGCAGGTGAGCGTGAGCGGCCCGGCGGCCGCGGTTGTGGAAGGCGCCTCGGCGACCTTCACGGTGGCGCTGTCGCGCGCGGCGCCCGCCGACGTCACGGTGCGCTGGGCGACCGCGGACGGCACCGGCGACGACGCGGCCACGGCCGGCAGCGACTACACGGCGCAGGCGCCGACCGACGTGACGATCGCGGCCGGCCAGACCGAGCGCAGCGTGGCGGTGGCGACCCTGGTCGACGACGAGGATGAGGATGCCGAGACCTTTGCCGTGCAACTCAGCCTGACCGCCGATGGCCTGCCGGCCGGGGTCGAGCTGGGCACCAACAGCGCCACCGCCGCCATCGTGGACACCGCGCCGGCCCCGCCGCCGCCGGTCCGCTCCCGGCCGGGGTCGCCGGGCGGCCTGCCGTCGCCGCGAGACGACCGCGCCCGGGTGAGCCTGGTGAGCCCGGCGCCGGTGCGCGAGGGGCAGACCGCCGTGATCGAGGTCGTCCTCTCGAAGCCGGTGGCGCAGGCGTTCACCGTGCACTGGACGACCGCCGACGGCACGGCGAGCGCCGCCGGCGGCGACTACGAGCCGCACGCGGCGGTGCCGGTGACGTTCGCGGCGGGAGACACCCGCCGCAGCGCGCGGGTCGCGACCCACGCCGACTACCTGGAGGAAGGCGCCGAGACCTTCCTGCTGAGGCTCGGCGCGCCGCGGCCGCTGCCGGCCGGGGTGGCCCTCGGTACGTCGCAGGTGACGGTGCGGATCGACGACAACCGGCGGCCGGTGGCGGACGCGGGGCCGGACCAGGAGGTGGACCCCGGCGCCACGGTGACGCTGGACGGCAGCGGCAGCCACGACCCCGACGACGACCCGATCACCGGCTACGCCTGGACGCAGACCGCCGGCATCGCGGTGGCGCTCGACGATCCGGGCAGCGCCACGCCCACGTTCACGGCCCCGGAGCTGCCCGGCGATGTGACCTTCGAGCTGGTGGTCGCCGCCGGCGGACTGGACAGCCTGCCGGACGCGGTGACCGTCACTGTGCGCGACTTGGCGCCGCGCTTCCTTGACACCGTGGAAGACCTGACGTTCGTGGCGGAGAGCGAAATCGAGCCGCTCACGCTGCCGGCGGCGAGCGGCGGCAACGGGCCGCTGACCTACGAGCTGACGTCGGAGCCGGCCGGGCTGGCCGGGCTGCGGTTCGACCCGGAGACGCGGGTTCTGTCGGGCACGCCGCAGCGTGGCGGGCGGCTGACGTTCACCTACGTGGCGCACGACGCGGACGCCAACCGGGAGCTGAGCGACGCGGCGGTGCTGACCTTCGAGGTGACGGTGCGGGACGCGCCGTACCGGCGCATCCTGCGGCCGGTGCTGGCGGCAATCGGACGAGCGACGCTGTACGAGGCGCGCGCGGTCATCGGCGGCCGCTTCGAGCGGGCGCCGGGAGGCCGGGAGGCGGGCTCGCTGACGGTGGCGGGCCGGCAGGCGGCGCTGGGGGCGGCC
>JAPPKD010000326.1 GCA_028820215.1 Spirochaetaceae bacterium | reverse complement strand
GTCCACCCGCGAAGCGCGGCAGGCCCTGATCGACCAGACCACCATCAACATCCGCGCTTTCATCGCCGGCACCCCCCGCAACGTCGTGTCCTGACGTCGGAAGGACGCGGCACTACTCCGATTGGAGGGATGCTGCTGCGGACGGGGTGTCGATGTCGAGATCGCCTTCGGGGAAGGCGACGGTGAGCAGGTCGTCGCGGTAGCGCGTGAATAGGGAGCGGGCGCCGCGGTCGCCGGTGAGACGGGTCAGTTCCGGGAAGTAGCGGCGGGCGAACAGCGCAGGCACGCCGAGGGCGCCGCCGGCGTAGCGGCTGGCTACCAGGGGCGCGCCGCCGGTGCGGAAGGCGGCGGCGATCTCGGCCAGGATCGCTGGTGACAGGCGCGGCTGATCGGTGACCAGCACCAACGCCGCGCCGGGCGCGGCGCCGGCAGCGGTGCCGGAAGCCGGCTTGCGGCTGGATTGCATGCCGGCGCCGGAGTCGGAACGGATGGCGGCGCCGGAGTCGGTGCAGGATCGCGTGCGGGCGACGGGGGCGGAACGGGCGGCGGCCGCGGCGCCGGGCTTGAGGCAGGCGGCACCGAGTTCGTGATCGGGGTCGGGGACGGCGGCACGGCAGGGTTCGGTGCCGGCACCGGACCCGCGGCTGGGGGAGGCCGTGGCGATGGATCCGGTTTCCGCGCTTACGACTGATTCCGTACCGGCGTCGGCGTCTCGCCCGGGCCGGACGCCGGTGGCGGCAGGCAGGCTGGCGATGCCGCGGGCCAGGGAGCTGCCCATGCCGGTCTGCCAGTGGGGGTTGATCACCGTGGTCACGCGGCTGCCCAGGTCCTCCAGCGCCGCGCCGACTACCGGCGCACTGCAGCCGAGCACCACGTGGACCGGATCGAGGCCGGCCGCCAGGGCCAGGCGCACGGTGCGGTGCAGCAGGGTCTCGCCGCGGTAGCGCAGCAACTGCTTGGGCGTGCCGAGGCGGCTCGATGAGCCGGCGGCCAGGACCACGCCTGCAACGCCGCCGCCGCTGGCCGGCGCCGGGTCGTTCATGCGCCGCCGGGTACGGCGCTCGGTGCGGGGGTGTGGATCGGGGCGGCGCGGTCGCGCAGCGGGGCGCCGGCGCGGCCGGCGAGGGCGGTGCGTATTTCGGCCAGGATGGAGAGGGCGATCTCCGGCGGCGAGTCGGCGCCGATGTCGAGGCCGGCGGGTCCGTACAGCAACTCGCCGGCGGGCGCGCGATCGCCGAGTTCCTCCACCAGGCGCTGCAGGCGGCGGCGCGGGCCGAGCACGCCGATGTAGCGCACGTCGCGGGCGGCGAGCTGCTCCAGGTACTGCAGGTCGGTGGGGTAGCTGTGCGTCATCAACACCACCACCTCGCCGTGGCGCGCCGGCACGGTGGCGGTGAACTCCTCGCGCGCCGCGGTACGTACCTGCACGGCGGCGGGAAAGCGCTCCGGGCGGGCGAAGGCGGCGCGGTGGTCGAACACGATCGGCGCCCAGCCGAGCGCGCCGGCCAGCGCCACCAGCGGCTCCGCGTCGGGACCGGCGCCGCACACGGTCAGCGGCAGCGGCGGCTCGATTACCTCCAGCAGCACGCGCACCGGCGCGCCGTCGACCTGGTAGCAGGCGGACCTCGAGCTGCCCGCCTCCAGCAGCCGGCCAAGATCGTCGCTCACGGCGGCGCGCAACTCGGGACGCCAGTCGCCGTAGGGGGTGTCTTGGCCCTCCGCGATGGCCAGCCGCGCGCCAACTTCGGCCTCGCGCGGGGATTCGTAGACGGTCGCCAGGACGCTGCGATGGCCGCGCGCCCGCGCCGCCGCGATGTGCGGCAGGTAGCGGCCATCGGCGACCGCGTCGGCGGGGGCGACGCGCTCCAGCAGCACGTCGACCACGCCGTTGCAGCCCAGTCCGAGGCCGAGCAGGGCATCCTCCGGGGCGGTCGAATCGTAGCGCACGGTGCGCGAGCGGCCGTCGGCCAGCACTTCGGCGGCGCGCTCCAGCAGGTCACCCTCCAGGCAGCCGCCGCTGATCATGCCGACGGTGTCGCCGCCGGCCAGCGCAAGGGCGCGCGCCCCGACGCTGCGGTAGCTCGACCCCTGAACTTGTACCAGGGTAGCGAGTGCGCACACCGAATCCGCGGGTTGCGCCGACAGCGTGTCAGTGATGCTTTGCAACTCGTCCATCGGCGACGCGCAACGACCTCCGGTCACCCGCGCGGCTGGTCAGCCGCCGGCGACCGCGGGGATGAAGTACACCTCGCT
>JAPPKD010000125.1 GCA_028820215.1 Spirochaetaceae bacterium | reverse complement strand
TGGTGGACGAGGGCGTGGAGCAGACGGCGCGCTACGTGGACCGCTGCGCGGCGGAGGCGGGGCACCTGGTCGTGATCGACCAGCGGGAGAACCGGAGCTGGGAGGAGAAGATCTACCGCCTCCGGCGCAGCTCGACGTACCTGCCACGCGACCGCGGCGCCGTGCCGGTAGCGGTGTGGGGGATGTGAGTCGGCCGCGGCCGCCCACCGTGTGAATTACGTACGTGGTGCAGCTCGCGGTCGAGGCCGGCGACGCGCTGTTCTTCACCGAGGCGCTGATCCGCGGCACCCTGCAGTGGACCGCAAGCCGGCGGCGCGGCGTTAGATCAGGTCGCTGATTCTGCGGATGGGCGAATAGAAACCAATCTCCACCATCCGGGTGAGCAGCGCGTCAGCCTCCTCGGCGGAAACGATGCGATTGGCTGCCAGCGCCTGGAGAATGCCGATGGTTCCGGTGACCAGGATTCCGCGGCTGGCGCAGCGGCGGCGCGCCGCACGGTCGTCGGTAACCACGACCCCGCCCCGCTGCAGAGCAAGCGCAATGCACGACGCTTCACCGGCGCCGAAGGTGCGCAGGAACTCGGCGAAAAACTCAAGCTCGGCCGTGTCCATCGGCCCAGCCGGGCTGATCGCACCGGCCGAGAGTGCCGCTTCCACTGCCTCCAGGCCGGCATGGCCCCCGGCGCGGCCGGCAGCAAGCTCGACGCGTACCTGCTCGGTTACGGACAGCGACGTGCCGTAGCGGTCCACGAGCAGGCCGAAGCATCCGGCGAAGGCAAAGTTGGTCATCGCACGCCGCAAGCTGGAGCTGTTCTCCCGCATGAACGTGGTGGTGAATCAGGTCGACGACGTAATCGCGGCCGTGGATCTTGCACGGCTCCATTCCCTGTCGTTCTGGGACGCGCTCATCGTGCGTGCGGCCCAGCGCGCGGAATGCCGCGTGCTCTACTCGGAGGACATGCAGGACGGCTGGAGGGTAGATGGCCTGCAGATCGTGAATCCGTTCACGACCTGACCGTCGCAGTCGGCTTCAACGGCTCCGGTGCGGCCACCTGTGAAGGCCATGTCGGGAGGAGGTAGCCGCTTGAGCCACCTCCTCCCCGGTCTGCTTTGCCGAGCCGCGGCGCGGCCCGGGTCACGGGCTAGTTGCCGAGCGACTTGAAGTAGGCGTTCGCTTGTTGAGCGCACGTTGCTGGCGGCTGCGCCGGGGCGTGGTCAGGCCGGGCGGGTCCGCTTCCGGCGCCGGACGCCGACCCGACCACGATCCGTTCGAGCAGGCCAACCAGGTGTTCAACGAGCGCTACCGGGCGCACAAGGAACGCTGTCACCGCCTGCTCGCCGAGTGGATCGAGACCACCGGCGGCCACTTCCCGCTGCCCGACATCGCGCTGCACTAACGCGGCACCCCGGCCGAGCAATACCGGCACCAGCTCGCCGCCCGCACCCGCGAGCCGCCGGCCGGTCCATAGCCGAGGCCCGCTTCGGTGGCGTCCCGGCGCGCGTCGGCTCCAGCCTCACTCCCCCGGCGAAGACGCCCGTACCTCCCGAGGCGTTGTCAATTCCGGGCGCTCAGGCCGACCCTTTGAGAGCGGCGACTTCCTCGCGCAGCCGCACCAGCTCAGCCTGCTCAGCCTGGGCTCGGTTCCAGATGGCCCTGGTGCGCTCGTCGGGACCGTAGGCGCTCGGCGGCATCAGCATGGCGCGCTGCCGGTCCGAAAGATCACCATAGTGATCGGCGTTGTAGTAGCACGGGCTCCAGGCCACGGCGTGCGGAGTGTACTTGTAGAAGATCGTCCGCCGTTCGTTCGGTCCCCTCCAGGGCACGGTTCCGTGGGCAAGGGCCTCGGTGAAGATGATGGCGTCGCCCGCGCCGACCGCTACGCTGTCCACTACCTCCGGGAGTTCGTCCTGGGTGGCGCTGTTCTTCCAGTCGGGCGGCAGCTCGAAGTTGGCCTTGTGGCTGCCCGCGACGCAGGCGAACCCCCCATCGCCGGGCTGCACCGTGTTCAGTTCGTACGCAACCGCGATCAGACCGTTGTAAAACGTGCCGTTGTTGTAGCGGTAGTAGCACTGACCACCATCGGTGGGGCCTACGAGGGTGGTGTCCCCGCCGGCGCCCTGCCCGCCCCCGTGTAGATAGAGCGATCTGTGGTCCTCGGCATTGTTGACGGCGAGGTAGTCGTGATCGAGCCGGTAGCCCACGCCGAGGAGCTCTTCCAGATACGGCGCGATGGTGGGGAGGTCGATCAGGTCGATGTAGGGACCGC
>JAPPKD010000240.1 GCA_028820215.1 Spirochaetaceae bacterium | reverse complement strand
TCTCGACCGGTTGCCGAAATCTGCCGAACGAACTACCCTACGCCTGAACAGTTACTTAAATTGTTTCGGTCGCAGTACGTGCTCGGCGTTGCTGGCCGGCAAGCGCGTGAGCGGCACCACGGCGAAAGGCAACCGCTGGCTGCGGGCAGCCTTGGGTGAGGCGGCATGGGCGGCCTCGCACACCAAGCACACCTACCTGTCAACCCGGTACAGACGCTTGGTCGCCCGTCGCGGGAGGAACCGATCGATTGTGGCGCTCGGACGCTCGGACACCAAAGGACCGGATCACCTACGACGACTTGGGCGAAGACTTCTATGATGGGCAGCGGACCGATCAGCTCAAGCACCATCACGTGAAGCGGCTACAGCGGCTCGGCTTCAGCGTGGAGGTCACCAAGATGCGACCGGGCGCCGCGACTCCATTTCGTACGAAAGCAGATCGCCTCGGTGAAGTAGAGGCGCGCCATGGCAGCTGCCAGAGACACTCACAAGATCCAGAAAAGGACCGCCTCGCCAGCGAGTGCAATATCGCCGAAGAGCCCCAAAATAGAGGGGTATATTCTCCATATAAGGAGCCAAACAAGCAACGCAATGACAAACAACGGCACTGCAGCAGCGAAAATGAGTGGTGCCATACTCTGATATCTAAATTCGCTCGCATCCGCTGCAACACGTTTTCGATTGGGGGTATCGAGGCTACTCCAACGTCGCAAGTCGCCGGCGATCAACCTGCGCTTCCGCCGTCGCGCCGTTACCATAGAAAGCGGACTGGCGAATAGAAACAAGCCGTGCACTGCTGTCGGAACAAGCGTAGACATCAGCATAACTGAATACCAAAGCCCCCAGCCCGGTCGCCACGGATGGTCGACCGCCGACCTGACAAGGATCTCGACCACTTCGTCATCCATGGTAAACGCATTCTCAATGTAACCAAAGCCCAAGCCGAATGCAAACGCCAGGAGTCCCAAGAACGCAATCGCGCACGCGAAGTCGATGGTGGCGTGAAGAATGACACTCCCGAGTACGTTGGACGTTGATCTTGCGTTGTCGATCGAGGTCTTCAGATGTTCTCCCAGCTTTCGACTAGTCAGCCAGGATAGCCAATCCAACACGCCGTTACCAATCGGAAGGACTATCAAGAACAACCCTGCGATGGACGCAACGGTAGTCGTAGAGAGAGAATTGAATCCCGCAGAAGCGCCGGACAACGCTTCGAAGGTGGCGGCGACGTTGGCCCACGACGGTTGTTCAAGGCGACGAAGCAACGCGAATACGGTCCCTAGCAGCGGGAGACTAGCTCCCATTATAGCAAAGTAAGGTGCGGCCCGGCCAGGACCAGTTGCATATCTCTGTGGCGTTCGTGCACGGAGGAACCCCGCGAAGAAACCAACGCCTAGCGAAAAGACAGCGACGTACGACGCAATCGTAAGCGTGTGATGCGTAGGACCATCCGGTAATATGGCGTAAGCGCCTGCTGCCGAGACTCCAAGAAAAAGAAGAAGCACTGACCGAGGTCCTGCAAGGAGCGAGATCAAAATTGCTCCAATTGCACCAAGAAAAGCAACGCTTCTTAGTCCGACTAGTTTCGCCATTGACGAATCTCCCACGCCGCTCGTGAAGAGGTCTCGAAACACGGCCCAGTAAAGCAACAAAGCAATGACCGGTGCTATAGCCGAGCCAAGAGATGCGACAGCAATGTTAGATCTCAAGCGTTTACAACGTAGTGCAAGGACGTCGCCGAGGAGTGTGCCGGACAACGTCGTCAGAAACAATGCGCCGACAGCCAAGAACAACACATCGGTCTCAGTTAGATCAGGAGAAAAGCCAAAGATCGTCACGTCTCCGTCGGATTGGTCGGTTCGTGCGCCAATACCCAAAATGGCGAACGGTAGTAGCGATAGAAAAACTAAAAGGAGTCGCATCGCTATATTCGTAGGAAACCGCTCGTCAAGACCGACGTATTGTCCCAATAATGACGCCCCAAGAAAGAGCACCATGACGCCGATAATGGAAATCAATCCAAGCGGAAGGCGATTGGATGCCTCGCTCATCAGCACGGGGATACCAAAGACGGAGCCGGAGCCGCCGAGTACCCAGTCCAGCACGAATGTGCACCAAGAGTAGTACAGCGCTATAGCTACTATCGAACCAAAAGCGAGACATCCACCCGGAGGTCCGAGGTAGCGACTGACGAACGCGAGGCTCTTCGAAAGGGCATTGTAGTAGATTGTACCAGCGCTGAATTCGGAGATTTTTGAGGCAGTGGTTTCTCGGAGGTCGGGTGAGTCGTGGAGGTTTCTCTGGAGGCGGTCACGTTCCGAGGCATTCGTTCGCGACTCACGGTAGGCGGCGAAGGATAAGATGGTCCCGAGTGAGGCGACAATGATAGCTAGGTCTAGGTCGATTTCGATGGGTCCAAGATAAACGTGCATGATTTAGTCTCCGTATATACTCCAAATCGGTCGTCGATTCATGCTGAAGAGGAGCCGAGTAACCTGTAATGGTGATGCAGCCAACTCAGTGGTCTTTCCTGCGGGTTCGGCTCAATCGGTCCAGGAGAAGACTTGGGGGCCCCGAAACTGCTTGGCGAATCGACCGTGCTATGGGTGGGCGATACGTGCGGTCAAGCGGCACGTTGGCGATCATGCCGGGGGAATACGCATCCGGGCCCGCGTTTGCCGAAATCGTTCGCACTTAGCTGCATGTTGAGTGCGGGCGCAATGCGTCCTGTAATCGAGCGTCACTCATCGATCCAGTGAGCGCAGCCACCAGTTGCCGGACATGTCCGGTGACTTGCGGGGTGACTTGCGGGCTCGGCTCGCTGCGGGCGTGTTCGTGTACCGGAAGACGGGTCAGGAACCAGGTGCGGTCGTCATTGCTTTCGAAGAGCGGGGCCGGTGACCCGTTTGCGTGCATGGCTCGCAGGATCTCCGGAATCCCCGTAGACCGCCCCTCGGCCAAATCGAGTTCCTTCAGACACTCGCCGATGCGCCGGCTCCGGTAGCAGCGGCTGATTGCGCGGCCGGTCTGCAGATCTTCCATGCGGATAGACCGGTCGGCGCCGAGAAAGCTCAAGATCGTCAGTTCCTGCGGCGTGATGCGTACCTCTACCGGCTCCCGCTCCTCGTCCGAGCGGTGGTAGATCGCGTTTACCAGTGCTTCTTCGATTGCCACGAGGGAAAAACTCCAGAATCGCTCGGCCTCCGCTTGATGCGGATGCTTGACGACCGTCTCCTTGAGGTAGTTCGACGAACAGCGCCAGCGTTCGGCCACTACCGGATCTCGATTCCGCGCGCGATGCAGTGCTCGAACTGCGCGTAGTCGTAGCGGTAGGGACGGACCAAGCCGTCCTGGTCCCGTTGCAGGGAGTAACAACTGATGATGTCCCGAAACGCTGAAAACCGCTCGTCGTTCAGCGCCAGCCGTAGGCTCTCCAGCGGGGCGATGCTGTGGGTGGTGGCGAACACCTGCAGGCGCTGTTCGTGCGTCAAGGTGAGCAACGCCTGCAGCAGCGGCACCATGGCGGCGTGGTGCAGGCCGTTCTCCAGCTCGTCGATCAACAGGATGCGTTCGTTGCCCGCGATGCACGGCGCGAGCATCATCGCCGCGCGCGTGACGCCGCTGCCGTACATGTTCAGCGGGATCATCCGCTCCAGGCCGACGTCCACGTACGCCACGTTGCCGTTCGTGGCCACGCTTTGAACGCGAGGGTTGATCGCGCGCAGATACCGGATCAGCCGATCCGCCTTCTTGTCGACGGTCACGTCGGCGATCACGGCCCCGTCGTATTCGGTTCTCGGCCCTATATAGCGGGCAGAAATCGTCGGCTCGGCGGCCGGTGTGCCGGACGAGGCGGCGCGCAGGTCGCCGTCGCTTACCTCAAGGGTCGCGGCGAAGTACGTGGGGCTGCCCTGCCGGGGTTCGACGGTGGCGTCATAGCGGAGGACGCGCGCGCCCGCCGCGACCGTCGACGACGACTGATCGCCGTTGTGAACGGCACTCGTCATGCTGCTCGCGCTGCCGTTGCCGGCTTGTTGTGCCTCGACGCCGCGTGCGGTCGCGGCCGCGGAAATCTCCAGCGTTCGCCGTTTCACGGGCCCGTCCGAGTGCGCCGTCAACGCGACCGGCGCGTCGACGTCGAGCCCGTGGAACAGCAGGCCCAGGTCATCGAAATCCTGCACCAGGAGGTTGCGCCAATTCTGTAGCCGGACCGGCGACTGCACGTCGGCGAACCCGGCCAGCAGGAACACGGCTTCCAGGACGGAGGTCTTGCCGATGTCGTTGGCACCCAACAGCAGGTTGAATGCCCCCAAGCCGTCGAGTTCGAGCTGCGCCAAGCCGCGAAAGCGGCGTATCTCTATCGCGTGCAAGCGGTCATCGTGCATGGGAAACCTACACCGCGTACGCGAACACCGTGGCCTGGAACAGGCGCAGCCGGATGCCGACCATCTCCCCGACCGGCGAGATGTCGCTGCGGCCGTTCCAGGTCACCATCGCGTCCTCGGCGTCTCCGGTGAGCCGGCCGCAGTCGGCGAAGGTGAAGCCGGACACCGGGTCCACGTCGGAGTGGACGCGCGACGGCACCGCGTGCAGCAGCTCGACCGAGATCCAGCCGCCGGGACGGCAGCGGTAGTTGAGGCGTAGCTCGTCGCGCGTACGGTACACCGTCGGGATCGTGCAGCGGCCCTCGACCGGTGCCTCCACTCCGCACAGGCGGTGCGGGCGCCACGTCGCCCAGCGCAGCTCCGCGGGCCGTGCGCCGGCGGGCCGGCCGGCGTTGTGCACCCAGGACGAGCCGGCGTAGAGCGATCCCCAGGCGCCGTCGGGCAACTCGATCACGCCGCAGCCCCAGGAGTAGACCATGCCGCTGTCGCCTTCTCCCGGCGCGCCCAGCGGGATGATCGGCCGCCGTTCCGGGCGGTGCCAGAACAGGCCGTCGCGGCTGAAGGCGATCTGGCTGTCCACGTGGTCGGTCGCCTGGTGGTAGACCTGGATCAGCATGCAGTGCAGGTCGTCCCTAACCCCGTTCGGAAAGCCGGGGTAGGGGAAGTAGTCGCAGCCGTAGAACGACACGTCGAGGCCGTCCTGGCCGTCGGGGGCCAGGATCAGCTTGGGCGGCGGCCACGAACGGAAGTCGCGGGTGCGGGTCAGGCCGATGGCGCGCCGCACCAGGCCCACCTCGGCGGAGCCTGACCCGACGCCGGGCTCGATCTCCATGCCGTGCACGCGGCAGTAGGCGAAGTAGTGGCCGGTGGCCGGGTCGTAGCCGGCGGACAGGCCGCCGTCCATGGGAAACGGCGCGAGCGGCGTGTCGAGCGTCCGCCACCGCCTGCGGTCGGGCGAGGTCCAGCCGATCACCTCGCCGCCCAGCTCGACGCGCGGGCCGCGGTAGGCCGGCCCCTGGTACTCCTGCGCCTTCCAGCGGCGCACCGCCTCCTCGTTGGCGCCTTCCTCGCCGCCGGTGTCCATGCGCTCCCCCGTGTCGGGGTCGAACCAGCCGCCGTCGCAGCCCATGCCCTTGAAGCGCTCCTCCGGCGGCGCGGTGGGATCCTCGAACACGGACTTGAGCCGGTCGCCGCCGCGCTCGGTCACCCGCTCCACGAGCCGCCAGCGCTGGCCGTCCTCGCTGCGGGCCAGCAGGATGCTGCCGTTCGCGTCGTACAGGGCGTAGAGCGCGCCGTCCTCCCGCCACGCGCGCACCGGCTTCATGTGATCGGAGCCCGAACCTCCCTCCAGCACCAGCGGCGCGCTCTTGGCCGCCTGCTCGACGCGCAGGCGCACGCCGATGGGGGCGTCGTACAGCTCGAAGGTGCCGGCGCGGTTGGTGCTGCGGTTGCCGGTGTGGATCTCCTGGGTGTCGGCAATGGGCGTCCAGCCTCCAGGGTTGGGACGCGGACGCACCCAGTCGCCGGGGTAGTAGCCGCCGCGGGGGCGTCGGATCTCAGCCACGGCGGCGAGCTTAGCCGATGGAGCCGGCATCGCCCACGGACCCGTTACTATGGACACAGGAGGGCACGATGGCAGAGCCCGCGCGCGCACGCACCGACCTGCCGGGCGAAGGATCGGGGAGATCGGCCCGCGACAACCCGGCGACTGGATACCGTTCCTGGACTGGCGGGAGGTGTTCCCCGGCAACCGCGGCGTCGACCGGCACGGCGCCTACAACCTGTTCGACGCTCCCGTCGGCATCGCACTCGAGGTCGAGCCGAGCCAGCCCTCCGAGCCACTGCTGGTCGTCGATCAGCCGTGGGAGGACCCGGCCAACATGCAGCCGTCGGCGACGTGGCGGGAGGAGGAGGACGGCAGCTACGGCATCGTCTATGCCGGCCGCGACGGGGCGATCTGCCTGGCGCGCAGCCCCGACGGCTACCGGTTCCACCGTCCGGCGCTCGGCCAGGTGGAGTGGAGCGGGTCGCTGGCCAACAACATCCTCGCCGACGGGCCTCCCGCCGGGATCCTGCTCGACCCCAAGGCGCCGCCGGAGGAGCGCTACAAGGCGCTGGGCCAGGAGGGCGGCTACTTCGACCCCCTGACCGGCGAGAAGCTGGAAAGCCGCGAGGGCCAGGCCCGCCAGAAGGCGATGGAAGAGAACGGCCCCGATTACCAGGGGCCGCAGGCGGAGATGCGCCACTGGGTGGTGGCCTGGGTCTCGCCCGACCGGCTGCACTGGAAGCGGGTCGAGCGGCCGGCGGCGCCGTTCCCGTCCGACGGAGGCAACCGGCCCCAGTACGACGCGGCTACCGGCATGTACTTCGACTACGTGCGCGTGCACGGGCGCGACCCCGAGTCGCCGCGTGGCATCGGCACCGGCGTCCCGGAGCGCTCGATCGGCCGCCGTTCGATCGGCCTGATGCGCACCAAGGACTTCTTCGACTGGTCGCCCCCCAAGCTGGTGATCTACCCGACGCCGCAGGACTCAGCCGACGTCTCCTTCTACGGCGCCAACTACTCGCGCTACCCGGGGCGCGACGACCTGCACCTGCTGCTCCTGCAGGTCTACCACCAGAACGCCGACCAGATCGACGACCAGCTCGCCGTGAGCTGGGACGGGCTGGTCTGGTACCGGCACCACGATCCGATCATCCCGCGCGGGCCGGTCGGCTCCGGCTACGAAGGGATGTGCCGCACCTTTGCCGGCGGGATCGTCGAGTTGCCGGACGGCTGGTGGGCGGTCTCGCACGAGTGCAACCCCGGTCTGCACAACCGCAGCGGATACCGCCACTTCCCGGAGCTCATCGCCAACCCGGCGGCCGCGGACGCGATCACGCTGGAGCCCCACCAGCCGGCGTCGATCCGCTGGGCGCGCTGGCGGCCGCACCGGCTGTGCGGCATCGACACGGCGCTGGAGGGCCGCTTCACCACGCAGACCATCCGCCGCAGCCGGGGCGAGCTGCGGCTCAACTACCGCTGCCGGAGCGGCGGGTTCATCGAGGTGGAGCTGGTGCGCCTGGTGGCCGGCCGGCTGCAGCCTGATATGGACGGCCTGCCGGGATTCACCTTCGCGGACTGTGACCGGCTGACCGGCGACGAGCTCGACCGGGTGGTGACCTGGCGCGGCCGGCACGACATCGCTGGCATCGGCGAGACGGTCGCCGTCCGCATCAGGATGTTCTAGGCGAAGGTGTTCGCCTACCGCGTCTGAGCAGGAGTGGGAGAGGGCATGCACTACCATCAACTCGGCGGCTCGGGGCTACAGGTCGCGCGCATCGGGCTAGGCTGCATCCCGTTCGGGACCACGATCGACCAGCAGGCCAGCAGGCGCATGGTCGACCGCTACCTGGACGGCGGCGGCAACTACCTGGACACGGCCAACGTGTACGGCGGCGGCATGCGCGGCTCGCACGAGCGCGACGCCGGCACCTCCGAGCGCACGGTGGGGGCGGTGGTGGCCGGCCGCCGCCACCGGTTCGTGATCGGCACCAAGGGCGCCTGGACCATGACCGACATCGTGGGGCCGAACGGCTTCGGCCTGTCGCGCACCTACCTGGCGCGCGCGATCGACGACAGCCTGCGCCGGCTGGGCACCGACTACATCGACCTGTACCAGTGCCACGTGTGGGACCCGTACACGCCGATCGAGGAGACCATGCGGGTGCTGGACGACGCGGTGCGCGCCGGCAAGATCCGCTACGTGGGCGTCAGCAACTGGGGCGGCTGGCAGGTGGTCAAGGCCAATATGCACGCGGACCGCTACGGGCTGACGCCGATCGTCTCCAACCAGATCTGGTACAATCTGGCCGACCGCACCGCGGAGTTCACGCTGATCCCGGCCTGCCGCGACCAACGCGTGTCGATCATGGCCTGGGGCGCCTACGCGCAGGGCTTCCTGACCGGCCGCTACACGCGCGAGATGACCGAGCCGCCGCCCGGGTCGCGCATCACCTCCAGCAAGCCGGAGGAGTCCAGCTCCTGGGAGCGCTTGGCGGTCGACCGGGTGTGGGATACGCAGGAGGTCATGCGAGGCGTGGCCGCCCGCCACGGACGGTCACTGGCCAACGTCGCCATGGCGTGGCTGCTGCAGAGCGGCCGCTGCGACGTGGCGTTGCTGGGCGCGTTCGCTCCCGATCAGTTCGACGACGGACTGGGCGCGCTGGAGCTGACGCTCGACGGCGGCGAGCTGGCCGAGCTCGATCGGGTAAGCCGGCTGCCGGCGCCGTACCCGATGAACTTCTGGAACACCTTCTGCTACCGCGACAGTGAGCACTACGGCGGCCTGCGATAGGGCGAGGCCGGCGATGCGCTACTCCACCGGCTCCAGGAGGTCGAAGTCCGAGTCGGCGTATTCGAGAGAAGCGCCGTGGCGGCGGGCGCAGGCGGCGATGAGCACGTCGGCCGCCGGAGCGGTTACGCCGCGGGCGCGCGCTCGCCGCGCGAGATCGTACGCGGCCTGCCAGACGCCGCCGTCGATCGGTACGTCGGGAAGCGTGCGGGCGAAGTGGCGCAGGACCCGGTGTTCCTGAGCCCCGCGGGCACCATTCCACAGCTCGAGTTGAACCGGCGGGCACCAGCAGGCCTGCCCGGCCCTCAGAGCGGCGTCGACGCGGCTACGGACCTCCGGGTCACCCTGCGGACGCAGGAAGTGTATCCAGGACGACGTGTCGACGAGAATCAGCGGCTCAACCCCGGCGCCGTGCGGCTTGCAACTCCTGCGGCGTCATCAGATCGTCGCAGGTGCCCGCGTACTTGGTGAGCTCCGCCATGCGCATGCGGCGGTTGAAGTCCGCAACGGCGTTGACGACGGCCTCACGCTTGGTCTTCGCGTTCGTGAACTTGATAGCATCCTCCAATTCGCGATCGGGAATATCGATGGTGGTCTTCATGATGCCAAGATGATCAGTCTGCGAATATCGGTCAACAGAACGGCAGACCTTTCTTCACGCATAACCGCATCCGGTAGTTTGAGTGCTGCAGACCATGAAGTCCGCTTCGTCCCGCGCCGCTCGTCGATCGGAGTGTGGTGCAGCGCGACGGATCGCGTCTGTCTTGACCTGCACGCTGCGTTCCACAAAGATCCGAGCGACGTCGGGGGGTCCCGCGACGCTCCCGACCAGGAGGAAATCGTGAAGAGATTCATCGGATTGATCGCGGGCCTCATGGTCATCGGTGCGATTGCGTCCGCGCAGTACATCGAGGGCCCCTGGTTCGCGGAGGCGGTGGCACGCGGCGACTTGCCGCCGATCGAGGAGAGGTTGCCGGTCGAGCCGCTGGTGCTGGCGCCGGGCGCCGGCTACGCGTTCCCGGCTGACGGCAGGCACACGGAGGGCTCGTATGACCGCAGCTCGACCGACCTGCCCAACATCCAGGGGCTGACCTCTACGCCGTTCCGCAATCACCGGTTCGAGGTCCAGTTGCTGCCGTGGGCCTGGAAGGGCTGGGAAGGCTCGGACGACAACATGACCTGGACGTTCTACCTGCGCGAGGGCATGAAGTGGTCCGACGGTGAGGACTACACGGCGGACGACATCGTGTTCTGGTTCGAGAACGTGCACGGCGAGGGTGATGCCGCGGTTCAGTACCGGGAAGCGGGCGCCATGAACAAGAACGCGGTGGCCGACGGGACCGAGCGCCTGGAAAAGGTGGACGAGTACACGCTGCGCTTCCACCTCAAGGCACCGGACCCGCGCTTCGAGTGGCTGGTGGGACAGCGCTCCGAGCGTGAGCTGCTGAACGTCGACGACCACTACCTGCCGCAGTTCCACCCGGCCGGCGGCGACGCGGAGGCGCTGGCCGCCAAGGTGTCGGCGGGCGGGTTCGATACCTGGATGCAACTCTTCGAGGACCGGCGCGACCGTCATGGCAACACCAACCCGGACAAGCCGCACCTGATGCCGTGGGGTCCGTCGGACCCGCCGCCGGCCAACCCGTCGGTGTTCACCGCCAACCCGTACAACTTCGCGGTGGATGATCGCGGCCACCAGCTTCCCTACCTGGAGACCCAGCGCTACTTCCTGGTTTCCGACGGCGAGGCGCAGAAGCTGCGTCTGCTGGCAGGCGGCGACAGTTGGGGGATCATCAAGACCCTGGAGTCACTGCCGCTGGCCAAGCGCGCGCAGGAAGACGGCAAGATCATGTTCCAGCTCACCCCCAAGGGCGACGCCTACAAGTCGACGGTGACGCTGTTGAACATGAACGCGCAAGAGGAGTGGAAGGCGGAGCTGTTCCGCGACGTGCGCTTCCGCACGGCCTACTCGCTGTTCATCCCGCGGCGCAAGATCGCCGATATCATGTACGCAGGCGCGCCGCTGCCGACGCTGGGCGGCTTCATGTATGAGACCGACCATCCGTGGTACCTCCCTGAGCTGGGCCAGTCGCCGCTGATCGAGCAGGACCTGGACCGCGCCAACGCCCTGCTGGACGAGCTCCTGCCCAACAAGGACGGCGACGGCTTCCGCCTCGGCCCCGACGGCAACCCGGTCACGTTCTTCCTGGCAACCGTAACCCACGACGAGTGGGAGCAGGCGGCCAACATCATCATGGAGGACCTGCACCTGATCGGCTTCAAGGCCAACCACCGCGCCACCGCGTGGGGCGGCTGGGGCGCATTCGTCAATTCGATGGAGTGGGACATCATCGTCGACCAGAGCACCGAGGGCTGGAAGAGCCAGCTCCCGGAGCGGCAGTCGCTGATCGTTCCCACCGGACGGTTCGGTCCCAACTGGGCCTACTCGTGGTGGGAGTGGCTGGACTCAGACGGCGAGAAGGGCGAAGAGCCGCCGCAGGAGATCAAGGACAACTGGGACCTGTTCCACCAGATGATCCAGGAGGCGGACGCGGACAAGCTCACCGAGCTCACCCACGAGTGGTACCGCCGCCAGGCCGAGCAGGTCTGGACGCTCCCGCACCTGACGTTCCCGCCCGAGTTCGACGTGTGGCAGCCCAATTTCAAGGGCGTCCACCCAAGGACCGGCCGGCCGTTCGAGTTCGGAGGTATGTGGTACGAGTAGCGCCGACGCGCTGAGCGTACCTGCGATGAAGGGCATCCCGCCGACGGGATGCCTTTCGCATTCAACGTATGGGAGGAGAACCGATGAAAACAAACAGAACAGTAATGTTTGTAATCGCGCTAGCGCTGACAGCGCTAGTCGCTCCTACTGCTCTGGCAGGAGGGGGTTCCGAAACTGAGGAAGAGGACCCGGGAAGCTCTGGAGGCAGTGAAGCTCGCAGAACGTCTTACGAGTGCACGGCATACTGCCCCCTATGTTGTCATCGTTCGGTCCGCGACCGCGGTGCGCGATTTGATTGACCTGTGTGTCTCAATGTCCGTCGTCGTTCATCCGATGCCAGGGGTTCAAGGACCTCACACGACGGCGACAGCCACGGGAGACTCGGAAGGAGAGGCTTGCCGAGCTGCCAAGAAACTTGCAAGGAAGAAGGTGCCAAGAGGGCATCAGCCGATTCATTGTCGCTGCGAATGCACGGAACGATAGGGATGACGGGCGAAATGCTGTCTGCGATTCGCGAGGGACAGTACGTTCAAAGGGTGCTATCTATTGATGAGCGAAACGGTAAAGGGCGGGAACTCCATCAGAGGATGAACGTCTATAGAGATGTTGCCAACGGGAGTTTCTTTGCGACTGGAGAGCGGCGCGGAGTCTTCCATATGCAGGGGGGCGGCTCCGGCTGCGGATCTCCGGCTCTCGAAGTGTGGGAGCAGGACGACTTCCTTGTAGGTGATTCCAGAGCCGGTAGTAAGGAAGATCTGATAGATCTCGTCGCGTCGGCTATCAGGGGACACCTCTCCTTGGCTGCGACCGATGAGGTCCTGCCGGCCGAGCTTGAGAGTCAGTACGTCCTCAGTCGCATCGACGGAGCTCCCGCGACGGCGTCGAGCGTCCGCGTAGGGATATATCGATGCCGGACGAAGGGCGTGCTGTTCGCCACGGCCGAGCGGAGAGTTTCCTGGACGATACTGCCGTTCGGATCCCGTGAACCTGAGACTGTATGGATCTGGGCCTGGGACGCCGAAGTCGGCGGTGCCCTGAATTGCTTGTCGGGGACCAACAACGAGACATTCGTCGATGAGGTCACGGAGCGGATTAGGAGTTACTATCGGCTATCTAGCGACGGCATGATTCGGCTCGAGTTAGGCGACCAGTACGTCTTGGACAACGTTGAGGTGAGTGTGGCTAGCCGCGACTGCCTGAGTCTCAGGGTGAATGTGTACAAAGATTCGAAGTGGGACAGGCGGTACGCGGTTACCGAGCGCTCCGGGCTCTACGATCTCCGGCCGCTCGATTGGATTGAGCCCGCCACGGTTGAACTGTGGGTGGAGGACGACTTGTTCGCTACGTAGGTGATGACCAACCTGGAGTACTTGCCCAAGGAGCATCGCGCCGCCGGCAGCGATAGCGCCCGACCTCGAGTCGCTGTCAGTGTCGCGTTGGCTTTGATTACGGTCCTTCTTGCGGTCCCCGCGCTTCTGACGGCCCAGGAGCGTCAGGAGGAGCGGAACGAGATGGTGCTCCGTCAGATCGCCGCGCGCGGGGTAAGCGACGAGCGCGTGCTTCAGGCGATGCGCACCGTGCCGCGCCATCGGTTCGTGCCGGAGCGCCTGTCGCGCTCGGCGTACAACGACCATCCGCTGCCGATCGGGGAGGGGCAGACCATCTCCCAGCCGTACATCGTCGCGCTGATGACCGAGACGCTGGAGGTCGAGGAGGACGACCGCGTGCTGGAGATCGGCACCGGCTCGGCCTACCAGGCGGCGGTGCTCGCGGAGCTGGTGGCGGAGGTGTACTCGATCGAGATCCGCGGGCCGCTGGCCGATTCGGCGGCGGCGTTGCTGGAGGAGTTGGAGTACGCCAACGTGCAGACGACCCATGCCGACGGCTACTACGGATGGCCGGAGGCGGCGCCGTTCGACCACATCATGATCACCGCAGCGGTCGACCACGTGCCGCCGCCGCTGCTGGAGCAGCTCGCGGTCGGCGGCCGGCTGATCCTGCCGCTCGGCAATCCGTTCGCGCACCAGAGCCTGGTGGTGGTCACCAAGCTGGAGAACGGCTTCCGCATGCAGGAGATCCTGGGGGTGCTGTTCGTGCCGATGACCGGCGCCGCCCTGAACTGATGTCGCTGATCTTCGCGGCCGCAACCCCTCTTGGAGGAATGCCGTGAGTGTTGTCCCGCACCGATACCGCACCCCCTGCCGGAAGCCGATCGTTGCCGCGCTGGCGGTCCTGATCGGCGTGCCGCTGCTGCTTGCCGGGTGTCGGCAACTGGGCATGGCTCCAGACTCGCCGGACGCTGTGCAACTGCGCATCGCCACCTGGAATCTCGAGCATCTGAACGACACCGACGACGCTGGCTGCGTGCCCCGGGACGAGGCGGACTACGACGCCATCGCCGACCGTATCCGGGAGATCGCCCCGGACGTGGTTGCGTTCCAGGAAGTGGAGAACATGGAAGCAGCGCTTCGGGTGTTCCCCGCAACACACTGGCATGTGGAAGTGTCCATGCGTCCTGAACCGGAAGCAGCGCCGCGCGAATGCTGGGGACTTCCCGGCAAGTATCTCCACCATCAGGCGACCGGGTTCGCCATCCGCAAGGAGATTGTCTACGATCGCAACGAAGACTTGGAATCCCTCGGCGACCCGGCCTCGTCGCTGCGCTGGGGTACTGACATTACCGTCACGTTCGGCGACCGCAAACTGCGCCTGCTGTCCGTGCACCTCAAGTCGGGATGCTGGTCGGCCGAACAAGACGCGAACGAATCCCGCACGCAGATCTGTGCCACGCTGAGAAACCAGGTTCTCGAACTCAGATCCTGGGCCGACCGCCGGGAGGACGAGCGGACCGCTTTCGGTATCCTGGGCGACTTCAACCGCCGTCTCGCCATAAGCGACGACTGGGCCTGGAGAGTGCTGTCGCCGGAATCATCTCCGCTCGGTCTCCTCACTGCGGACATCGAGACTCAGTGCGATCCGCGATACGAGGAATTCATCGACCACCTCGTGCTCGACCCGACTGCGGCAGCATTGCTTGTCCCGGGATCGACCCGTGAGTGGCACCGTCACGATGACCATCCGGACCACTGCGCCGTGTCCGCCGATCTCCGGGTGAATCTGTTCGTGCCGATGACCGGCGCCGTCCTGAACTGAGGTTGGGCTGACGCTGCTGATCGCGGCCGCGGTCGCCTCCTTCGCCGCCCTGGCGTACGAGGCGCTCCTGGTCCGGTTCTTTTCGCTTTCGCAGTGGAACCACCTGACGTTCCTGGTCCTGGGCGTCGCGTTGCTCGGCTTCTCCGCCTCGGGGGTGGTGCTGGCCGCCCTCGTGTCTCGCGGGCCGCGGGCAGCCGCCGTGCTGCGCCGTCCTTCGGGCGTGGCGGTGCTGCTGGCGGCGCTGTCGCTGGCCGTGCTGGGGTCGTTCGCGGCAATCCGCGCCATGGAGGTGGACTACTTCCGCATCCCTCTGGAGCTGGGCCAGCTCGCGCTGCTGGCGGTGTCGTTTCTGGTTCTGTCGGTACCGTTCGCGATCGCCGGACTGGTGACCGCGCTGGCCTACGCCGACCCGGACACCCCGGCCGGGCGCACCTACCTGGCGGCGATGGCCGGCTCGGGGCTGGGCGCCGCCGCCCCGGTAGGGCTGCTGCCGGCGTTCGGCATCGCCGGCGCCGTCGCAGCGATCGCAGGGGTTCCCGCGCTCCTGGCGATCGCGACGGGGTGGCCACGGGCCGGGAGGGAGCGGCAGATGCGGGGCACGCTCGCCGGCGCCGCGGCGGCAGCGGTGGCGATCGGATCGCTGGCCACCGGCCTGATCGGTGACGTTACGCCGTCCTCGTACAAGCTCGGCTACCAGGCCCTGCAGTTCCCGGAGACGGAGGTAATCGAGCGCCGAACCACGATCCGTGGCCGCTACGAGCGGCTGCAGGGGCCGGCGCTGCGCTTCGCGCCGGGGCTGAGCCTGCGCTGGATGGAACGGCTTCCGCGCCAGGACGCGCTGCTCACGGACGGCGACGCGTCGCTGTTCGTCCCGCGCGATCCCGACCCTCGCTACGCCGGGGACCTGCTCGGATCGGTCGGTGCGGCGCTGGTGAGGGATCCGCGCAGCGCGCTGGTGCTGCAGGCGAGCGGCGGCACCGCCCTGCCGATCGTGGTCCAGGCCGGGGTGCCGCGGGTCACGGTGGTGGATCCGTCAGCCTGGCGCGCCGCGGCGGTGCGCGCGGCGGTCGCGGAGCTGGGTTGGAACGGGACGGTTTCGGTCCGCCGCTCGGCGCTGCGTGGCTTCGCGGCGCACGCGGGAGAGCGCTACGACCTGATCCATCTGGATCACGCCGGGGCATCGGTGCCTGGCGTGGAGAGCCTGAGCCGACAGTTCACGCTGACCGTCGACGCGCTGCGGAGCTACCTGGACCTGCTGACCGAGGACGGTGTGCTGGTGCTGGGACGCAAGCTTTCGCTGCCGCCGTCGACCAGCGTGCGCGCCGCGGCGACGGCTCTGGCTGCGCTGGACGGCCGGACGCAGGCGCCGAAACGGCATCTGGCGATGCTCCGCTCCTTCGAGAGTTTCGTCCTGGCCGTGTCGCACGCTCCCTTGTCGGCCGAACGGCTGACGGCGGTCCGCTCGTTCGCGGACGAGCGGGGCTTCGATCTGGTCTACCTGAGCGACATGAGCGGCGACGAGGCGAACCGCTTTGCCGTCCTGGTGGAGCCGCACTACCACGTCGCGATCGACGGGCTGATCGCCTCCTACCGGGCCGGGCGATCGGGCGCTTGGTTCCGCGCGCAGATGCTGGACGTGGCGCCGCGCCGCGACGGCCGGCCGTTCTTCAGCCATACGCTGCGCTGGACGCGGATCGGTGAGCTGGCCGCGGCGCTCGGCGGACGCTGGTTCGGGTTCCTGCTGTCCGCGGAGGTGGTGGTGGCGGCCGTGATCGGCATCTCTGCCCTGGCCGCCGCGCTCCTGCTGGCGCTGCCGGCCGCGGCGGGACGCGGGAACGGCCGGCTCCCGCCGCACGTGTTCGCCTACTTCCTTGCGGTAGGAGCCGGCTACATCTGGGCCGAGCTCGCCCTGATCGGCCTGTTCACCCTGCTGATCGGCGACCCGGTGGTCTCGGTCGTGGTGGTGCTGTCGGCCATGCTGACGCTGTCCGGTCTGGGCGGGTTGGCCTCGGCGCGCATAGGGGGCCAGCGCCTGCCGGTGGTGCTGCTCCTGATCGTCGCGCTTCTGGCAGTGATGGCGCTGACGGCCTTCCCGCTGGTCCGGTTGCTGCTTGCGCTACCGGTGGTCCTCCGCGTCGGCGGCGCTGCGCTCCTGCTGGCCGCGGTGGCGGTTCCGCTGGGACTGCCGTTCCCGGCCGGCATGCGGCTGCTCGCCCCGCAGCCGTATGCGACCGCGCGGGCGTGGGCGGCCAACGGCGCCGCGTCCGTGGTCGGCGCGGCGCTGGCGCCCCAGATCGCCTGGGACCTCGGCATCCCCGCGCTGGTAGTGCTCGCTGCCGCTGCGTACCTTGGGACGGCTCAGGCCGCGCGCCGGTCAGTGGCACGGTGATCGCATCCCACTTCGGCGTCGAAGTGGGACGCTCCTTCGTTCAGCTCACGAACGGATTGGCGATCTCCAGGCCGTCGATTCTCCATCCGTGGTTCATGTCTTCGGAGTAGAGCCGCGAACACTGCGCCACCTGGGCCGCGCGTACGATCAGGGCATCCCAGAACGACACGGAATGAAGCCGTACCAAGTCGATGGCAGAGAGAATGTCATCGACTTGGGGAACCACGACGTCCATCTTCGCGAACACCTCGACCTTGCGCCGCGCGAGGGCCGGATCCACACCGAGTTTGCGAGTCACGGTCACGAAGTACTCCTGCAGAACCTGCAGCGAGATCACCGCTTCACCCCGTCGGTGACACTCTTCGTACAGTGCCAACGCCTGTGCCTGCCTGACGCTGTCACCGGCGTCGTCCGTGTAGGCCAGGACGTTGCTGTCGAAGAAGCTACGCACGCCGATGGATCTCTTCCCGGTCGAAGGTCCAGCCGGCTCGGTCGCCTGCGGCCATCTCGGACAGGCGCTTCACCTCCGCGATCTCCTCTTCGGGCGAGTGCAGTCCGGCAAGGCGGACCAGGTAGTTCCGCACCGCCTGATTGAGGCTCAGCCCCATGGCCGCGGCGGACTTCCTGGCCTCGGCGACGACCTTGGTGTCCAGTGACAACGTGAGATTCATGTCCACAGAATACGTGCGCACGGGAGCCGTGTCCACCGACAGTCAAGGAGCCGAGCTCCCAGCGCCATGGGCGAATCCTGGCACGTCCGACTCAGTCCGCTTCAGCCTCACACAGCACGCGGGCCGCGGTCGGCCGCTTGGCGCGCCGCGCCAGATCGATCGGCCGATCGCCGGCTTGATCCTGGGCGTCGGGATCGGCGCCGGCGTCGAGCAGCATGCGCACCAGTTTGCCTGCGATGCCGGTCGCGGCCGCGCAATGCAGGGACGTTCGGCCGTCGCGCTTTCGGGGGCGGTTGACGTCGGCCCCGTGCGCGATGAGCAGCGCCACGTGGGAGGTGCGGCCGTGGTTGCACTGGTGCTGCAGCGCCGTGTCGGCGGACTCGTCCCAGTCGACGTCGGCGCCCTGCTCGATCAACAAGGGCACCAGGTGCTCGGCGTTGCGCCCGCACACCGCGCTGCGCACGTAGCCGTCGTCAGTCGCCGCGACGTCGATGCCGACGTCGAAGATCAGATAGCGGACCGCCGCCTCATGCCCGCCCGTGAGCGCCCAGTGCAGCGGCGTGCCGTAGCAGAGCGTCTCACTCCAGGGCGGTGACGGCTGCCGTGCGATCGCCTCGAGCTGCGGGATCTCGCCCCAGGTCGCGGCCGACCACGCATCCCAGCGGATGCCGTAGGGCCGAAACAGGTCGAGAGCATCGCGGATGCCCGCACCGCCGGCGAGCGAGAACACCGTCCGGCCGTAGCGATCCCGCTGCCACAGCCAGTCGCTGTCGCCGCGCCGCTCGACTTCCGCTCCGATCAGCCGGTTCGCCTCGGCGAAATCGCGCGCCTTGATGGCGCGCATGAGCAGGACCATGAACGGCGGCGCTTTGCTCATTCGTTATCGTACCGTGGAACGGCAACGGGTAGCATGACGCCGCGCGATGTCGTTACTGACCGGCCGAGCGAGCGACTTTCTGAGAATCGCCGTGGCAGCCGCCGGCCGAGGCGACCTCGATACGGTACGGGCCGTATTGGCAGAAGAGCCCGCGTGGATCCGACGCATCGGCTCGCACGGCCGCACCCTGTTGTGGGAAGCGGCTTACCGGGGGCGGTTCGCAATGGTGGATTACCTGCTCGACTTGGGTGCCGATATCGACGCCTGCGGCTGCCACTTCACGCCGCTCCTGGTCGAGATCTCCCCGTACTGCGCGGCGCGGTGCCGGGGACACGAGGCGGTGGCCGACCGTCTGCTCGAGCGCGGCGCCGCGACCGACATCCACACCGCCGCGTTTCTTGGGGATCGCGAAGCGGTCGTGGAATACCTGGAGCGCGATCCGCGGCTGGCCACCGCAGAGAAGCCGCAGCACGATGCCGGCCTGCGTGCGACCGCGCTGCACTATGCGGTCAGCGCGTGCCGGCTGGACATCGTCACCACGCTGCTGGCGCGCGGCGCCGACCCGCGTACGGACAGCGGCTGGCTGATCCGCTTTGCGATCTGGCGGGATCGGGCCGACATCCTCGGGGCGCTCATCGACGCCGGCGCGGATCCGACCCGGGCCGAGATGCCGCGATCGGGAGTCTCGGCCGAGGTCGCCGCGGTCTTGGCCGCACGCGGCGTCCGCGTCAGCGTCGACCATGCCGAGGGCGGCTGGCCACCGCTGGTGTTCCAGGCGCGCGGCGACCGGGGCGGGAACGTCGATCGCGTGCGTGACCTGCTCGACCGGGGCGCCGACGTCAACGT
Organism: Spirochaetaceae bacterium; assembly: GCA_028820215.1. Next base: position 1,873 of record JAPPKD010000240.1, on the reverse strand, counting down.
CAGGAACCACAAGGGGCAGACCGCGCTGCATTGCGCCGCCAGGGCCGGGTTCGTCGAGATCGTCGACTTGCTGCTCGACCGCGGCGCGGACGTGAGCGCCACCGACGACGACGGCCGCACCCCGCTCGCCGCAGCGATGCGCTCGACAGTCAGGGACAAGGCGAGGATCGCGGCCGTCATCAAGCTGCTGAAGACTGCCGGGGCGGACTGACGGCTCAGCGCCTGAAGCGCCTGGCATCCTTGCGGGCGATCTGAAAGGCGGTCTTGCCGCTCCTGTTGCGCACCTCGGGGTCGGCGCCTGCCTCCAGGAGCGCCTCCGCGGCGGCGACCTTGCCTTCGTAGGTCGCGCGATGCAGGGGCGTGCGGCCCTTGCGGTCCTGCGTGTTCAGGTCGGCGCCGTGCGCCGCGAGCAGGCGGATCGTGGCGGCCTGATCCTGCTCGGCGGCAAGCTGGAGCGGCGCACGCAAGGCCCGGTTGCAGGCGTCGAGTGCGGCCCCCGAGGCGATCAGCAGCTCCGCGCACGCGGTCGACCCGGTGCGCGCTGCCCAGTGCAGCGGCGTCATCGCGTACGGGTCGGCCGCGTTCACGATCCCGGAGTCGTCCGCCATCAGCTCAAGCAATCGGGCGGTGTCGTCGCGGGCGCTCGCGGAGTACACGTCGTAGCAGGCGCCGTCGTCGATGAGGATCTGCGCCACGGCCAGCTTTCCCTGCCGGGCGCTGCGGCGCAGCTCGCCGACGGGGCCTTCGCCCGCGTCCGCCGTCCCGTCCCAATGGCTGGGCGCGAGCGCCTCCTGCAGCGAGGTGGTGCCACGCTCGCCGTTGCCCCTGATCGGCAGCTCGTGATGCACGCCGGCTCCGTACCGGAGCAGCAGCCTGGCGACCTCGGGATACCCTCCCCAGGCCGCCCAGTACATCAGCGGCAGGTTGTCGGGCCAGCCGGTGTGCGGGCGAACCGAGACGCCGGTGGCGTCGGCCGCTCCCGACTCGAACACCGCCCGCAGCGTATCGGCCGCCGCGGCCCACGCCGCCTCGTGCAGGACGTTGTACGCCGTGTGATCGATCGCGAGCGGCACGTCGTGGGCCAGCAGGAACGCCGCGGCCGGCCCGCAGCCGCGCTTGCCGATCACGGCTGTCAACAGTGACGAGCCGATCCGTTCCAGCACCGCCGGCTCGGCGGCCAGCGTCTCCTGCATCCGCGCGACGTCCGGCCGGCCGTCCCAACGCTCGGGTGCAGGACCCACCGCTGCGCCGATCAGCGCCTGCTCCGCCGGCGTGAGGTCCGGCTTCGCTTCATCGCGCAGGAACCAGTTGCCCCGGAAGTCCGCGACAGGTTGGGTGGTGTCCAAGGATCTACTCCCTCAGCCTGACTCTGGCGCCACGTTCTCGAAGCAGATCGTCAGTCAGGGATCTGGCTGGCAACGATGCCGATGCAGTTGCCCTGAGGGTCGGCGAACAGGGCGAACGTGGCCGACTTCGGGATGATCGTCACCGGCATGATGACGGTCGCCCCGAGATCCACTGCCTTCTGGAGGCTCGCGTCGATGTCATCGACCTGCGCATAGAAGGTGACCAGATTCGGATCGCCGTCGGTTCCCGTGATGCCGCCGTCGATGCCGGCCGGATCATCCTTCGCCCTGGTGGTGACCAGGGCGTAGTCGTTCACGCCGACGTCGATCTTCCAGTCGAACAGGCTGGAGTAGAAATCGCGCAGCGCAGCCGGATCCTGCGACCGAATCTCGAAGTGAAGGACCGGATTCTTCATCGTGGACCTCTCGGCGTCGAGCGTAGCAGTAGCTTACCGTTCAGCCAGGAACTCGATTAGAAAATATGACGTGACCTCCGGCGACTTGAAGGGCCGCGGATTACGCTTGGA
>JAPPKD010000264.1 GCA_028820215.1 Spirochaetaceae bacterium | reverse complement strand
CGGACGGCTCGGCGGCGGAGATCGATGCCTGGTTCGATGCCCTGCTTGACGCGCACAGCCTGACGGAGGTGTTCGCCGCCCGACCGCGGTGAGCGCCGCCCGCCGCGCTGGTTCTGCATCCGGTACGTGGACACCACGTCGTAAATCTGCTCCGCCGACAACCGCTCCGTGTGAGGCGAGGAGTAACCGACCCATGCCGGCCCCGTTCTGCTGACGGACCAACAGGTCCAGGACTACCTGACCCACGGCTACCTGGTGCTGCGCACCGGCCACAGGCTTCAGTCGACGATCGCGGCGCGGATGGCGTTCCCGGGACTGCTACGCGATTACCATCGGCGGCACTATCGTGTCCTACGGGCCGATGAGGGAGGTCTTGGTCTCGGGAAATTGAGTAACGGTGAAGTCCCAGCGCAATGCTTGCTGCGTAAAGAAGCCGGCGCGTCGCGCCATCAACCTGTCCAGCAACGTCCTCTTCGTGGTAAGCAAGCGCTTTGACGGCGTCGGTCGCGGGAACTCATTGCTGTTGCCGTACAGCGCCACGGCGGCGCCCAGCCCGTCCTGCAGCGGGATGCCCGCACGCAGGATCGCGGCCAGATCCAGATAGTCGCGCGCCGCGACGCGCTGCAGGAGCACCTTCAGCTTGGTGCCGAACAGATCGAGCAGGGAGGCGACCGCCAGCACGCCGTCAGCGGTCTGGTCCGGACTACTCACGCGGCCGAAACCGATGTCGCCGAAGAACGACACCTTGACCGGATCGGGAGGGTTCACCGAGAGGGTCAACGCCGTGGGCTCGCGCTGGAGAACCTCGGCATCCGCGACGAACGGAATCTTGTACAACGCCTCGGTGTCGAGCCTTTGCGAAGAAAAGAAATCGAAATCGACGGAAGATCGATGTCCCAACCGCAATGCCAACGCGGTTCCACCGTACAAGACGAAGTTGTCCGGGATTTCGACGAGGGCAGGCCACAGTTCGCGCTGCGCCTTCGGCAGGATGTCGAGCATCGGTTCGAGCATCGCTACGAGGGTAGCCGCCGCGCGGGCAGTGCAGGTACCGGTTCCCGGCCCAGCCGAAGATGCCAGAACGCCCACGAGCGGCGATTGAACACACCGATCGGCGGATCGTCGAGCACCTGCAGCAGGTGTTCGCTGGAGACCACCGAGAGCAGCCAACGCATGTCATCGGCCGTGCCGAGCGTCATCATCTGCGCCAGCAACACCCGGCCATCGGCCAGCGCACGCTCGGGCGACTGCCACCAGACGTACTTCTTCGCCATTCTCAGGGCACGTCGGTCGGCCTGCAGCCGGCGCTCAAGGTCCGCAAGGGCGGTGGCAGCCATTACTGCCGGAACGGTCTCACGGGGTGCACCCGCAGTCAAGTTGCGAGGCCGACCGCGAATTCAGCGTGCTTTGCGTGCGTGGCGTACGCCGTAGGCGGCCCAGTGCAGACCCGGTACCAGGGTCAGCGGCGCCAGCAGCCAGAGAAGGGGAGAGAGGGGGAGGAGTTCCAGGCCGGCGCCGGCGCACGCCGACCCGACCGCGCCGAGCAGGGTGAAGGCGGCGTGCTCGGTGGCGATCACCCGCCCGCGCAGCTCGTCCGGCACGGTCTCGAGCAGGATCTGGGTGCTGAACACCCAAATCAGGCCGGAACCCACACTGCGCAGGGCCGCTCCGATCAGCACCAGCGGCAGGTTGGCCAGCGGAGCGGCCAGCACCAGGCCGGCGCACATCAGCAGGTAGCCGGCCAGCATCGCCCAGCGCAGCGACTGTTGCCGGGCGCCGAGCATCGGTTGAATCACCAGGGGACCGAGCGCGGAGCCGACGCCGCCGGCGGCGAACAGCAGCCCCACCGTGGTGCCGCCGCCGACACCGATGGGGAACACCGTCCCCGCGATGGCGACGCTGGCGACCTGGAAGGCGGAGAAGAAGATCGACAGAAAGCCCTTCTGCAGGGCGACCGCCAGCACGCGGCCCTGCTTGCCCAGGTAGCGCAGCGACTCGGCGTACTCGGCGATGCTGCCGGCGAGGGTAGCGGGCGCCGCGGTCACCGAGCGCCGGCCACCCACGGAGTAGGGCATGCGGACCAGCAAGAGCGCCGACAGCAGATAGGTGGCGGCGTCCAGGATGAACGCGGCCGCGATGCCGAAAGCGCCGGCGAAAATGCCGCCGGCAGCGGCGCCGATCGCCAGCATGGCGGCCCAGGTCGCCGAGCTCAGGGCGTTGGCCGGCCCCAGCAGCCGGCGCGAGGCGACCTCCGGCAGGATCGCCACCCGCA
>JAPPKD010000061.1 GCA_028820215.1 Spirochaetaceae bacterium | reverse complement strand
AGCAGGGGGGTCGTTTTGAATGCCGACCTGGGGTCACTTTCCCTGCCGATTCGCAGAACGAAAGCGCAGATTACCACGGCCACCAAGAACCCGCGTCTGGTCAAGCTCATGCCGACCTCCCGTACGAAAGATTGTGGGCGCAGTTAGGCCACCCACTGCCATTGAGTGTATCGGCTCCGACGGTTGTTGTCAAACTCCGACGCCGCCGCTGCTCGAAGAGATCAACGCGAACTGGGTCCACATCCCCTGTTCGGGCCAGAGCGGCATTTCCTACCGGGACAAGCTGCGCGTGGTGTTCGGGGCCAACACCAACGACCTGTTCGAGCCCTGTTCGAGGCGGCGCTGGATGCCGAGCAGGGGCAGCGCTGGGCATCTGAGGGGCAGTGGTGGCCGCGGGTGGAGGTGGCTCGCCGGCGTACGCAGGGGCGGCTGCTGGAACTGGCCGGGCGTCTGACCGGGGTGCACCCGCAGCTTGCCGAGGACGCCCGCGAACGGATCGCCACGCGGCTGGGAGTGGCGACGGATGGTCCTCATCGCGGGCGCCCGTGCCTGGGGCAGGTGGTGGTGTCACGCGCGGCGCGGCGGTGTGTGGGTTCCGGAAATTCTGGCCGGTTCATCGTGGGCGAGCTCGGCGCCGTCAAACGTCGAGATCGAGGTGTTCGGTGCGGTAAGACGGGCCATCGAGGAGCATCAGTCTACCGCGCTCGAGAATGCGGTCGACGATCGCCTTGGCGAGGTCGGCGTCATGCAGCACGGCGCCCCAGGCGGTCAGCGGCGACTTGCATGCTGGCTCCCCCCAACGCCACCCGCACCATCTATCCCGGCACCGAACTCAGACTGGTCTACGAGTTGGCCGGCGACTCGCCGCTTTCATGGCTCATCTGATTTCGGCTGAGGTCAGGAAATCTGAAGCTCACGGACATGGCCTACGCGCCGAACACTGAGCCGTCACGCTGAGGGAATGCACCCAGGGGTTGCACCCGGGTTGCCCTCCCCCTTTTCCGCCGCCTCTGCTACATTCCTTCTGAACTGCCTGGGTGAGTCAAAACCCGATCGGCGTTTTGGCTCACTTCTTGAGCGGCGCGCGCAGAAAGGGAGTGAGGTGTCAAAACTAGAGCGACGTGGCGTGGCGAAGATAAAGAGCGCAGTTGCTGGCACGATGGTGAGCGGCGTTATTGGAGCCGTGTTGCTGATTACGGAGCTTCTGCCCATCGAGATCGGGATGCGCGCTGAAGTGGTACTCCTCGGTCTGGTTGGAGCCTTGGCTGGCTCTGGCGCGAGTATTTTGGTGAATAGGACGGCGAAGTGTCGCTCATCGATTTGGACCATAGCCACCGCTATCGCCATGTTTATGGTCTCGTACATACTGTATAGGTGGATTCCTGACTATCGCGGAAACACACGTCTCAGCCTGAGTGTCGCGCTCAACATACTCCGCGTATGTGTTGTCGGCATGTTCTCCCCGCTCTCGTTTCTGGCATCTATGGCCGGGGCAAGATTCACGAATGGCCAGTCTCAATCTGAAAGATAAGAGCGCGAATGAACGCTGGTTTATACGGCATGTCGGCACACAAGTGATTAGATGGTTGATCAGGAGGTCACAGTGATAATGTCGAACACGAGAATCTCGGCGGCCAGAACTCCTATGCTTGTTCTTTCCTTTCTGACGATGTCATCGACTGTACTCTGGCCGACGGGAACAGAGGAGAGCGATATCAGATATGTAAAGAGGAGCGCGTGCCGTCCTCCAACCTACGCGCAACCAGTGGTTTTGCGAGGCGATATAGAGGATGGTATAGCGAGAATAAGGTGGGAATCTCGAGTTGATAAGCACGAGAATAGTGACGGATGGAGCGCGCTGCACTCCGTGACGAACAACGGAGATAGCAATGTTTCCATTGAGTGGTATAATGTCGGACTGAAAATAGAATTTTACCAGTTCTTTCCGGGCGGATCAGTGGAGTACGCGCCCATTACTTACAGTACGTCAGATCTTGATTTTAGGCAATACGACGCCCCCATAACGTTTGTCGAGGGAGGAAACGGCCATCCAGCTATCGCTTACACTATCGATGGTTGCACCTACGGAGCATCGATATACGCACGAGACGGAGACGGTAAGGTCGTGGCCTACTCGGCAGCGTACGTAAGAGATGTCGACGAAGGAGGAGGGGCTGCCCTCGTAGTCGACTATGATTCACCTTTTGGCACGGCTATTCCTTTGGACGAGATCCCGGGACTCAGAGAGTGGATCGAGAAAAACCCTCTTGTCACTGATCAGGAAGGCGTTGACAGAACGGAGATACACGGTGTCGACCATTTGTTTCTTCGTGGCAAAGGGCAGTTCATCGTTCAGCTAGATGACTGGGATGACTCCTCGACATTACGTGCCTCCCTGGCGCTGAATTATCCTCGTGATAATGTCTTGGCGACTGTCCCCCTGTCAGTTGACGCCAAGTATGAGCGTGTGGTCGAACCGATCAAGATCACCCACATGACCGCAAACTGCCACTTATGGCCGGAGAACAGCACTCCCCTGCTTGAGAAGATCAACCAAGTTCTATGGGTGAACTGGGAGCACATCCCTTGTTCGGAGGAGGGCTACGGTGACATGGTGCGGTTGCTATTTAGCGCCAACGACCTGCCCGACCTGTTCGAAACCTACGGGTTCGAGCAGCTCATCCAACAGGGCACCTCCGACCTGAGCGTCGAAGAGCTCGCCGAGCACATGCCTCTGTACTACGGAGGTCTGAGCGCTTTCGCCTCCGGCGCAGGACTGGACCTGGACTTCACCCTGGAGCGCTACAAGCGCGACGGCGTGCTGAAGCACTACCCGATGGTCTGGAAGCACGCCAACTACGGCCACGGCTACCTGTGGCGCCAAGACTACCTGGACGAGTTGGGCATGGACGTCCCGCACACGATCGAAGAGTGGGAGGCGGTGTTCGCGGCCTACAAGGCCAAGTACCCGGACCGCTACTCGTACGGCACGCGCTACCGGGACACCGAGTACTACCGCTCCTTCAACGCCGTGATGAATGCCTTCGGCCTGTCAAACAACCGCTTCCTCAAGAAAGGCGACAAGCTGGTGTACAGCCAGGGGCAGCCGGAGATGATCCAGGCGCTGGAGATCCTGGCCCGCTGGTACGCAGAGGGCTATCTCGACCCCGAGTTCGTCACCGTCAACGGTGAGAGCGAGCCGTTCGACGCCGGCGTGGCCATCATGAAGGGCTGGGAGCATCCGGGCTGGCCGTTCGATCACGAGAACTTCCACAAGACCCTGAAGGAGCACAGCCCCGAGGCCACGTTCGCGTACGTCGGCCCTCCGCGGGTCGAAGGGTACTTCCCGGTGACCTACGCCTGGCACCCGATGCACGGCAACGGCCATGGTATCGGCGTCCAGAACAACGACGATCGCGATCGCGTGCATGCGATCATGCAGGCCGTCGACGCGCTGAACGAGCGCGATGCCCACTTCCTGATCAACAACGGGATCGAGGGCACCCATTGGACGCTCGGTGAGGACAACAAGCCGATGTGGACGGAGGCGTTCTCGGAGTCCGAGTCCCGGCAGGGGCTGGGCTTCGGCGTCGTGGGGCGCAACACGCCGCTGGGCTACACCGCGATCCGCGACTTCATGGGCGATCCGGAGTGGACCAATTCCATTCAGAACGACTGGGTGCAGCAGGTCCGCTTCGACCCCGACTCGCCCCTGGGAGCGAACAACGTGTGCATGCTGACGCAATCCTTCGTCAGCGCGCTCGATGAGGACGGCAACGACCTGCGCGCCGCCAATCAGGACCTCCTGAACGAGTCGGTGGCGCTGTTCGGCCAGATCATCATCGGCCAGAAGCCGGTGTCCGCCTATCAGGACTGGCTCGACCGCTGGAACGCAGGGCCCGGCCCGGAGATCGAGGCAGCGGCGACCCGTATGTGGGGCCACCTGGTAGCGGAGTGTCCCTCACCGTAACGTTTCCCTCTGACGACTGATCACGAGCCGGCTGGCATCTTGCCAGCCGGCTCTTTTTTCGTGAACAGGCATCATAGGGATGGTACTTTGCGTTGACAAGTACTTTTGCATTCATTGCATGATCTCCGCCATGGATACCACCATGGCCTTCGCCCTCCGGATGCTCCGCATTGCCCGCCTCTCGCTCGCCGGCTGTACGACACTCGCTGCTGCCGCGTGGGGCGCCATCGTGCTGACCCGCGCTTCGTGGGAATCCGGCTGGCAGGCCGTGCAACTGGTCGCGGCCGGCCTCGTCATCGCCATCGGGCTCCTGACGTGGCTTTCGCTACACGCACGGACCTCCGGCATGCTCCTGCTGGCCGGTGGCCTGCTGCTCGTGATCCTCGGCAGTGCCGCGCTCATCTGGTCGATCCACGTCGGCATCACCACCAGGGATTTCGAGTACTGGGCGATGCTCCTCCACCTCCTGATCGGCTCGCAGGGCGTCATCATCGTCCTCGGCCTCTACCTGGAAGCCATCACACATCCATCAGCCAACCCGCTTGCTCGGCGATCGCTCATGCCACATCGAGCCGGCTCGTAGCAGCTTCGACGGGTCTGATAGGCTTGTCCACGCAGACGCAACATGGATCGAAGACTGCTGACCCGAGTCGTGCTGCGCAACTACAAGAGCATCGCCGCATGCGACGTGTCGCCGGCGCAGCTCGCGTTCCTGGTCGGTCCCAACGGATCGGGAAAGAGCAATTTCTCGACGCACTGCGCTTCATCGCCGACTCGCTCCGCTTCTCGATCGACCACGCGCTGCGGGATCGCGGAGGGATCAACGATGTGCGCCGGCGCTCCGGGGGGCATCCGACGCATTTCGGGATCCGTGTCGAGTTCACGCTTTCGGGAGGAGCAGGCCACTATGCGTTTGCGGTAGGAGCTCGACCCAAGGGTGGGTACGAGGTACAGCATGAAGAGTGCCTGGTCGTGGAGGAGCGCCCCCACTACTACCGCGTGGAACGCGGCGAGGTGGTCAAGAGCACTCTGTCGCCGCCTCCGGCCGCCGCGGCCGACGTCTCTACCTGGTCACCCTGTCGGGCATCGAGTCGTTTCGCCGTCTCTATGACGCGCTCTCGGGCATGGGGTTTTACAACCTGAACCCTGACGTGATCCGCGATCTCCAGTCACCCGACCCGAGTGACCTCCTGAAACGTGATGGAAGCAACGTGGCAAGCGTCCTGGCCAATCTCCCGCCCGAGTTCATCGAGCGCATCGAGGCGTATCTGGGAAGGTCGTGCCTGGCATCTCCGGCGTCGGGAGGCGGTTGATTGGCCCGCGAGAGACTCTCGAATTCCGGCAGGAGGTTCGGGGCGCGCAGCACCCCTGGCGACTCTTTGCCAACAACATGTCCGACGGCACGCTGCGTGCGTTCGGCGTGCTCGTGGCCCTGTTCCAGGGTGCCGGGAACAGAACTTCCGACCGCCGACTCGTGGGCATAGAAGAGCCCGAAGTCGCGCTTCACCCGGCGGCTGCCGAGGTCCTCATCGACAGCCTCCGGGACGCGGCGGAGCACACGCAGGTTCTGGTCACCAGTCACAGCCTGGAGTTGCTCGACAACCAGGCCATCTCCGACGATTCGATCGTGGCCGTGGTCGCCGACCACGGAGAGAGCCGTATCGGACCGCTGGATGAAGTCGGCCGGTCGGCACTGAGGGACCGCCTATACACCGTGGGAGAACTGCTCAAGATGAACCAGATCGAGCCGGATCCGGGTGAAGCGGCAGCAGATAGTGAAGGCAGGAGAATTGGAGCGAGCCGTCGAGCTCGCCGCACGGAGTGCGGGGGCGAACGACGGCATTCTGATTCTGCTCGATGCCGACACCGACTGCACGGCGGACTTGGCGCCGACGCTGCTGCACCGTGCCACCAGAGCACGCAAGGACCGGGCCATCCGGGTCGTGCTGGGCGAAGATGGAGTACGAAGTGTGGTTTCTCGCCGCTACGGCATCCATTGCCGGCCAGCACGGCATCGACTCTTCGGCCGCAGCACCTCCGGACGCGGAGTCGATCAGGAATGCCAAAGGCTGGTTGAGCAAGCAGATGCCTCCCGGAAGGCCCTACCGTCCGACGCTCCTGCAGTCATCGCTCACCGCGATCCTCGATCTCGACGCGGCTCGGGCGGCGCCCTCGTTCGAGAAGCTCTGGCGGGACGTGATCTCGCTGCTGACGGCCGTCGGCGGATAACACATCCCGATCCTCAGCCGTCGGCCACCTCGAACGCGGTTACGTTGCGGGTCTGGCGGCTGAACTCCACGCCGATCAGGTGGATTGGCTCGCCCCGGCCGCGGTACTTGGCAGCGTAATCCCGCTCCTGGATCTGCGCGAGCGCCGATCCCGGCGGCGACAGCTCCGCCACCTTGAACTCGAACAGGTAGACGTGCCCGCCTGTGCGCACCCCCATGTCCAGCCGCCCGTGGCTGCTCGACTCCTCGACGACGATCTCGTAGCCCAGCGCCGCGAAGTACGAGTAGAACACACTCGCGTAGTAGCCCTCGTAGTTCGCAATGTCGTTGCTCATATGCCATTCGTACGGGATGCTCGCGAAGAACGCATGGAACAGCTCCTCCAACCCGGCGCAGTCGTGCGCTGCAAGCAGGCGCGCCAAGCGGATGCTGTTTGCCGTCTGCCGGACGGTATCCTGCACCAAGTGGCCCAGAAGCTGTACATTCAGGCTCTGGCGCACCTCGCGGTTCGGATAGCCCAACCGATACAGCGGCAGGCCGCCCAGCTCCTCCTCTCCGGTTATCGTCAGGTAGCCGGTCTGGAACAGCAACGCCTCCGTGCCGATCTTGCCCACGTCGAACGCCGACAGCAGATCCCCCGTGCTCATCATCTCGTCCAGCGACACCGTGGAGACGCGGCGCCGGACCAGGGTCTCCACCAGAAACGCCGGCGTCCCCGTCTCGAACCAGTGGGCGGCGAACTCGCGCCGGTCGAACAGCAGCAGCACGTCGTATGGGTTGTACACCTTCTCCTCACCGCGCCAACGGTAGCCGTTGTACCACTCCCGTACGCGCTCCCGATCCAGGCCGGCCAGCTCCGGGGCGAACACCATGTCCAGGTCACGCTCCGTGTACCCGCAGATCGCCGAGTAGCGCCGATCCAGCGTGAGGTCGGTGAGGTTGTTCAGCACCGAGAACACGCTCACCTTCGTGAACTTGCTCACGCCGGTCAGGAACGTGAAGTGCACGTGCGCGTCGCTCGCCTTGATCACTCCGTACAGTCCGCGCAGGTAGCCGCGGTTGGCGAGCGCCACCTCCGGTCGCTCGATCGCGTCCAGGATCGGCTTGTCGTACTCGTCGACCAGCACCGCGACGCGCTGTCCGCTGCGCTCGTGGAGTGACTGGATCAGGTGCCCGAACCGCTCCGGAGCCGTATCGTAGCGTGGGTGTAAGCCGGCGGCGGTCTCGATGCCGTCCAACTGCGCCGAGAGGTTGGCGTGCAGCGCGCCCGCCTCCTCGAAGTGGCCGCGGGCGAAGTCCAGCCGCACCACCGGATGGCGCTTTGTCCAGTCGTGTCGGTCGTGGATGGCGAGCCCGGCGAACAGCGCCTGGTTGCCCTCGAACAACTCCTTCAGCGTGTCCAGGAACAGGCTCTTGCCGAACCGCCGCGGACGAGACAGGAAGTAGTGCTTGCCCCTGGACAGCAGCCTTTCGATGTACGGCGTCTTGTCCACGTAGTAGCAGCCTTCTTCCCGAAGCTCGCGGAAGGTCTGCATACCGATGGGCAACCGCCGCCTGATCATCGAGTCATCTTACCGCGGCGCTGGGAACCTCTCGCGACGTACGGTCAACCGTTCGATCGAGGTCAGTACCCGCGCGCCTCGAAGTGGGGCTTCATCGCCGTGATGTACTCGCGTCCGCCCACGCGGTAGAGGCCCATGTAGAAGTAGGGAACCGCGCCGCGGCGGCACATCTCGTCGGTCATCTGTGACAGCAGCATCTGCGTGAGCACGTTGTCGATGATGCCGCTGGCCGGGCAGATCGGCTCTGCGCAGCCGGTCACCTCGACCACGCCGCCCGCCTCGTCGCAGGCGTTGCCCAGGTAGCGGTCGCTCAGTTGCCGCATGCGCGGCGAGGTTTCCATGCCGACGGTCACCACCCGCGTGCCGTTCGCCCGAGCCTGCTCCGCCCAGGCGATCTCCTGCGGATGGTCGGCGCTCACGGCGGTGATGATCAGGGTGTCGGAGTCGCCGCCTTCGGCAGCCGGCCGCGGCTGATGAGCGCAGGTCAGCATCAGGCCCTGGGCAACCGTATTCGCATCCGCGCGTACGCCCTCGTTGCTGCCGTTGACGTCGACGTGGCCGCCCGAAATCACCCGCCGGGCCAGCTCCGCCGCCTCCTCACCGATCGGCTGCCGGTGGCGGCGGTTCACCTCGTCCAGCCGTTCGAGCAAAACGGTCAGGTAGGCGCGCGCCTTCGATCCGTCGGGCGAGCCGCCCGTGCCGAGCGCCTGCATCACCTCCGCGGTCAGGCACCAGTGGATGGCGCAGCTCACGTTGGAGGAGCCGGGAAAGACCTTCATCTCCGGCACCTGCGGCACGTCCACCAGCCCCTGCTGCCACGGGATGTGGGTGTCGATCACCTGGTCGGCCACGTCCGCCGGCATCAGCCCGCCGGGGTTGTCGGTCAGCCAGCCCGGCGCCGCGCCGGAGTTGACATAGGCGGTCGTGAAGACGGTGACGTGCACGCCGCGGTCGCGCACCTCCCGCACCGCGGGGGTCACGCAGTTGGTAAGCAGCAGGTCGCCGGCGCGCATCTGCGCGTACTGCTCGGGCGTGTGGTGGTCGGGACCCTGGAACGCGAACGGCGCGGGATTGCCCTCGCGGTCGTTCGACAGCTCCGTGGTCGGCATGTGCCCGGTGGTGATGTTGGCGTGCACGGTGCTGCCGGAGCGGATCGTCCGCACCGCCCGGTCGGCGACCGCCGTCCAGGTCGGCACCTCGTCGAGGGTAGTCCGCAGCAGCGCGCAGGCGCGCTGGAAATACTGGTCGCAGAACGCGATCGTGTGGCCCCAAGTGTGCTCGGGGTCGTGCCTCATGCCGTTTCCTCTGCCGCGCACTGTATGGGTCTGGTATGCCGGCGACAACCGCGGCACGATGCGCGCGCGTGGCCTGCCCCGACTACCGAACCGCCTTCCACTACCAGCCGGAGTCCGGGTACATCGGCGACCCGCTGACGCTCGTCCAAGACGGCGAGTACCACGTGTTCTTCCAGTACCACCCGTGCGACGGAGCGGACTGGAACCCGTGGCTGACCGGGGCCGCGCACTGGGGTCATGCGGTCAGCTCCGATCTCGTCCACTGGCGCCGGCTCCCGGACGCGCTGGTCCCCTCGGCCGATGGACCGGCGGGCGAGAGCCCCGACCGGGACGGCTGCTGGAGCGGCAGCATCGTACGAGACGGAGGTCTGTTCCACATCGTCTACACCGGCCTGCGCAAGAACATGGCGGGGACGCATCCACGCGAGGGAGCGCGCTTCACGCAGAACCTGGCCACCAGCCGCGACCTGGTCCATTGGACCAAGGAGCCCGGCGGCCCGCTTGCGGTCGACCCGCCGGCGGGGTTCGGCGAGAACGGCTTTCCCGGGACCTTCTTCCACGATCCGCTGGTCTGGAAGGAGGCAGCGTGGTGGTATCTGCTGCTCGACGCCTACGACGCCGCGGGCGTCCCGCCGGCCAACCGGCTGCTGCTCTACCGGTCCGCCGATCTGCGCGACTGGCGGTTCCTGCGCGTGCTGTTCGAGAACGGGGGCGGTCTGCATACGCCCCTCCCCGACTACTTCCCGGCCGACGGCCGGCACGTCGTGTTGCTGCACGGCTACAAGAAGGAGGCCGGACGGTTCGTCAGCGGGTACTACAACCGCTGGTTCACCGGATCGCTCGACGGCGGCCGGTTTCGGCCGGCGGCCGAGGGGCTGCTCGACGGCGGCTACCTGCACGCGATCAGAACGTTCGCGGACGGGCGCGGCCGGCGGCTACTGCTGGGCATGATCCGCGAGGGCCGCCCGCGCGAGGTAGGACTGGCGGCCGGCTGGGTGCAGGCGATGTCGCTGCCGCGGGTCGTGTCGGTCCGCGCCGACGGCCACCTGGCGCTCGCTCACGTGCCCGAGCTGCGGGCGCTCCGCCGTGAGCACGTGCGGTACGCGGGAATGGAGGTGGCCGGCACGCGACACCTGGAAGGCGTCCGCGGCACGGCACTGGAGATCGTCGCCTCCGTGTCACCGCCGGCCGATGGCTCGTGGGGGCTGATCGTGCTTGGCGCCGACGATCTCGGCGAATACACCCGGATCGAGATCGACGCCGCCGCCGGCCGGATACGACTGCAAAACGTCGCCACGCCCCCGCCCGCGCGGGATGCCGAGGGCTACGACGAGGCGCCGCTGTTCATCGACGATCCCGGCCGCGTGCGGCTGCACGTGTTCGTCGATCGCTCGGTCGTGGAGGTGTTCGTCGACGACGGCCGCACCTCGTTCACGTGGCGGGCGTACCCGTCGGATCCGCGTCACGACCGGATCGGTCTGTTCGCGACCGCCGGCCGCATCACGGCGGCCCGAATCGACGTCTGGCAGCTTGCCTCGATCTGACCTCGCGCGGGCGGACCTCCTACCGTTGGCATACGCACGGGCGAAGTAATATGGTTACCCATATGAAAACGACCATAGAGATTCCCGACACACTCCTGAAAGAGGCCAAGGACGTGGCGGCCGCACGCGGCACGACGCTCAAGGAGTTGGTCGCGACGGGTCTCCACGCGGTCGTGCACGACGCCCGCAGCCCCGCTCGTGTCTCGTACCGGCGTCACACGGTCGCCGGCAACGGCTTGCAGCCGGGCGTGAGCGCCGGCAACTGGGAGACCATCCGGTCGCTCGCGTATGAGGGCCACGGCGGATGATCGCGGTCGACACCAACATTCTCATCTACGCTCACCGCGAAGATTCCCCATTTCACGAGCAGGCCGATCTCGTCATCGAACGCCTCTTCACCGGGTTCGGCACGTGGGCGATCCCCTGGCCCTGTGTGCACGAGTTCGTCGCCATCGCCACACACTCGCGCGTGTACGATCCCCCGTCCACGATGGATGACGCGCTGCAGCAGGTCGACCGTTGGCTGGAGTCGCCGACGCTCCGCCTGATCGGCGAGCAAGGCATTCATTCCTGGAGCACCGTGCGAGCCCTGCTGGAAGGCGGCAAGGCCGTCGGCCCGCGCGTGCACGACGCGCGCATCGCCGCGATCTGCCAGGAGCACGGCGCCGACCCGCTCTACACCGCCGATCGCGACTTCTCGCGATTCCCTGCTCTCAAGACACACAATCCGCTGCACGGGTAGCGCACTTCGGCGCCGAAGTGCGCGGGAGCCGCGGCAGACCCAAGCGCACTTACCACGGAACGATGCTGCGCTCTCGCTCCCGGAACACCGCCTCCCCTTCGAAGCCCATGGCCTGCAGCCGCTCGGCGGCCTGGCCGAATCCGGCGCCGATGTCGCCGCTGTGGTGTGCGTCGCTGCCGATGCTCACGGCGCGCCCGCCCAACTCCCGGTAACGCTCGAGGATCGCCCACGCCGGGTACGCCTCGTCCTCAGGCCGCCGCATTCCGGCGGTGTTGATCTCCGGCACCACGCCGGCGTCGATCAGCGCCTGCAGGATGGGGTCGAGCACTACCGGCTCGGTCGCGCGCATCGGCACGTTCCAGTCGCGCCGCAGGTAGCGCTTGACGTAGTCGAGGTGGCCCAGGACGTCGAACGGCCGGCGCCCGCCGGCGGCCAGTTCCCGGCAGAGCTCAGCGGCTCCACGCAGCGTCACCAGATAGGCGCGCCGCATCGCCTCGGCGCCGATCTCCCGCCACTCCCTGGGCGGGCGGCCACCGATCCAGTGGACGCTCAGCAGCACGAGGTCGAACGGGTGGCGGTCGAGGTAGTCCAGCGTCTCCTCGATCATCTCCGGCTGGTAGTCCACCTCGATGCCGAACCCGATCCACAACTCTGGTGAGAAACGCCTGCGCAACCCGTCGATGGTGGCGGCGATGGCGTCGTAGTCCCACCGGCACCGATCCCAGTCGCGGGGATGCATGTCGTAGTGCTCGGTGAAGGTCAGGCCGGCCAGCCCGGCGGCCAGAGCCCGCTCGCAGTTGGCCACCGGATCCGCGTTGGAGTCCACGGAGTGACGGGAGTGCAGATGCTGGTCGTAGAGCTTCACCGCATGCCCGGCAGGGTCTGCCGGTAGAGCTCCTCCCGCTGCTTGAGCGTGTCATAGGGCGCCTCGTAGGCGCGCTCAAGCTGGTCGCGGGTGTGCACCTTGGCCGTGGGGCCGATCAGCGGGTCCTCGTCCGGGCGGAACAGCACCACCTGATCCGAGTACTGCTCCGACAGGTCGAGCTCGTGCGCGGAGTAGTACCAGGTGAGTTCTTCGCTGCGCACGTACTCGTGCAGAAAGCCCATCGCCGTGCGCTTCTGGTGGTCCTCCATCGCGAACACCGGCTCGTCCATCATCAGCATCCGCGATCCGTACAGCAGGCAGAACGCCAGCAGCGTGCGCTGCAGCTCGCCCTTGCTCACCTCCTGCGTGCGCTTGAGCAGCACCTCCTGCAGGTCGAAGACGCGCACCAGCTCGCGCACGAACTCCTCCGAGTGCTCCTCGTGGTAGCCGCTCAGGTAGACCTGTGCGAGCAGGTCGCCGATCGGCTCCTCGGTCTCGAACTCCATGTTCTGATGGATCAGCGACACGAAGCGCTGCCGCTCGTGCAAGTCGCGCAGGTCGCGGGTGTCGATGCCCTGCAGCAGCACGGTTCCCGCGTCCGGCAGGGCGATGCCTGAGGCCAGCAGCATCAGCGTGGACTTGCCGGTCCCGTTCTGGCCCACGAACGCGGCCACGCCGGACGGCAGCCGGAGCGACAGGTCGGTGAACACCGGCTCGTCTCCCTCCGGGTAGGCGTAGGTCACCCACTGCAACTCGACCGCGTGCATCGCCTCAGGCCTCGGACTCGAACGGTAACCGATACTGGCGCCGCCAGTACGCCGGCCCGCGCTCCGACTCTCCGTGCAGCGGGCCCTCGGCCGCGATCAGCCGGTCCAGCAGCGCGCGGGTGAGCCGCTCGCGCTGCGGTGCCAGGTCGGGATCGTCGAAGCGGTTGTCCGCCTCGTGCGGGTCGCGTTGGAGGTCGTACAGCTCCCCGTACGGCTGCCCGGGATAATGGACGAGCTTGTATCGCTCGCCACGCACCATTTTCACCGGCCCGGACTCCGCGAACACGTACTCGCGCCGCGCCGGCTCGCCTCCAAACAGCGCGCTTCGCTGACTCGTTCCCTGCATCTCCGGCGGCACCTCCAGACCCGCGCATGAGAGCAGGGTCGGCGCCAGGTCGACCAGCTCTACCGGTTCGTCCACCACCCGGCCCGCTTCGCCGCCCGGTGGGCGGATGATCAGCGGCACGTGCAGCCCGACGTCGTACAGCATCGGGTACTCGTCGATGCTCTTGATCAGCATGCCGAAGTGGCCGAGCAGCTCGCCGTGGTCGGACAGGAACGCCACCACCGTGTCCTCGAGCATGCCGCGCTCCGCGAGCGCAGCCATCACTTTTCCCACCTGTGCGTCCACCAGGGAGATGCTGCCGTAGTAGAGCGCGGTCACGCGGCGCAGTGCCGCCTCGTCCAGGTCCTCGAAGTCCTCCTTGCGGCCGTGGCGCTTGTAGCCGAGGTGCTGCGGCGGCTTGTTGGCGAGCCCCGTGCCGAACGTGGGCGGCAGCGGAAGCGACTCCGGGTCGTACATCGACGCGTACGGCTCGGGGGCGTCGAAGGGTATGTGCGGGTTTGGCAGGCCCATGAACAGGAACAGCGGCTGCTCGGCGGGGTGCCGGCGAATCAGCTCCACGGTCCGGTCGCCCACCCAGCCGTCGAAGTAGGCGTGCTCGGGCAGCGGGTTGACCGCCGCACGGAACCCCTCCAGGTACTCCGGGCGGCCGTGCATGGCGAACGCCTCCACCGCCGTCTGCCAGTGGCCGTTGGCCTTCAGCCACGCCTTGTAGTGCGGGTGCAGCACCTCCGGGTCGGTGGCGCCGGAGCGCTGGCCTTCGCTCTGGATCAGCTCGTCGAAGGCGGCGAGCTTGGCGTCCGACAGGTGCAGCTTGCCGGTGCCGGCGGTGTGGTATCCGAGGGCACGCAGGTACTCCGGGAGGGTGAGCTCGTGGTCGCCGACGGCAACGTAGTTGGACGTGCTGCCGTTCACGTGCGGATAGCGGGAAGTCAGGATCGAGGCGCGGCTGGGCGCGCACTGAGGATGTTGCGAGAACGCCTGTGCGAACCGCGTGCCGGCAGCCGCCAGCGCGTCGACGTGCGGAGTCCGGATGATCGGGTTGCCGTAGCAGCCGACGCAGTCGGCGCGCAGTTGATCCGACAGGATCACGACGATGTGCGGGGGCCGGCCGGACCCGCCCCCGCGCGTGGCCGCCGCGCCTCCGGTCACTTCGACAGCAGGCGGCGCACCCCGGCCACGTCGGCGCGGATCGCCTCGTCCGCGCTCATGCCGGGCTCGTCGGCCGGGAACTCGATCATGAAGGAGCCGTCGTAGCCTGATTCGCGCGCCGCCGCGCCGAGCTCGCCGTAGTCCACCACGCCGTCCGCGATCAGGGTCCGCGGCGGCCGGTCGCCCGTTGCCGGGACGTAGTTCTGCAGGTGCGCGTGGCGGGAGTGCGGGAGCAGGCGACGGTAGTCCGGCACCGCGCGGGAGATCAGATCCTCGCGCGGCGCCGGGTAGACCACCTGGTAGTTGAGCGCCACGTTGGCGTGGGCGACCTCGGCAAGCACCGTGAGCGGCGCATCCCATCCCTCGGTCAGCGAGCCCACGTGCCTCTCCAGGACGACCAGGATACCGGCGTCGCCGGCGGCGTCGGCGAAGTCGCGGATCTCCGCGTACAGCCGGTCTCGCTCCGCGGGCTCCGTGGCCTGCCGGGCGGCGCTGCCCGGCCAGATGCGGACGATCGGTGCGCCCAGTGCCTGCGCCGCGGCGAGCTGGTTGTCCCTGGTCACTGAATGACCGTCGTAGGCCGGGTGGTTGCCGGGGCAGTAATAGGAGCCGAGCGCGCAGAAGCTCAGTCCCAGCTCGGCCGCCTGCTCGCGCAGGGCGGAACACCACGCCTCGTCCACGGGATACGGCAGGTGCGGGGGCTGCCCCCACAGCTCGACGCTGTCGGCGCCGGCCGCGGCGATGGCGCGCAGCGCGCCGGCGGCGCTCCGCTCCTTGAAGGCGATGCTGCACACGCCGACGCGGGGAAACTCCATCTTGTGTCGCGGTGATTATACCCGGGAGCTCGGGTCAGTCCGTCGCGATGTCCCGCAGCAGATCCGGCGGGTGCCGCGCGTGCCAGTCGGTCAACTCCTGGTAGGCGGAGGCGACGGCCAGCACCGCGTTCTCGTCATAGGCACGGCCCAGGATCTGCAGGCCGATCGGCAGGCCTTCGTCCGCGAACCCCATCGGCACCGAGATCGCCGGCAGCCCGACGCAGCTCCCGAACGCTCCCAGCGGATCGGCCGCCCGCTCCCCGGGCTTCTTGACCCATGGCCGGTCGGCCGGCGGCGCGACCGTCGGGCGCGTGGGCGACAGCAGGGCGTCGTGGCGCGCAAGCAGCCGGTCGGCCGCCACCGCGATGGTGCGCCGCAGCCTGAGCGCCCGCAGGTAATCGGTGGCCAGCACCGCGGTGCGGGGATAGATCCCGATGCGCCCCTCCGGTGCGGTGAGCCCGGCGGTGA
This sequence comes from Spirochaetaceae bacterium, assembly GCA_028820215.1. Next base: position 5,551 of record JAPPKD010000061.1, on the reverse strand, counting down.
TGCCGCTGTCGATGAGCTCCTCCATGACGCTGGCCGACTCGGCCAGGAAGATCGTGCTGGACACCTCGGCGTACGGCAGGTCCGGAAGCTCGACCTCCTCGATGTCCGCCACCTCCGCCAGCACGTCCAGCGCCTCCCGAAACCGGTCCTGCACGCCCGGCTGCGAGCCGTCGGGCACTCCCCTGGGGACCCCCAACCGGTAGCGGCGGCGCTCGGGGCGGTGGGGGCGGTACTCGTAGGTCCGCTTCGTGGTCGCCTCGTCGCGATCGTCATGGCCGGCCACCGCGTCGAGCACGAGGCCGCAGTCGTCGGCGGTGAGGCACATCGGCCCCGGCTTGTCCATCCCGTAGGTGAGCGGCATGCCGCCGTGGCGGCTCACGCGGCCGAAGGTTGGGCGCAGCCCGGACACGGCGCAGTTGGTGGACGGTCCCACGATCGACCCCCACGTCTCGGTGCCGATCGCGAACGGCACGAGCCCGGCGGCGACAGCCGAACCGGAGCCGCTGGACGAGCCGCCACTCCACGTGCCGGGGTCCCACGGATTGAGGCCGGGCCCCGTGAATGAGGCGTTCGCCCGCCGGTAGCCGGTGCCGCCGGCCAGCTCCACCATCGCCAGCTTGGCGGCCAGCACGGCGCCGGCGTCCCGCAGCCTGCGGGCTATCGTGGCGTCGTAGTCGAAGCGCTGGTCGCGCAGCGGCCCCGCGCCCCAGGTGGTCGGGTAGCCCTTGGTGGCGAACACGTCCTTGAGGCCGTACGGGATGCCGTGCAGGGGACCGCGGTAGCGCCCCTCGCCGATCTCCTGCTCCGCGTCCTGCGCCTGCTTCTCGGCCAGCTCGGGCGTGAGCGTCATGACCGCGTTGTACCGCGGCCCGATCCGCTCCAGGCGGTCCAGGAACAGCCGCGTCAGCGCCACCGGCGACACCTGTCGCGCGCGCACCCGCTCAGACAGCTTGCGGACCGGCAGGAAGACGGCCTCGCGCTCGGTCACCGGTCGTCGCTCCGGTATGGCCTGTACGGCGGAAAGGGCTCCTGGTCCTGGGCGACCTCGGCATCCCGGAGCGTCCTGGAGACCCTGACCAGCTCCTGGGCCACCTGCCTGCGGACCTCCGCTTCCTGGTCCGGCTCCGCGAACCGATCGCCGTACCGCTCCCGGAGCAGCGCCATGCGCAACTCCACCTCCCGCTCGTCTCTCCCGTCGCTGTCAGTCATCATCTTCCCCGCGCCTTGTAGATCTCTCGCCGGTGGCGGATGAAGTGAACGACGATCCGCCCCTTCGGGGCTTCGCGGGTGTACAACATGCGGTAGTCACCCATTCGAAGCTTGAGTACGCCCTTCCACGGGCCAGCCAGCGTCTCATGCCGGATCGTATCCACGTTCTCGGCCAGCCACTGCAGCTTCGCGATCACCCGGCGTGCGACGGCGGAATCCAGACGACGGAGATCTTCTTCCGCCGTCGGGGTCAGCTCAACCCGGCACGTCACGTGCTCAACGTGAACTCCTGCGCAACATCCGCCAAGCCTCTGGTCGGCTCGCCGGCGCCCACCTCGTCAAGGGAGCGCTGGAGCGCTTTGCCGAAATCATCACGGAGCGGCAACCCCTCATCGGGGTCCCCAAGCAGCTCGGCAAGAGCCTGGGCAACCGTCTCTCGGACGAGCTGCTCGAACTCGGCCACTGTCAGATCGGAAACTCTTGTGCTGGCCATGACTCCCTGCCTCTCGTGCCTTCATGAGCCGCGGTACCACCGCTGCCGTCGAGTCCAAGGGTACGTACATGGCATCTCATTCGCAACGGTGCTCCCCCCGACGCTGCTCCTCTACCCTTTCACCGCGCCGACCAGCAGTCCCTTGACGAAGTACCGCTGCAGGAACGGGTACAACAGGATGATCGGTCCGGTCGTCACCACGATCGTGGCGGCCTTCACCGTCTCCAGCATCGTCCCCTGGAACATCTGGATGTTGAGGTCGCCGATGTCGCTCGGCCCTCCCGTGAGGATCCTTCGTAACACCAACTGAAGGACCAGCTTGTCTCGGTCGCTCACGTACAGCAGCGCGTCGAACCAGGAGTTCCAGTGCCCCACGGCACTCCACAACGCCAGCACGGCCAGCACCGGCGCACACACCGGCGCGATGACGGAGAACACGGTCCGCATCGTGCCGGCGCCGTCCATGAAGGCCGAGTCCTCCAGCTCTCCCGGCACTGTCAGAAGGAAGTTGCGCGTGATCACCAGGTACCACGCACTGGTCGCCATCGGCAGGATCAGCGCCCACCGGGAGCCCAACAGCCCCAGCCATCTCATGTTGAGATAGGTGGCGATCAGGCCTCCGTCGAAGAACAGCGTGAACAGGAAGAACAGGATGATCGTCCTGCGAAAAGGCAACCCCTTCTTCGAAATCGCATAGGCGGCGCAATAGGTGACGGCGAGCAGGATCGCCGTGCCGACGACCGTGCGCAGCAGAGTGTTGTAGTAGCCGATGAAGATCGTGTCCGATATGAAGATCCGCTTGTACGCGTCGACCGTCAGCGGAAACGCCACCAGGCGAAGGCCGATGTGGACGGCATTCTCCGGGGTGGTGAACGACAGCACCAGAACGTCCCAGAACGGATAGACGAACAGCACCAGCAGCACGCACATCAACAGATAGTTCGCGACACCCCACGGTCGAAACCGCCGGCCGCTCACCGCGACCCTGGAACCCTGCCGGACTGCCGTTACCGCCATCTACCAGAGTCCGTATTCGCCGAACCGCCGGACGACGGCGTGCGCCGACAGCACCGCCGCCAGGCCGATGACGTTCTTGAACAGGCCGACCGCCGCCGCCTGGCTGTAGGCGTACTTCTGGATGCCGGTGCGATAGACGTAGGTGTCGATGATGTCGGCCACTTCGTACACGAGCGGATTGTAGAGGTTGAATATCTGGTCGAATCCGGCGCTCATGATCCCCGACAGGCGCAGGATGAACATGATGGCGATGACCGGCATGATCGACGGGATCGTGATGTAGCGCGCCTGCGCGAAGCCGTTCGCGCCGTCGATGATCGACGCCTCGTACTGCTCCGTGTCGATGCTGGCGATCGCGGCCAGATAGACGATCGATCCCCAGCCGACGCTCTGCCAGATGTCGGTGCCGATCAGGATCCCGCGAAACAGGCGTGGATCGCCCAGGAACAGCCTGCGCTCGCCTCCCAGCAGGGCGACGATGTCGTTGACCACGCCGTGCGTGGGATGGAGCATTTGGCTGACGATGCCGCCCAGGATGACCCACGACATGAAGTGCGGGAGATAGGAGACGCTCTGCACCATCTTCTTGAAGCCCAGGTGGCGCACGGCGTTCAGCAGCAACGCCAGCAGGATGGGCGCCGGGAATCCGAATGCGATGCGATAGGCGCTGATGATGAGCGTGTTCTTCAGCACGCGCAGAAAGAAATAGCCGCCGAACAACCACTCGAAGTGCTTGAATCCGGCCCATGGGCTGCCCATGACGCCGTCCACGATCCGGTAGTCCTTGAAGGCGATGATGGCGCCGTACATGGGCCGGTAGTGGAACACGATGAAAAAGATCACCGCCGGCAGCAGCAGCAGATAACAGTGTCGGTAACGGTACAGCTCGCGTTTCAGCCGCGGCCACGTGGACGCTTTCGGCGCCGCCGGATCCGGGGTGCCGGCGGACAGGTGCACCAGCCCCTCGCCGGGCGGCGATATGCTCACGGCCGCCGGTGCGTTGCGCCCGCGCAGGCGTCAGGCCCCTGGCGGCGCGTCCCCTGGCCGCCCTCCTCTTGACAAGGCCGGCCGTACGCCCGACGGTAAGCGGTCCGACACCGCATCAATCTATGGTCGCATACGTGAAGGAGATGACGCAAATGAGGAAAATCGAGGTCACGCTGCTGGCGATGGCGGCGCTCGTGCTGGCGGCACTGCCGGCCGTTGCGGCGCCGACCACGGAAACGGCAGGCACCGAGGTGATGGAGCTCAAGTGGCTCGGTCCTTACTATCTCGACAGCGAGCCGCAGCCGCCCGAAGGCAACATGATGCAACAGCTCATCGAGGAGCGGTTCAACGTCAAGATCGAGATCGCCAACATCTCCTCGGCCGACAACGAGAAGCTTCCCCTGTGGTTCGCGGAGGGCAACACGGCGGACTACGTGAGCGTCAAGCTGGCGTTCGGGCAGAGCCTGGTCGACCAGGGACTGCTGCGGTCCTATCCCAAGGAATGGCTCTGGGAGCATGCGCCGGAGTGGGCTGACCGGATGGAGGCCATGTTCGGCGACCGCCTGGAACGGGAGATGACCTACAAGGGCGAGGCGTGGGCGCTTCCCTACAACAACTGGGCGGAGGTCGAATCGTCCTATCTGCCGCTGGTCCGCAAGGACTGGATGGATAATCTGAACATCACCGAGGACCCGGTCACGATCGACGAGCACTTCGAGTTGCTGAAGCAGTTCACCTATGGAGATCCGGACGGCGACGGCAAGGACGACACCTACGGGATGAGCCACATCTCGTTCGTCTACGGGCTCGGCTTCTCCTGGGTGTTCGCGGCTTACGGGTACCAGGACAAGTCCTTCTACGTGAAGGACGGCCAGGTCATCTACGCCAACTCGCAGGACGAGTACAAACAGGCGCTCAAGACACTGGCCGAGTGGTACGAGGCGGGCGTCATCGACCCGACCTTCGCCACCAACAAGGGCGGCGAGTTCTACGACGGCTGGGGCATGGGCGACTTCGGGCTCAACTGGCAACCGCCGGTCGCGCTGACCGCCGACACGCCGCGCGGTCCGAAACAGCTCGTCTGGGCGCACACGCCCGATGCCGAGTTCGCGTTCCTGCCCCCGCCGAAGGGTCCCGACGGGAAGTACGGCGCGGCGATGCCGTATCCCAGCCTGTTCATCTTCGGCAACGGCGGCGCGTTCGGCCACGAGGCCTCGGACGAGAAGGTGATCAAGATCATGCAGATGCAGAACGAGATCCTGGCCGACCGCGAGCTGTTCAACACGCTCGTGTACGGCAGGGAAGGCGTGCACTGGGACCGCGGGTCCGAGGGCGAGATCAAGATCAGGGTCGAGGAGGCCAAGACGGCCCATCACGACGGCGTCGGCTTCTGGGGGAGGTTCCCGATCCTGCGCGACGAGGATCCGACCCTCACCAGCGCGGCACGCGAAGTGTACGACTGGGTGGCGTCGCTGCCGGTCAATTACTGGGGCGTCGCGTTCACCCACGACGGCGTGAACGAGGTGTACACCGCCAAGCGGGGCGACCTGAACACGATCAGCAACGAGTTCTACCACAAGGCGATCACCGGCGTGGTCGACATCGACGAAGCCTGGGATCAGTTCCAGGCCGACCTGAACGCCGCCGGACTCGGTGAGGTCATCGCCGAGTTCCAGCGCCTGTACGACGCGATGCAGTAGCGGCCGCGGGCCGTCCATGAAGGCGAGGGCGCAGTGCCCTCGCCTTTTTTCGGCGCTCGCCGGACATCACGTTCCGCGATGAGGATTGAAGGTAACTGTTCAGGCGTAGGGTAGTTCGTTCGGCAGATTTCGGCAACGGGTCGAG
>JAPPKD010000210.1 GCA_028820215.1 Spirochaetaceae bacterium | reverse complement strand
GGTTGGGGGATCCGCCGCGAGTCTGCCTGATGGCATCGTCGGGCGCCCTCGCTGCGCGCATGGACTCCTATTCCCGGCGTATCAAGGGTTTCGATCTCGACCTTGTCGAAGAGCCCCCCGCGCCGCGTGACCCCCGCTATGTGGCCGCCGTGATGCCCGCCGAGGCCGCGGAGCCCCTGCTCACGGGGCCGATTCAGCCCGCCTGGCCGCTGATCGCCTTCGGCCCTGACACCGAGCTGCCGCGCCTGTTCCTGGCCGGCTGTGCCGACTACCTGCGCGATCCGTGGACGCCGGAAGAGTTGGAGTTGCGCGCGCTGCGCATCATCGGCGCCGCGGAGCCGCTCACCCGGTTCGGCGACGGCCGCGCCCTGCGCCTGCTGGGGCGGACGCTCTCGGGACCGGCGGGCACGGTCTCGCTTGGCGCGCAGGAAGCGGAGGTCCTGCGCATGCTGCTTGCAAACCGCGGCTCGACGGTAACGCGCGACGCCCTGTTCTACGCGATCTGGGGGCGGCCGCCGGTCCGGCGCAGCCGCGCCGTGGACATGCACGTCACCGCGCTGCGGCGCCGTCTGGCGGCGGTCGCGGAGCCGGCTGACACCGCCCGGCCCATGGCCGGGCGGTTGATCGTCACCGTTCGCGGCCGCGGCTACCGCATCGAATGACCGCGTGCAGTACTACGAGAAGATCCGGATGAACAGGTCGTTGAGCGCGATTACCGTGGTCACGAACACGATCGAGACCATCGACATGAGCTTCAGCAGGATGTTGATCGACGGCCCGGAGGTGTCCTTGAATGGATCTCCGACCGTGTCGCCCACGACCGCCGCCTTGTGCGCCTCCGAACCCTTGCCGCCGTGCGCGCCGCCCTCGATGAACTTCTTGGCGTTGTCCCAGGCACCACCGGCGTTGGCCATCATGATGGCCAGCACGAAGCCGGAGGTCAGCGCCCCGGCAAGCAGCGCGATCACCGTGAACGGCCCGAAGATGATGCCGGTCAGGACCGGGGCTATCACCGCCAGCAGCGACGGCACCACCATCTCGCGCTGTGCGCCCTGGGTGGAGATGGCCACGCAGCCGGCGTAGTCCGGGCGGTCCTTGCCTTCCAGCAACCCCGGCTTCTCCCGGAACTGCCGGCGCACCTCCTTGACCATGTCGCCGGCGGCGCGGCCCACCGCGCGCATCGAAAGGGATGAGAACACGAACGGCAACATGGCGCCGATGAACAGTCCGATCAGGATCTTCGGGTCCAGCAGGTTGATGTTCATGACCACGTCGGTGATGTGGCCGTCGGCCCCGCGGACGATCTCCACCAAGCCTGAGTAGAACTCCTCGAACAGCGGCGACACGTCGAGCTGCTCGAACGCCTCCTTGATCTTGTTGCCGTACTCGGCCAGCAGCGCCAGCGCGGTCAGCGCGGCGGAGCCGATCGCGAAGCCCTTGCCGGTGGCGGCCGTGGTGTTGCCCAGCGAGTCGAGCGCGTCGGTGCGCTCGCGCACGTGCGGCTCCATCTTGGCCATCTCGGCGATGCCGCCGGCGTTGTCCGCAACCGGCCCGTAGGCGTCGGTGGCCAGGGTGATGCCCAGCGTCGACAGCATGCCGACCGCGGACAGCCCGATCCCGTACAGCCCGAGGCCGGGATGAGCGGCGCCGCCGGACAGGAAGAATGCCGCCAGGGTCGCGCCGATCACCGTGAGCACCGGGATCAGCGTGGAGAGCATGCCCAGGCCGACGCCGCCGATGATGGTGGTCGCCGGACCGGTGATCGCCTCGTTGGACAGGAGCTGCGTGGGCTTGTAGTGGTCGGAGGTGTAGTACTCGGTGAAGTAGCCGATGACGTTGCCGGCGATCAGCCCGACGATCATGGCAGCCCAGATTCCCAGGAACTCGCTGCCGAGCGTGAACATCACCAGCAGGAAGGAACCGATCGCGATCAGCGCGGTCGACCCGTAGGTGCCGCGCCGCAACGCGCCGAGCAGCACCGCCTGGCTGGCGTCCCCCTTGGCGCGCACCACGAAGGTGCCCAGGATCGAGCACAGCACGCCGATGGTCGCGATCGACACCGGCACCTGGATCGCCTGCAGCGTCGAGATCGAGTCCAGGCTGAGCGAGGCAACCGCTCCCAGCGCCATGGTGGCGATGATCGAGCCCACGTACGACTCGTACAGGTCGGCGCCCATGCCGGCCACGTCGCCGACGTTGTCGCCGACGTTGTCGGCGATCGACGCCGGGTTGCGGGGATCGTCCTCCGGGATGCCCGCCTCCACCTTGCCGACCAGGTC
>JAPPKD010000227.1:10943-21376 GCA_028820215.1 Spirochaetaceae bacterium | reverse complement strand
AGCCCGTCGACTGCCGGCGCCATCGCCGGGTCTCCGATGCCATCGTCCGCCACGCGCTGCGTACCGGGGGGTGGGCCGAGGCGCTGCGCGCCGGCCGCCGGGTGACGCAGTGGCTGGGGGAGCACATCGGCGTCCCGGTGGAGCCGGACGAGCTCCGCGGGCGGCTGGACCATGTGGCCGCCGCCGGCCATGCCGGCAAGCCTGCCGGTGCTGGCGGCGAGCTGGCGATCTGCGTCGCGGCGCCGGGATGCGCCGTGCCGGACCGGCCCTGGGTTCGGCCGCTTACCGTCAGTGCGGTGGGCGTCGGGGACGCCGGTGCCGGGGACGGCGGGATCGGCGCGTGACCGGCCAGGCGGCCGGCAAGCTGCTGCTGTTCGGCGAGCACGCCGCGGTGAACGGCCGTCCGGCGGTCGGTCTGGGCGTGCCGTGGTCCCTGCGGCTTCGTTTCGTGCCGGCGCGCGAAAGGGACGAAACGGGTGCCGCGGCCGAGCGGCTTCGCGATGCCTGCGGCCGGATCGGGATCGGCGCGCCGCCGGCCGGCGCGCTGGAGGTGCGTTCGGAGATTCCCTTCGGCGTGGGCCTGGGTTCCTCGGCGGCACTCTGCGTGGCGCTGGCCCGCGCCGTGGGCGGTGCGGCGGCTGCGCCGGGCGAGCGCGAGCTGTGGGACAGAGCGCACCGCGCCGAGCACGCCTTCCACGGCTCACCGTCCGGCATCGACACGGGGCTGGCGCTGCTCGGCGGCGTACAGCGGTTCACGCCGGCGGGGCCGGGCAGCGTGCCGGCCGCGCAGTCGATCGCCGTGCAGCGGCTCCACCTGGTCGCGGGATTCGTGCCGCGCCGCGGCGACACCGCCGCCCACGTGGCGGCCGTCCGGGAACGAATGCAGGCCGGCGACACCGAGGTCCGAGCGGCGATCGACCGTCTCGGAGCCATCGTCGAGCCCGCGTGCCGGCTGCTCGGCGCCCCTGACGCCGATCGGGCGGTCCGCCTGGGCGCGCTGGCCGATGAGGCCGGCGCGCTGCTGAACGGCATCGGCGTGGGCTCGCCCGTGGTCGCCGAGCTGCTGGCGGCCGCGCGAGCGGCCGGTGCCACCGGCGGCAAGATCTCCGGCGGCGGGGGAGGCGGTGCCTTCGTGGCGTTCGTTCCGGACCGCGCAACCGGCATGGCGGTGATGGATGCGGTGGCCGCACGCCTTCCCGCCGGCGCCGGCTCCGCCGTGGCGTTGCTGGCGCTGGAACGCGGCGGCGCCGCGATGCTGGCCGGCCGCGAGTGGCCCGCGCCGGTCACGCGCCGCGTCCGGATTGTCGGGCCATGAACGGGCGCGGAGGCCGCGGCGCCCACGATCCATGAACCGGGTGAGGTGAAGATGACTGGAGCAGGCGGCAGGGGAGCACCTCCACGCGAGCATCCGGTTGTGGAGGTGGCGGCGACGGATCCTCTCTTTCCGCGCTGTCGATTTCGGATACGGACCCCGCTGGCGGCGGGGACGCTGGTGCGGATTTGCGCGAGCGGCGTCATGCCGATGGTGAGCGTTCGCATCACCGCGGCGCGTGCCGACTGCGGCGAGCCGTTGCCGTTCGCCCATCGCTACGAGTGGGGGGAGATGGAGCACCGCTGGAGTTGGTACATCGCCACGATGACGATGGCGGTCGTGCGCCTGCGCGAGGATCTGCCCGCGGGTGCGACGCTGGAGGTGGAGGCGGAGTACCAGGAACGGAAGATGCGCGGCGAACGGGAAACCGGCCGGCCGTCGCCGCAGCAGTCACGCGACCGCTACAGCGGGCTGACGTGGAGGCTGCACGCGCTGGCGGTCGCCGACGTCGACGCGGAGCAGGGAGAACCGGTGGCGGCGCCGTTCGAGGTGCGTTTCGTCGCGGGAGAGCCTGCACGCCTCGCCGCCTGGCTGCGCCACGACGGCCGCCTGCTGGTGCGGCGCTTCGACCGGGCCGGCAACCCGGCCGCGACACAGGCGGCGGCCGGAAGGGCAACCGCGCATGGCAGTGCGGGCCGCGTCGCGGTGCGGGAAGGCGCCGGCCTCACCGCGGTCAGCAACGCCCTGCCGCGTGCCCTGGACGGCACGCCGATCTTCTTCGGCGAATTCCACTGGCACACGGAGTTCTCGGGCGACGGTCAGCGCCCGACCGTCGATGCGCTGCGCAGCGCGCGGGACGAGCTGGCGCTCGACTTCGCCGGACCGTCGGATCACCTGAGCCCGGCCGGGACCTATCGGAGCAGCGGCGTGGAGGGGACCGTGACCCGCACGGTGGCCGAGCAGGCGGCCCTCTGCCGGCCGTTCGAGGAGCCGGGACGGTTCTGCGCGGCGCCCGCGGCCGAGCTGAGCCGGCGCTACGGGCACGCCAACCTCTACGCGGAGAGCTGGGACCTCCTTGAGGAGATCACCGCACGCTTCGCCGCCGAGCTGGCTCCCGCATGGGAACGGAAAAACGACCGTTACGACCTGGCGTCGTTGCTGCGGCTGTGTCCGCCGGGGCGCGCCCTGGTGGTGCCGCACCACAGCAACATGGACTCGTACGTCCGCGAGGGCGTGCGTGAGGATGGACGCCCTGCCTGGTGCGCCATGCACTGGCCGTTGCCGGCCGATCGCGACGTGGTGCGCCTGGTGGAGATGGTGCAGCAGCGGGGCTGCTTCGAAGCCGAGGAGACCGATGAGCGGTGGCGCATCTGGGACGGCGGGCTGGGCGGCAGCGTGCGCACCGCGCTGGCGCGCGGCTACCGGCTCGGTTTCGTCGGCGGAACCGACAACCACAGCGGCTGGCCGACACGCATGGGCGACGGCTACTGCGGGCTCACCGCGATACAGGCACCGGTGCTGGCCTGGGACGAACTGTTCCGCGCCCTGTACGCCCGGCGCTGCTATGCCACCACAGGCGCCCGAATCGTCGCCGACGTCACGCTGAACGGCGCCGCCATGGGCTCAGAGCTGCGGTTGGAGCCGGGCGACGAGCGCCGCCTGCGCGTGATGATCCGCGGCACGGCCCCGCTTGCGTGCGTGCAGGTCGTCCACTGCGGCCACGTGCTGGCGGATCTGCCGGTGGCCGCCGGCAGCGAGGACCTCGACGCGGAGTGGGTCGACGAACGCCCCGGCCGGCCGCTGCAGGACGTCTACTACTACGTCCGGGCGCGCCAGCGCGACGGCGAATGTCTGTGGACGTCACCGTTCTGGGTCGATCTAATCGAAGATTGATAATTCTGGAGGACATGGGAGGCCGCCGCCCATGTCCTTGACGCGGGGCGAACCCGCGCCTAGCCTTGCCGGATGCCACGCGGGGGCAGAGTGCACAACGCCGGCATGGTGTTGTTACGGCTCGGTACCGGCGTGGTGTTCCTGTGGTTCGGCGTCACCCAGCTCCGCGACCCGGACTTCGGCGCGGCCTACCTGCCCGAGTTCGTCTACGCGATCGGCGAGCAGCTCGGCATCATCGACTTCGACCGCCTGTTCACGGTCATCCACGGCGCTGTCGAGGTGGCGCTCGGCAGCGCGTTGATCGTCGGCCTGTTCACGCGGGCGGCGGCGCTGCTGCTGGCCGTGCAGCTTGCCGTGATCGTCGTCACCCTCTACACGCTGGGGTTGCCGGCGATCGCGATCCGGGATTTCGGGGTGATGATCGCCACGCTGGTGGTGGCCATGAACGGCCCGGACCGCATGTCGGCCGACGGCTGGGGCAGGGGCAAGAGCCGCGGCGGATAGGGCGCGGCACGCTCAGGGACTGGCGTCTTCGATGACGAGGCGCCGCTGGTTGCCGCCGTCGGCGTCCATCACGTAGAGCTCCATCCCGCCGCCGTCCCGGTCCGAGCTGAACACGATCGTGGAGCCGTCAGGCGACCAGCTCGGGAAGAAGTCGCGGTTGTCGTTGTCGGTCAGCGCGCGCTTGCCGGTGCCGTCGGCGTTGACCACGTAGATCTCCAGGTCGCCGTCGTGATCGGCGGAATACAGGATCTTGGATCCGTCCGGAGAGTACGAGGCATCCAGCGCCGACGGTAGCTGCTGGGCAGCGGTCTGGGGGTTGGGAAAGCGCGGGAAGCAGCCGGTCAGGACCAGCGCGCCCCCGAGCACGATCAGCGCGGCGCGCAGAACGGACATCGGCTTCATCACGGCGCAGGCAGGCTACACCGCCGCCCGGCCGGCATGCCAGACTGCCCGGTCGAATTGACGACGCTGCCGGCGGAACCTACGCTCTGAGCCGTGCAGTGGCTCGCAGCGGCGGTCGAGCGAGTCGCGGCCGTCGCCGACGCCAGCCCGGTCCTCAGCCTGGGCATGCTCCTGCTGTGCGGCTACTTCGCCGGCCGGCTGGCCGGCCTCATCGGGTTGCCGGCCATCACCGGCTACATCGTTGCCGGCCTTGCGCTGGGAGACTCGGTCACGGGTCTTGTCACCCACCATGCGACCGCGCGGCTGCAGCCGGTCACGGAGGTGGCGCTGGCTTTCATCGCCATCACGATCGGCGGCGAGTTTCAGCTTCCCAAGCTGCGCCGGTCCGGCGCCAAGATCCTGGTGATCACCGTGCTGGAGGCGTTCCTGGCGTTCCTGGTGGTCAGCACCGTGCTCAGGGTTCTGGGGCTGGAGTCCTGGTTCGCCCTGCTGCTGGGCGGTATCGCGGCGGCCACGGCGCCGGCGGCGACGGTCGTCATCGTCCGCGAGCTGAAGGTGCACGGCGAGTTCGTGGACTACCTGTACGGCGTCGTCGCCTTCGACGACGCCATCGCCGTCCTGCTGTTCAGCCTCATCCTGGCGCTGGTCACCCCGCTCCTTGGCGCGGCCGGAGCGGACCACGGCGGCGTCCTGCACGCCGCCGCGGAGGCCGGGTCGGAGATCGGGCTCTCGGTGCTGCTCGGCGCCGTGGGCGCCGTGATCCTGCACGCGATCGCCCGCAGCGCGGCGTCCGACGGCGCCCGCATGGTGATCACCGTGGCGGTGGTGTTCATCGTCACCGCCGGCGCCCTCGCCCTGCACCTGTCGCCGTTGCTCGCGAACATGATGTTCGGGGCGGTGCTGATCAATCTGAGCCCGTCCAACCGGCAGCTCTTCATGGTGCTGGAACCGGTGACGCCGCCGATCTTCGCCCTGTTCTTCATCCTGGCCGGCGCCGAGCTGCAACTCTCGGTGTTCACGGAGCTGATCATCGTCGGCTACGGCTTCGTCTATCTGGCGGCCCGCTTCGCCGGCAAGATGGTAGGATCGTACCTCGGCGCGCGCGTGATGAGCGCGCCGGCCGGTGTGCGCCGCTACCTTGGCTTCTGCCTGTTTCCGCAGGCGGGCGTGGCGATCGGCCTCGCACTGTTCCTGCAGGGCGCGAGCGTGGTGGCCACGGCTGCGGAGGATATTCAGCGCCTGGTCACGCAGTTGGTCAACATCGTGCTCCTGAGCGTGTTCATCAACGAGCTGATCGGCCCGTTGATCTCGCGCTACGGCGTGACCCGCGGCGTTGCAGCGCAGCGCTAGGAGTGGTAACGATGGAGGAGAGGTAGATCGTGGAGCTACGCGAGATCATCGACGCGCGCGCCTGCACCGTGGCGCTCAGCGCGACCGCCAAGGAGCAGTGCGTGCGCGAGCTGGCGGAGCTGATCAGCGCCGGCCTGGAGGGAGTCACCGCGGACGAGCTGCACCGGGCGCTGGTGGAGCGCGAGGAGGCGGGGTCGACCGGGTTCGAGGACGGCGTCGCCATGCCGCATGCGCGGCTGCCGCAGGTGTCGCAGTTCGTGTTCGGCATCGCCGTGTCCAAGCGCGGCATCGACTACGACAGCGTCGACGGCAAGCGCACGCGGCTGTTCTTCGTGCTGGTCGGACCGGACGAGGATCCGCAGCAGTACCTGCAACTCCTGGCGCAGATCTCCCGGACCGGCCTCAGCCGGCGGCTGCACGAGGAACTGCTGGCCGCGCCGACGCGCCAGCAACTCGCCGACGCGTTCGCGGCGCACCTGGAACCGGCCGTGGCGCGCGCTGCCGCCGGCACCTCACGCATTGGCGACCGGTTGCTGTTCGTGGTGGTATACGAGCAGCGCTACTTCGATGACATCGTCACGCTGTTCCTGGAGCGCGGCATCCGCGGCGCCGCGGTGTTCGACACCAAGGGCATCCGCGGGCACCTTACCAGCGTGCCGATCTTCGGCGACTTCCTGAATTTCCTTGGCGAGAAGAGCGATATGAGCAGGACCATCATGGCCGTCGTGCCGGCGGGCGAGTTCGACCGGCTGATCGCCGGCATCGAGGAGATCACCGGCGACCTCGATTCCCATGCGGACGCGGCGATCCTGGCGATCGACCTTGCGTTCAGCAAGGGCTCACTGGAGCGCGCCTGATGGCCGTCCCGGTTCGCCCGCCGCTGGCGCAGCCCGGCGAGACCCGCACCATCATCGCCTGGACCAGGGAGATCGGTGATCCGGTGAGCGCCGGCGAGACGATCTGCGAGGTGGAGACCGACAAGGCCACGGTCGAGATCGAATCGCAAGCCGACGGCGTGCTGGTTGCGAAGCTGTTCGACGTCGGGGAGGAGATCCCGGAGGACGGACCGATCGCGATGGTCGGCACGGCCGAAGAGATCGGGAGCACGGAGGCCGGCGTGGCCGAAACGGACACCGAGCCGGCTGACGCAGCCCCGCCGGCACCGGCCGAACCAGCCGCTCCGGCGGCACCCACCGCTCCGGCACCCACTCCCGCTACTCCCACGGCGGCGGACGCGCCGCGGCGCCTGGCGGTCTCGCCACGGGCTCGCAAGCGGGCCGCCGAGCTGTCGGTGACGTTGACCGGCCTGACCGGCACCGGCCCCGGCGGCCGCATCATCGAGCGCGACGTGCTGGCAGCCGGCGCCGCGGCACCGGCCGCCGCTCCGGTGCAACCTCCCGTCTTGGCTCCTGCCCCGTCCGCGGCCGACCATGCTGTTGCCGAGCAGGTGATCCCGGTGCGCGGCGCCCGCCGCCTGGTCGCCGAGCGCATGCACGCCTCGCTGCGCGACACGGCGCAGCTCACCATGACCTCCTACGCGGACGCCACGCGGCTCCTGCAGCTCCGCGCCGCCTTCAAGACCGCCGATCCGCAGTTCGAGATGAGCGACGTGACCCTCAACGACCTGCTGCTGTTCGCTGTGGCCAGGACCCTGACCGAGCACCCGGAGCTCAACGCGACCTGCCGCGACGGCGAAGGCGGGTTGGAGATCGTACGCACGGCCGCCGTGCACCTGGCGTTCGCGGTCGACACGCCGCGCGTGCTGATGGTGCCGGTGATCCGCGATGCCGCCGGCCTGCGGGTCCGCGAGCTGTCGGCCAGCGCCGCAGACCTGGCGGAGCGCTGCCGCGAAGGGTCGATCACGCCGGCGGAGCTGTCCGGCGGCACCTTCACCGTGAGCAACCTGGGCAGCTTCGGCGTGGAGTCGTTCACGCCGATCCTGAATCCGCCGCAGGCCGCCATCCTGGGCGTGGGCGCGGTGACCTGGCGGCCGATCGGGGAGCAGGAGGTCCAGCAGCAGATCGCGCTGTCGCTGACGATCGACCACCGGCTGATCGACGGCGCGCCGGCGGCGCGGTTCCTGCAGACCCTGTGCGCCCGCGTCGCCGAGCTGGACGTGCTGCTCGCCCTGTGAGTCCCGGCCCTTGAGTGGCGGTCAGGCAATCCTCGCTCTGATCGGAAACACGCCGCTGGCTCCCATCCGCCACGGCATTCCGGGCGTGGAGGTGTACGCCAAGCTCGAGTACTACAACCCCACCGGCTCGGTGAAGGACCGCGCGGTCAAGGGAATGATCGAGCAGGCGTTCGCCTGTGACCGGCTGGCCGGCCGCACCCTGATCGAGGCGACCAGCGGCAACACCGGCATCGCCCTGGCCGCGATCGGCGCCGCGCTGCGGCTTGGCGTGCACATCCTCATGCCGGCCAACGCCTCGCCCGAGCGCAAGCGGCTGCTGGCCACCCTGGGCGCGGCGGTCACTTACACCGACCCGCTGGAGGGGACCGACGGCGCGCAGGCGGAGGCGCGGCGGCGCGTGGCGGCCGAACCGGAGCGCTACTACTACCCCGACCAGTACGCCAACCCCGCCAACTGGCAGGCGCATTACCGCGGCACGGGCCCGGAGATCTGGGAGCAGACCCGCAGGCGCGTCACCCACTTCGTCGCCGGGTTGGGCACCTCCGGCACCTTCATCGGCACCTCCCGCTTCCTGCAGGACAAGGGGGTACGCTGCATCGCCGTGCAGCCCGACACGCCGCTGCACGGCCTGGAGGGCTGGAAGCACATGCCCACCGTCGCGCACGTGCCGGCCATCTACGACGCCGATCTGTGCTCCGACCCGATCGAGGTCCCCACGCCGGAGGCGTACCGCATGGCGGTCGCGGCAGGGCGCTACCTGGGCCTCCCGCTCAGTCCCTCGTCGGCCGCCAACCTGGCGGCTGCCCTGCGCGCCGCGCGCGAGGCCGGCCCGGGCGCGGTGGTGGTGACGGTGTTCCCGGACAACTCGCTCAAGTACCTGGCCGACGACTTCTGGGGGCAGCATGACGACGATCTCGAAGACCCTTTCGCGTGACATGGAGCGCGCCGGCGAGCGCGCCTACCCCTATGAATGCGTCGGGGCACTGTTCGGCACGCGTCCGCCGTCCGGACCGGTCATCACCGAGATCAGGCCGCTCGACAACGACTCCGAGGAGGACCGGCGCCGCCGCTTCCATGTGTCCGACCGCGACTACCTGGCGTGCGAGCGCCATGCCACCGCGGCCGGCCTGGAGCTGCTCGGCTTCTACCACTCGCACCCCGACCATCCGGCCGAGCCCTCCGGCACCGACCTGAGCTATGCGATGCCGCTGTTCTTGTATATCATTATCTCTATACAGAGGGCGGAATACCGCGGCCAGACGGGCTGCTTCGTGCTGAACGACGACGGCAGTTCCTTTCGCCGCGAGCCGATACGCGTCCTCGGGGATTGATCCATGCCGATTAATGTCAACATTCCGACGCCGCTGCGGCAGTTCCTGGACGGCCAGTCGACCGTCACCATCGACGCCGCCACCGACGTGGCCGACCTGCTCGGCCAGCTCACCGCGCTCAGCGCCGACCTCAAGAAGCACCTGCTGAACGCGGACGGCACCGTGCCCGGCTACGTCAACGTCTACGTCAACGACGACAGCATCCGCGACCGCGACGGGGAAGCGACGCCGGTCGCCGACGGGGACGAGATCTCGATCGTGCCTTCGATCGCGGGCGGCGCGGCCGCGCTGAACACGGAAGAGCTGGCGCGCTACAGCCGCCACATCGTCATGCCGGAAGTGGGCCAGGAGGGGCAGCAGCGCCTCAAGGACGGCTCCGCCCTGCTCATCGGCGCGGGCGGCCTGGGATCGCCGCTGGCGCTCTACCTGACCGCCGCCGGCGTCGGCCGCATCGGCATCGTCGAGTTCGACGTCGTCGACCGCACCAACCTGCAGCGGCAGATCCTGTACGGCGAATCGACCGTCGGCGTACCCAAGCTCGACGCCGCCGCCGAGCGCCTCGCCGACCTCAACCCGCACGTGCAGATCGATCGCATCCCCCAGCAGCTCTCATCGCAGAACGCGCTGTCGATCTTCCGCGACTACGACGTCGTCGCCGACGGCACGGACAACTTCCCGACCCGCTACCTGGTCAACGACGCCTGTGTGCTCACCGGCAAGCCCAACGTGTACGGATCGATCTTCCGCTTCGAGGGCCAGGTCTCCGTGTTCAACCACGACGGCGGGCCCTGCTACCGCTGCCTGTACCCGGAGCCGCCGCCGCCGGGGCTGGTCCCGTCCTGCGCCGAAGGCGGCGTGTTCGGCGTGCTGCCCGGCATCGTCGGCGCCATGCAGGCCAACGAGGTGATCAAGCTGCTGCTCGGCGTCGGCGACGTCGCCAGTGGCCGCTACCTGCTGTTCGACGCGCTCAAGATGTCGTTCCGGGAGCTGCGGCTGCGCCGCAACCCCGACTGCCCGGTGTGCGGCGACTCGCCGACGATCACCGAGTTGATCGACTACGAGCAATTCTGCGGCATCCCCTCAGGCGGCGCCGAGGAAGAGGGTGTGCCGGAGATCGACGTGCACGAGTTGGCCCGCCGCCTGGACAACGGGTCGGAGACCGTCCTGATCGACGTCAGGGAACCGTTCGAGCACGAGATCAACAGCATCGAGCAGGCGCAGCTCATCCCGCTCGGCGAGTTGCCGGACCGGCTCTCGGAGCTGTCGCAGAGCGACTCGTACGTCGTCCATTGCAAGATGGGCGGGCGCAGCGCCAAGGCGGTGGAGCTGATGCGCTCGGAAGGGTTCTCCGACGTGGTCAACCTGGCCGGCGGCATCGACGCCTGGGTCGAGGAGATCGACCCCGACCAACCGAGTTATTGAGCCTCGGGTAGGGGGGCCCCCGGGCCCCCAACCGCCCCCCCCCCCCCCCCCCCCCCCGGAAGGGCAAAATACCCCCACCCCGGCA
>JAPPKD010000227.1:0-10933 GCA_028820215.1 Spirochaetaceae bacterium | reverse complement strand
CCCGGTGTTTCCCCCCGGGCGGGCGTCCCCCGCGGGGGGGTTCTTCAACCCCCCCCCCCCCACCTCTTTTTTCCGCGCCGCTGGGGGGCCGCCGCCCCCCCCCTACCCGGCCCAGCCCCGCCTCCGCTCCGAGTCATGCGAACTTGCCGCTCACGCGGCAAATCCGACAGACTCCTCGCGCGGAAACGGGCCATGCAGCAAAGGAGCACATTGATGGGAAAGAGTCTTCTGGACAAGGTGTGGGATCTGCACCGCGTGGCAGAGTTGCCGTCGGGTGAGACCCAGCTCTTCGTGGGGCTGCACCTCGTGCACGAGGTCACCTCGCCGCAGGCGTTCGCCATGTTGCGCGAGCGCGGCCTCGCCGTCCGCCACCCGGAGCTCACCGTCGCCACGGTCGACCACATCGTGCCGACCGACGACGTGCAGCGCCCGTTCGCGGACCCGATGGCCGAGCAGATGCTGCAGCACCTGGAGCGCAACGTCGCCGAGCACGGAATCCGCTACTACGGGCTCGGCCACGCCGAGCAGGGCATCGTGCACGTGATCGGCCCGCAGCTCGGCCTTACCCAGCCGGGCATGACGATCGCCTGCGGCGACTCGCACACCTCCACGCACGGCGCGTTCGGGGCGATCGCATTCGGCATCGGCACCTCGCAGGTGCGCGACGTGCTGGCCACGCAGACGCTGGCCATGCGCAAACCGAAGCTGCGCCGCATCACGGTGGAAGGGGACCTCGGCCCCGGCGTCTACGCCAAGGACGTGATCCTGTCGATCATCGCCACCCTGGGGGTGAAGGGCGGCATCGGCTATGCCTACGAGTACGCGGGCTCCACCATCGACGCGCTGGACATGGAAGGGCGCATGTCGATCTGCAACATGAGCATCGAGGGCGGCGCCCGCGTCGGCTACGTCAACCCGGACCGGACCACCTTCGACTTCCTGCGCGGGCGCCCCGAGGCGCCGGCCGGGGACGGCTGGGAGCCGGCGGTCGACTTCTGGCGCGGCATGGCCTCGGACCCGGACACCGCCTACGACGACGAGGTGGTGCTCAAGGCCGCCGACATCGAGCCGGTGGTCACCTGGGGCACCAACCCGGGCCAGTCCGCGGCGGTCACCGACATGATTCCCGACCCGGAGCGCGCGTCGGACGAGCTGCGCGACGGGATGGCCGCGGCGCTCGGCCACATGAAGCTGAGCCCGGGTGCGCCGCTGGCCGGCACGCCGATCGACGTCGCCTTCATCGGGTCCTGCACGAACAGCCGGCTGACCGACCTGCGCGAAGCGGCGCGGGTGGTGGAGGGCCGGCGCGTCTCGTCCGGGGTCAAGGCGCTGGTGGTGCCGGGATCGCGCCGCATCGCCGATCAGGCCGTCTCCGAGGGGCTGCGGGAGGTGTTCGAGGCGGCCGGGTTCGAGTGGCGCGGCGCCGGCTGCTCGATGTGCCTGGCGATGAACCCGGACAAGCTTTCGGGATCGCAGATCTCGGCCTCCTCGTCCAATCGAAACTTCGTCGGCCGGCAGGGGTCGCCGGACGGGCGCACGCTGCTGATGAGCCCGGCCATGGTGGCGGCGGCCGCGGTCGCAGGCCGGGTCACCGACGTGCGCGAGCTGCTGGGGGCCAACTGATGAGCAGCGACGCCCGCATCACCGCCGTCTCCGGCACCGGCGTGCCGGTGCGCGGCGACGACATCGACACCGACCGCATCATCCCCGCGCGCTACCTGAAGGCGGTGACCTTCGACGGCCTGGGCGAGCACGCCTTCCAGGACGAGCGGGTCGCCGCCGACGGCTCGCGCAAGGGGCACCCGTTCGACGACCCGCGCTACGCCGGCGCGCAGGTCCTGTTCGTGAACGGCAACTTCGGCTGCGGATCGTCGCGGGAGCACGCGCCGCAGGCGCTCTACCGTTACGGCATCCGCGCCATCGTCGGCGGCTCCTTTGCGGAGATCTTCGCCGGCAACTGCCTGGTGATGGGCCTGCCGCTGCTGACCTCGGACCGGGTCTCCGAGTGGCAGGACCGCATCGAGTCGGCGCCCGACACGCCGGTGCGGGTCGACCTGGAGCAGTCGACGATCACGATCGGCCGTGACACGTACCCGGTCGCGATGCCGGAGGCGGCGCGCCGCTCGCTGGTCGCAGGCACCTGGGACTCGACGGCCGCGCTGCTCGCCGGCGACCAGGCGATCGGCGCCACCGCGGCGCGGATCCCCTACCTGCAATGGAGAAAGAGCGCATGAGCGACCTGAACATCCGCAGCCGCGCGATGACCGCCGGCGTGGAGCGCACCCCCAACCGGGCGATGCTGCGCGCCGTCGGCTTCACCGACGAGGACTTCGACAAGCCGATCGTCGGCATCGCCTCAGCCGGCAGCGACGTGACGCCGTGCAACGTGCACCTGGACGACCTGGCCGACCGGGCGCGCGCGGGCGTGCGCGACTCCGGCGGCGTGCCGGTGCGCTACAACACCTTCGTGGTCACCGACGGCGAGGCCATGGGCCACGAGGGCATGAAGTGCTCGCTGGTCAGCCGCGAGGCGATCGCCGACACGATCGAGCTGGTCACCCGGGGCCACCAGCTCGACGCCATCCTGGGCGTGGCCGGCTGCGACAAGACCATCCCCGGCACCGTGATGCCCATGGCCCGCCTGGACGTGCCGAGCATCTTCGTCTACGGCGGCACCATCCTGCCCGGCAACTTCCGCGGGCGGGACGTGGACATCGTGTCCGCGTTCGAGTCGGTGGGCGCCTTCAGCGCCGGCCGCATCGACGAGGAGGAGCGGCACGGCATCGAGTGCACGGCCTGCCCCGGCCCCGGCGCCTGCGGCGGCATGTACACGGCCAACACGATGGCGTCCGCCATGGAGGCGATCGGCATGACGCTGCCGGGCAACGCCTCCATCCCCGCGGTCGACGAGCGCAAGGCGGCCGAGATGGATCGCGCCGGCCGGGCGCTGATGGACGCGTTGCGCGCCGGCCGCACGCCGCGGCAGATCATGACTCACGACGCGTTCGAGAACGCGATCCGCGTGGTGATGGCGCTCGGCGGCTCCACCAACGCCGTGCTGCACCTGCTGGCGCTCGCGCACGAGGCGGAGGTGCCGCTGTCGATCGACGAGTTCAACGTCTTCTGCGACACCACGCCGACCATCGCCGACCTCAAGCCGGCCGGCCGCTACGTGATGCGCGACCTGGACCGGGTGGGCGGCGTGCAGGCGGCGATGAAGCTGCTGCTCGACGGCGGCCTGCTGCACGGCGACTGCCTGACCGTGAACGGCCGCACGGTGGCCGAGAACCTGGCCGACGTGCGTGTGGAGCTGGAGGGGCAGGACGTGCTGTATCCGATGTCGGCGCCGGTCAAGCCGACCGGGCCGATCAGCGTGATCAAGGGCAACCTGGCCCCGGAGGGGGCGGTGCTGAAGAGCTCGGGCGTGACGGTGCGCCGCCACACCGGGCCGGCACGGGTGTTCGACGAGGAGGAGAGCGCCCTGCGCGCGATCCTGGACGGCAAGATCGTCGCCGGCGACGTGGTGGTGATCCGCTACGAGGGTCCCCGCGGCGGACCCGGCATGCGCGAGATGCTGGCGCCGACCTCGGCGATCGCCGGCGCCGGGCTGATCGCGGACGTGGCGCTGATCACCGACGGCCGCTTCTCCGGCGGCAGCCACGGCATCGTCGTCGGCCACGTCGCCCCCGAGGCGCAGGCCGGCGGACCGATCGCCGCGGTGCAGGAGGGCGATGAGATCACCCTCGACCTGGACGCCAAGACGATCGACGTGGCCCTGACCGATCAGGAGATCGAGGCACGGCTGCGCGAGATCAAGCCGGCCGAGCGGCCGATCCCCTATCAGCGCGGCGTGCTCGCCAAGTATGCGCGGCTGGTCTCTTCGGCCAGCCTGGGGGCCATCACGCACTGACCGCGGGGAGGACGCCGGCCGGTTCAGAGGGTCGTAGTGTCACCACCGTAGACGGAGAGGTCAGGCGTCTGTACGCTTTGGCGTGTAGGCATACAGGAGGCAGCGTGTCCAAGCGAATGACCGTTATCTTTGAGGATGAGGGGCTTTACACCGCACTCAAGGTCGAGGCCGCCCGGAAGGGGCAGCCTGCCAAGGATATCGTCGCTCAGGCCGTGCGCGAGTGGCTGGAGGCCAAAGAGGACGAGGAACTTCGAGCCGAGTTGGACGAGGCACGCCGCGAGTGGGAGCGAGATGGCGGCCGCGAGGCGGGCGAGTTCTTCGCGGAGATGGACGCTGACTCCCTGAAGTAGCCGATGCCCTATCGGGTGGAGTTGGCACCTGCCGCCCAACGGCAGATGCGCCGGTTGCCGGCCGTGGCGCGGTCCAGGCTGGCCTCGCCCATACTGGATCTTGGCCGGAGTCCTCGACCGCCCGGAGCCCGCAAGGTGCGAGGACAGCCAGGGACGTGGCGGGTCCGGGTCGGTCCCTACCGGATCCTGTACGACGTCCACGACGATGCGGCGTTGATCGTCGTCCTCAAGGTCGCTCGGCGCTCGGAGTCCACCTACTCGTTCTAGCCCCGGAGGTTCCAGTCGCGCAGCAGGCGTCTGAGCGTTTCCGGGTCGCGGTACAGGTGTCCGTGGAATCCGAACGCGATCGCGGCCTCGACGTTCTCTGGCCGGTCGTCCACGAACAGGACGGCTCCGCGTTCGCACCCGCACCGGCGGGCGGCATGCTCGTGGAAACACCGCGAGGGCTTGGCGCAGCCGACGGCAGATGAGTTGACCACCAAGTCGAATGCGTCGCTGAGGCTGAGGCGGGCGAGGTCGTCTTCCAGTCTGGTCGTGGCGTTCGTGACCAGCCCGAGCGCCGACGCCGACCGCGCCGCCTGCAGAACGCGCAGAGCGGCCGTGTCCACGACCCCGCGACCGGTCGACCATGCCGCGACCGCGGAGCGGGCGGTGGCGGCATCGGTCTGCGCTGCGAGCCGGCGCGCGACCTCGCTCCGCCACTCCGAATCCGTCAAGCGCCCGGTAATCGCGTCGTCCAGAAAAGACGGGTCGAAGGCCGTCTTCTCCAGGCTGCCTCGCGGCAGTCCGTGCCGGTCCTCGATGGACGCCGTGACGTCGGGCGGCCAGTGACGGACCACGCCGTCGAAGTCCGTCAGCACGACCCTGATTTCGCTCGGGTGGTTTGTCGATCCGCCCGGCCGGGGCGATACTCCGCGCACCATGGCATTGAATGTACACGTAACCGGAGTCAGCGGGCTGATCGGCGACGTGGTGTACGCGCATCTGGCGGCGCAGCCGGATCGCTACACCGTGACGGGGAGCGGCCGGCGGTACGAGGGGTCGTCGCGGGTGGCGGAGGGGCGCCCGCTGAGCTGTCCGCCGGATCGCTTCAGGCTGGCGGACCTCGCCGACCTGGAGGCGATGGAGCGCGCCTTCGAAGGGGCGGAGGTCGTCGTTCACATGGGCGCGATCCCCGATCCGTCGGCGCCGATCGAGGTCATCGTGCCCAGCAACGTGGTCGGCGGCTACAACGCGCTGGAGGCATGCAAGCGCCAGGGCGTGCGCCGCATCGTCTACGCCAGCACGGTCATGACCAACTGGGGTTACCGGTTCGACGAACCGTACAAGGCGATCAGCGAGGGGCGTTTCGAGGACGTGCCCGACGGCTTCCGGCCCGTCACGCACCTGGACCCGGTGCGGCCGACCGAGCCCTACTCGGCCAGCAAGGTGTGGGGCGAAGGCATGTGCCGGGCGTACGCCGACGGCCACGGCCTGTCGTGCCTGTGCCTGCGCATCGGCGGAGTGAACGATCGTGACGTGCCCGCGGGAGCGGACGGCGGTGCGCTGTGGTGCAGCCAGCGCGACGTGGCCACCGTCGCCGAGCTGGCCCGTCAACGCGCCGGCCGCGCTGCGCTTCGACATCTTCTATGCGCTGTCGACCAGCCGCTACCGGTGGCTGGACGCCGATCACACGCGCGAGGTGCTCGGCTTCGAGCCGGCCGACCGCGCCGAGGACCATCTCGCCGGTTAGGCCGCAGGACGGGGTCGGGGTGTGCTTGTCCCATCAGGCGGTGGGGCGGTATGTTGCACTCCCGGTGGAGGCCGGGGGAGGGGAAACCATCCCAGGAGGGAGATCATGCTCAGGAAAGTGGAAAACAAGGTAGAGAAAGTGGTTTCCGGCGCCAGCGCCGCCGTCACCGGCGCGAAAGACGCCGTTACCGGCGCCCTCGACTCGCGCGCCCACACGGTGACCGTCCGACTCGACAACGACAGCCTCAAGTGCGTCGACGAGATGGTCCGCGCGGAGGTCGTCCCCGATCGCAGCGCGGCCGTGGCGCACCTGGTCAAGGAAGGCATCAAGGTCTCGGCCGACCTGCTCGACAAGATCCAGGAAGGCTTCGACCGGATCGAGACCATCAAGCAGGAGCTGCGCGGACTCGGCAACGGTGTCGCGGCGGACGTGGAGGCACCTCCCGAGTAGACGTTGGCCGAGTAGACGTTGGCCGAGTAGACGTTGGCCGAGTAGACGTTGGCCGAGTAGACGTTGTCCACGCAGACGGCCGAGCGTCCATCCTTCGCGCTGAGCGCGTTTGGGGACGAGATGGACGACGATGTCGATACGCAACTCGACGTCCTGGGTGGGCTCGGCATCCGCTACCTGGAGATGCGGACCGCGTGGGGCAAGAAGGCTGCCGACCTCAGTGACCG
This sequence comes from Spirochaetaceae bacterium, assembly GCA_028820215.1. The sequence goes on along the minus strand of JAPPKD010000227.1, from coordinate 4,264 downwards.
GGAGGTCGAGCGCCTGGCGGCGGTCTGCCGGGAGCGCTCGGTGGGGGTGAGCTGCATCGGCAGCCGTATCGGCAAGACGCCGATCACGGAGCCGTTGGAGGCGACTCTGGCCGAGCTGGGGCGCATCCTGGATCTGGCCGAGCGGCTGGACACGAAGCTGGTGCGGATCTTCTCGTTCCGACCCCCGGCCGGTCGGGAGGCCGAGCACGTCGACGAGTCCCTCTCGCGGCTGACGGCACTTGCGGAGGCTGCCGGTGCCCGCGGCGTCGTGCTGGTGATGGAGAACGAGACCGGCATGGTGGGCGACATTCCGGAGCGGTGCCGCACGCTGCTCCAGGGGGTGGACAGCCCGAGCCTCAGGTTCGTCTGGGACATCGGCAACTTCCCCCACAGCGGCGTGGATCGCGCGGTGGACCGCGGCTGGCCGCTTCTCGGCCAGTACGTGGCGCACGTGCAGGTGAAGGACACGCGGCTCGCGGACCGCGCGATGACGGTGGCCGGCGCCGGTGACGGGCAGGCACTGGAGCTGCTCGGCAAGCTCCGTGACACCGGATACCGGGGGTTCCTCGCCCTGGAGCCGCACCTCGGCGACGGGGCGGAAGGCATGAAGCGGGCGGCTCGGGCTCTCCGGGGCCTGATGGGGGACGCGGGCTGCACCGAGAGCTGATGGCCGCTCTCTACATCCCCCATACGGTGATCGGTATGCCCCCTGCGCGTTCCGTACGGCGGAAGAGCTTCTCGCTCCACGGCCTGTCGGTGGTGCGGTCGAAGATTACCAGGTGTCCTTCGCCGGCTGCGCAGCGGTCCATGTAAGAGCGTGTCTGTTCCAGCCCGGTGCGGATGGTCTCCTCAAGGCTGCGGCGCAACAGCTTGCACTCGATCACCATCCGGCGGGCGCGGTCCGGGGGCGCGCCGGCCGGCCAGAGAATCAGCAGGTCGGTCCGCATCCGCCCCAGCCCGTACTCGCGCTCTACCCGGCCGCCCGAGTTGACGACGCGCTGCAGGAATGCCTGCAGCAGCAACTGCGGGCCGGCCTCCCGGTACTGGAACCGCTGGATCCAGTGCTCGGAGTGCTCCCGAAAGAATCGCTGGAACTCGGCCAGCAGCTCGGCGAGCTTGAGGGCGCCGTCCGCGTCCACATACCAGGCGGGATCGTGTGTGAAGCCGGCCTGGGTCGTCCATGTGAGATCGCGCGGAATGACCTCGCGGTAGATCGGATTGGCGACACGGATCGGGTCGTCACGCGCCACCAGCCCCAGGTCGCGCACGTATTGCAGGTCGTCGGGACGCATCTCCGGGTTCGCCTGGCCGCCGCTCAGCACCGGTCCCATCACCCGCCGTACCCGCTCTTCCGAGAGCTTGTCGGTGAGCTGCTCGAGGTGGGTCTCGCGGCGCAGGATGAGTTGCTCGCGGGCGGCATGGATCGCGTCGCGGGTGATCTCCTGGAGGCGGTCTCGCCCGGCCTCGTCCCGGAAGCAGGCTTGCTGGGCCAGAGCGTTCGCTAGCCACGGCTGGCCGGCGGTCAGCTCCCACACCGCCTGCAGCGCGTCCTCGGAGAACGGCTGCCCGGTGTCGGCGGAGTGCTGGCCGAGCAGAGCACGCACCTCGGCCTCGGGGAAGTCCCCGATGCGCAGGGACTCGGCCTTGATGTTGAAGGCGCTGCCGCCGGTGACGATGGCGTTCTCGGTAGAGGAGTGGATACGGTAGTCGCGGACGTCGCGTACCCCGCACAGAATGACGCTTTGGGGAAAACGGAGCGGGCGGTGAGGGTAGCCGGCGCGCAACTGTCTCAGCACGGCGATCAGCGTGTCGCCGATGAGCGTGTCGATCTCGTCGATCAGCAGCACCAGTGGCACGGGGTCTGCCTGCGACCACCGCGTCAGCACCTGCCGGAGCACACCCGTCGGGCCGACTCGATCCAGCAGTCCCGGCCACAGGTCGGCGGGCAACGGATCCTTGAGCGTCGCCTCCGACTCGATCTCCAGCTCGCTGAGGATGGCGCGCATCGCTTCGGTCTGGTTCTCGCGTGCCGCCTGGCCGGCCTCCACGTTCACGTAGACGCAGCGGTACCGGCCGTGGGCGCCGCCGTTCAGCAGGTCGCGGAGCGCCAGCAGTGCCGAGGTCTTGCCGGTCTGGCGGGGTGCGTGCAGCACGAAGTAGCGCTTGTCGCCGATCAGGGAGAGGATCTCGCTCAGATCGATCCGTTCGAGCGGCGGCACGCAGTAGTGGTCGGCGGCAACCACCGGACCCGAGGTGTTGAAGAAGCGCATCCTCCCGTGAGTGTCCCCCATGCGGGGCGCCTGTCAACCGGTGGACGCGCCGACGACCACCAAACACTGGTCATCTATGATTTGCCTTGCCTGCCCGGCTCCCACGCAACTCACCCCTTTACCCTCGCCTCCGAGCTCCGACGCTTGACCTGCCGCCTTCGCCGGGTAGAACCGTTCCTTCGCCGAGGCCAGAACCTCAGTGATCATCTGTCCACCAAACCGGGGCGGACCCAGGCGGCTTGTCATGTCGTCTGTTCGCCATGTCGCCAGCAAGGCTTGACAAGAGGCGCGCAACGTGCTATAAAGGCGCCATTCAAGACGTCCTACAACGGTACAACATCGTTCCGACGTTCCAGAATACTGACTGACATAATCGCGTTCGTTTTCTAGATCTGTGCGAGGCTTTGGTACGCGTGTCGACCGATCGACACAGTGAGTTTCAATAGGGAGGTTGCCATGGTATAGAGACGTGACACAAAGGCGCCAGCAAGTCGTATCGCTGTTGCCGAGCCTTGAATAGACGCAAGACCAACAGAAATATCGATTAGACAGGATTTCAACCTCTATCTGGCCAACGCGCGCCCGAGAATTCAGAGGTCTCATAGTCCTGTCGGGACACTCACGTACAGGAGGTACGTAATGAAAGCCTATATGATCGTATTGATTCCCGTCGAACTGAGGGAAACCAAGCGTCCGAAAACTCCGAAGACAGAGAGTCGGGAAGACAGCAATACAAAGTCTCATCGATTCCGATATATGCCGGTGGTTATACCTGAGCGGAGAAGCACAAAGGTGGAAACGGGTCACGAATATGATACCAGTCCTTCGGGGCCTCCGACTCAACGGAGGTCAGGCGAAGGTAGATCGTAAGAAGCCTCGGGGAGGGGTCGAACATACTTTGGCCCCTCCCCGGACATCGGCTGCTATCGTAGGAAGAGAGGTCATAGTAAGTCTCATCAGACGTCACGCTACCCTTTTGACGACGACTCTGCACGCGGCAGAGGTCAGAGGAAGGCCTCGCAAAGAAAGTTGAGCATCAGGCGGTTATCTATCACGGACGTTATTTGCGCTTCAGAGGACGAACATAGACGCTACTAGTGGATCAAGCCGTGAGGCATGATCGGCGACATGTGGGAGATGTCAGGGGTCCGTTCATGCTGACCAAACGGCTGATAGTTGCCCTGTGCATGTAGAGTGGTTCGTCAAGCATGGCAATCCGTGGAACCGAACGGCCGTCGTCGACGCGTCGCCCTGTGGTGGCCGCTACGCTCAACGTATGGCCGCAGCCCGTGGTGGAGCACGCGCTACCCGTTGTATCAAGCGGAAGCGGCTGCCGGTAGCGGGTCGGTTTGAAAATCAGGCCGGGAACCGGGGCGGCGGCCGTGGTATGATGCCGCCGGTGGCGTAACAGCCGAGAAGGGGTAGCGGCTTCCGAAGGAGTGGAGCCGGTGGCCGCCGGTCAACCCAAGGGCACCGCTCCTAATTTTGGGTGCCCGCCTCCGCCGGAAGTCCGCTCCTCCTCACGGCTATTCGGACACGCTCTCCGTAGGCTGCGAGGCCTAGGTCCCCCGATTGCCGAGGACCGGCAGGCGAGGGTCGGGGCCGCGACCGAGTCCACGGAGGATGCCGTATCCAAACACCCGGAGGATGCGCTCATCAATTACGTCTTCGGTGAATAGCCACGGAGCGTTGGATGGCCACGGGATGTTCCTCGCCGGGGCGACCCCGGTCTCGTCGGCTTCGGCCCCGACCTCGGTCCAGTGTAGCCGTTCGGCGACAACGCGGACGGAGACCGTCGTAGCGGTGGCGGACATACTTGTCCCTCCTGGTTCGCCCTTGACGATCCAGGAGCCCCCGGCATACCATGCCGGTGTTAGTTGGGCTTCCTGCTCGTCACGCGAGCGAACGGCTCCAGGGTATCATTGCCCTGGAGCCGTTGTCATTGCTGCGCCCGGCATGGGCTTTCGCCAGGAGGTGCGGAGTGCGCCGAGCAA
>JAPPKD010000107.1 GCA_028820215.1 Spirochaetaceae bacterium | reverse complement strand
GGTCCACGCCATCGCCGCGGCCAGCGGCGCGCCGGCCAGCAGGAACAGGAAGGCGGGCGACTCGACCGTCATCGGTCGCTCACGGGCCTCACAGGGCCTCGCGCAGCAGCAGGCGCCGCAGCGCTGCGTGCAGCAGCAACCCGGCGAGCGCGGCGATCGCGAACGGGCGGCCTGCGTCGCTGCGCGCAAGCACCGGGCGGGCACGCCGCTCCCGGCCCTCGACCCGGTCGAGATCGGCCAACGCGGCCTCCAGCTCAGCAGCGTCGGCCGCCCACGAGAAGCGGCCACCGGTGCGCTCGGCCAGCGCCTGCAGCAGCGCCGCGTCGGGTTGCCCCCGGTAGCTGCCGCGGCGTACGGCGCCGGTGTCGGGATCGGTGAGCTCCAGCAGGGTCGGACGGTCGGCGCCGACGCCGACGGTGTGGATGGTGAAACCGAGTTGGGCGGCCATTTCGGCGGCGGCCTCCGGAGCGATCGGTCCGGTGGTGTTCTCGCCGTCCGTGATCAGGATGATCACCCCGCGCTCGGCGCCGGCGGCCTGCAGATGGGCGGCGGCGACGCTCAGCCCCATGCCGATCGCCGTGCCGTCTCCCGACTGCATGACGCGCAGCCCGCCGATGCGGTCCACGAGGTAGTCGTGGTCGTACGTCAGCGGAGACCGCAGTCCGGCGCGCTCCGCGAAGCTCACCAGACCCAATGGATCGGCCGGCCGGCGATCGACGAACGAGCGCAGCGCCGCCGCCGCGCCGCGCAGGCGGCTGCCCGCCCCGAGGTCCAGCGCGCCCATGCTGGGCGAGGTGTCGACGGCGAAGACGATGTCGGTGCCGCGGTCCAGGTAGACGTCGGTGCGCTGCAGGCGCACGGGGCCGGCGGCGGCAAGCGTCGCCGCCAGCAGCGCACCCCAGAACAGCGCCGTGCAGGTCCCGCGGGCGGCGCGCGCCAGGTATCGCGGCGGCGGCACCGACGCGCCACCCCATACGTTCAGCGAAACGGGAACGGCGCCGCCGCGGTTCCGGCGCCGCGAAACCGCGAACACGGCGGCGACGGCGACCAGTGCCAGCAGCGCCAGCGGTCGGTCCAGCGCCATCGGCGGTCGTTACCACGGGACAGCCTCGATGTCCACCTCCGGACATCGTTTCGTCCCGTCCACCTTGACCGCGCGGCGGGTCGAGCCTACGTTGTCGTTCCTGGCAGAGCGCGATGGCTACGGGAGCGACGTCGAAACAGCTTGATGCGGAGTCGTTGGTAGCCCGCATGATCGCCGAGCTGCAGGCCAACCCGGAAGCGCAGCGGCTGATGTTGCGCGCCCTGCTGACCAACGAGTTTCTGGGGATGCCGGCCCGCCTGGACCGCATCGAGAGGGACGTGGCGGAGCTCAAGGCCGACGTGAAGGGGCTCAATGCCAGGGTGACGAGTGTCGAGGACAGGCTGACCAGTCTCGAGAACAAGATGGACGCCGGTTTCGACGAGATGCGTCGCGCCATAGACCGGCTCGGTGCGCGTTGGGGAGTCCGCAACGAAAGCCTGTTTCGCCAGACCATGGCCTCGGTGCTGCAGGAGTCCTTTGGCGTCACGGTCGAACAGCGCACCATCGCGGGCGAGCAGTTCGACCTCCTGATCTTCGACGGGCAGCATGTTCTGGTGGAGATCGCCGCCAGCGTGGGGCCGTCGATCGCGCAACGCCTGCAACGCAAGCGGCGTCTGTACCAGGAGGAGACCGGGGTGGAGCCGGAGCGAGTGATCCTGGCCACCGCCTCGATCCACAGTCGGCGCGCGCAGGAGTTGCGGGAGATGGGGATCGAAGTCGTGGAGCCCGAGGACGCCGACTGACGGGCGCGCCGCCACCCGTCCCGCAGAGGGAAGCGACCGCGACCCCGGCGCATTGCAGACGGCGCATCGAGTCCGTTACGTTCGCAGGGAGAGGCTCGCATTCATGGCCGAACACGACAGGCTGCGACGACCCGCAACTCCGGAGGAGATCTGGGACATGCTGCGCGAGGTGTCCCAGAGCCAGAGAGAGATCGCGCGCCGCCAGCAGGAGACCGAGCGGTTGCTGACGCGATATGCGCAGGAGGCCGAACGGAGCAGGCAGGAGACCGATCGACACAGGCAAGCGACAGACCGGCGCATGCGCGAGACGGACGACCTGTTCGACACTCCATGGAGCAAGTTCATGGAAGCACTGGCAGAGGGCGATCTCGTCACGTTGCTCGAACGGCGCGGCATCCCGGTCGAGTAGAGGAAATTGCGCTGTAGGGGTCTCTGTCGGCCGATTCGGGTCGGAGGGACGAC
>JAPPKD010000331.1 GCA_028820215.1 Spirochaetaceae bacterium | reverse complement strand
GGTTGCGCCCGATCAGTGCGGTCGGCGCCTCGTCATGCCACAGGGCGGCGTAGTCGAGGTTGACCAGGCAGAGGTAGGCGGCGACCGTCAGCACGGCTGCCGCCAGCGCGGTATGCGGCGCGCTGCGTGCGCGTGCGAGCAGGCCGGCCGGCACCGGCGGTCGTTCGGCGGCGGCCGCGTCCGGTGAGCCGGACGCCGTGCTCATCCGCCGTCCTCGTTGCGCGCGCCCGGCCGGCCGGGCCGAGCAAAGCGGATGCCGGCGTTGGCGGGCGGTGCCGTGGCATTGCGGTCGACCCGCCGCATGATGCCGTGCACGAATTCGTCCGCGATCACTGGCGCGTATTCCCGCCACCGGCGCACCGGCGCCTGGCCGGCGTCACGGCGCAAGATGCGCACGCTGCCGAACGTGCGCTCCAACGAGTACCCGGGCACCTCCAGGTCGGGCGCCTCGGACACCAGGTGGCTGACCGAGGCGGACACCGTGGCCAGATCCTGGCTGATCCCCTGCCCGGTATGCGCGTCGTAGAACGGGATGGCGCGGTGCAGGTAGTAGTAGCCGGGCGTGTTGTAGTAGGGGCGATCCACCTGCCACACCGCCTCGACGTCCGGTGCGCGGGCCAGGAAGCGGTACGCGGCGAAGATCGGGTCCTGCCCGCGCAGGAAGCCGGTCACCCCGGTCTCTCGCGACCAGGCCCGGTACACGCTCCCCTGAGCGGGCAATGCGTTCAGCACCCCGGCCAGCGACACGGCGGCAAACAGGGTGCCGGCCGCGATTGTCGGCCAGCGCTCCGCCGCCGGGCGCCCCGGCAGCCGGCGCGCTGCCCACGCGGCGAGGCGCACGGTGAGGTCGGCGCCGATCAGCAGCCACAGGGGAGTGATCACGAAGATGAAGCGGTATTCCTTGTGCGCCTGTACCGAGTGGGTCAGCATCACCAGGGCGATGAGGCCGAGAAGCAGCCCGTAACGTGCCGGCCAGCGCAGTGAGGCCGCCAGACATAGTACGCTCAACCCGCCGCCGGAGAGCGCGAGCCACCACAGGAACTGCCACGCCGGACTCTCGGCGGCGCGCATCTCGCCAAGGATCAGGTTGAAGCGCACGTTGGTGACGTAGGAGTGGAACAGGCCGCCGTTCCACGCCAGGGCGTCGAAGATCCCCACCACCCAAAGCGCCGCCGCGGCGGCGAGCGCGAGCAACACCTGCTGCCGCGTGCGCAGGAACACGACCACGAGCAGCACCACGGCGACGGGAGCGTACTGGACCCGGATCGCCGCCGCCAGCACGGCCAGCGCGGCGGCCGGCCAGACCACGCGCGGGCGGTCGGGCGACGGGTTCACGCACAGGGCCAGCAGTCCGAGCAGCGGCGCCGTTGCCACGAACTCGGTGAGGGGCTTGTGTGCGAAGCCGGCCAGTTCGTACCAGAAGGCGCCGGCAACCAGGGCCATACGCGCAGCGGCCTCGCTGAAGTGGCGGCGTGCGAAACTGTACATGCCGGCCGGAATCGCCAGCGAGACGGCGCAGAACAGCAGCTTGATGGCGCCGACGTACCAGGCCGGCTCGCCGAGGCCGGCCGCGTGGAACAACCCCAGCGCGCCGGCGACGGAGCCCGGCACCAGCCAGGAGCGCGCCCCGTAGAAGTACTCCCAGTAGACCACGCCGTTGCCGAATGCCAGCCGGTGGGCCGGCTCCAGGTACTGCATGATCTCGTCCGGGTGCAGCACGAAGTCGCCGGCCAGGGCTACCGCGGCGCGCACCGCAAAGGCCAGCGCCAGAACCGGCGCAAGGAGCTTCCACGGAGGATCGTCCGGTGCCGCGGCGTGCAGCAGACCTGCGAGCAGGGTGCGCGGCCACTCGTGACGCGGCGCCCGCGCTGCCGGCGCCGACGAACGCACGCCGCCGCGGGTGGATGGCCGGGAACCGGGGGCGCGCCCGGACCGCGGACCCGGCGCGGCCGCGCGCGGGCCGCGTGTCGAGAAGCGGCGCACCGGCCGCCTGTTCGGTTGCCCCATCTACGGCAGCGTCATGGTCGTCAGCAGCGCGGCGTTGGTCGGCCGCCGCGTCCGGTCGAGTGGCGCCGGTACACGTAGCGGTTCGCGATCAGGAAGTTGACTGCGCCGCCGAGGCAGACTCCGATCACCAGCGCCGCCAGGCGGTACCTCGCGAACGGCTCCACGAAGCTGGTCAGGAGGGTGTAGCTGCCCACGTTGACGCCCAGCCCGAGCACGCTGCTGGCAGCGAAGCGGGTCCACTGCCGGGCGTGCGGTTGCCGGGGGCGTTCGTCGAAGGTCAAGGCGCGGTTGACCAGCCAGTTCCAG
>JAPPKD010000341.1 GCA_028820215.1 Spirochaetaceae bacterium | reverse complement strand
CGGTAACGGCTACTCCCTCCACCTACGGCAGGGCGCGCCTCTCCTCGACTCTACCAGTATCGTATTCCGAAGCCCGGATGATATTCAGCGAGAGATTGAGCGAGTCCAGTTGACCATGGATGGTGACCAGCCTGTGCGTGAGGGTTATATTCGTATAGGAACACGTAAGAGATCTCATGAGATGCTGGAGACTGACTTCAAGAAGGTGCTAGATAATCCAGAATCGGATATGTATGTCTTCTGCGCTTCATACCTGCAGTATCGAATGCTGTTTCTTGATGGCAAGACCCGTATCGATCTTGTAATGGAGCGGCCCGTCGGCGACCTCCAGCAGGCACCCCAGAATACGTTGCAACGCCTCTTTTTCGACAATGCCAAACGCGAGCGCGTTCGCGTTGTGCTGTATGACGCATTCGGCGAGCATTTCGTAGTTGACCCGACGAAGATTGGAACATTACGGATCAGAATGGCGTCGATTCCACCTCCAAACGAAGAAACGGAACGCGGAATACACGACGCAGCTGTCGCATTTCATGCCGATGCCGCGCCCATCGAAGAGAAAAGTGACGGGGTCAAGGCGTTTGCTGGAATCATGTCGGAAATAGTGGGTGGAGACCCGAGTCTGATTCTGATAGACGAGCCAGAAGCGTTTCTACATCCTTCACTATCCTTTAAACTCGGTAAGCAAATAGCTCTACAAACACGAGGAACAAGCAAGAACGTATTTGCATCAACCCATAGCGAGAGCTTCCTGCTCGGTTGCATTCAATCAGGCGCTCCCGTCAATATCGTGAGGCTAACGTATCGAGAAGGTAAGGCGACCGCGAGGCTGCTGGAGCACCGGCACTTGATCAAGCTGATGAGGAACCCGATTCTGAGATCGGCGCGGCCTATACAGGGTCTGTTCTCTGAATTCGTGGTGGTCTGTGAAGGCGATACGGACCGTGCGTTTTACGAGGAGATCAACGAGCGCTTGTCGTTGAGCTTTGACCATCGAACGATTCCAAACTGTCTTTTCATTAATGCGCACAACAAATCGACAGTTCCCACGATAATGGAGCCGCTACGCCGCATGGGGATTCCGGCAGTGGGAGTTGTGGATTTGGATGTGCTCAAGAAAAAGGAGGATTGGGGGAAACTCCTCAAGGCGTCCGAGGTTCCTATTGTCCAGCATCAGGGATTGGGTAATCAAAGGCATCAGATCGTAGAGCAGTTGGATAAGGCAGACAGAAGCTGGAAACGGAGTGGTGGCATAGGTGTATTGGAGGGAGGGAATCGGGATGGTGCCAAGAACGTCATAGAAACGATGGCGGCGTACGGAGTATTCATCGTGCCCGGAGGGGAGGTGGAGAGTTGGCTGAAGGCGTTGGGCGTGGAGGGAAAGGGTCCGGAATGGCTGGAACACGTATTCGAAGAGATGGGAGAAGACCCTGAGGACGTGAATTACCTCCGGCCGAGCGATGGAGACGTTTGGGATTTTGTTGGTGGAATCAAAGAGTGGATGACCACGCCCGATAGAAAGGGAATTCCGAACTAGTGGGCCGTACCATCTGATTTCGTACTATAATCGGAGGTATGGGAGAGGGAATCGTATTGACGGAGGCCGAGCATCGCGAACTCACCAATCGGGTGAGGAGTCGCACTGGGCGAGCCGAAGACGCGCGGCGCGCGCGGGTCATTCTGCTGCTCGCTGAAGGGCTCACGTGGGATGATGTCTGCAAACGAGCGGAGTGCAGCCGCGGCTTCGTGGCGATGTGGGCTCCTCGTTTTCGCGCTGAGCGACTGGCCGGACTGTACAGCCGGCACCGTGGTCAGAAGCCGTTTCGGTGCACGCCGAGCGTGGAGGCGAAGATCCTCAACGCGACCCGCAAGTCGCCGACCGATGGCTCCACGCACTGGAGCACGCGCCGCCTGGCGGCCAAGCTGGGAGTGTCGCACATGATGGTGGCGCGGGTGTGGAGCAATCATCGGCTGCAGCCGCACCGGTTGGAGCGCTACATGAGCTCCAACGATCCGGACTTCGAACAGAAGGCGGCCGACATCATCGGGCTGTACCTGAACCCGCCGGCGCACGCGGCGGTGTTCTGCGTGGACGAGAAGACGGCGATTCAGGCGCTCGACCGCAACGACCCGGTGCTGCCGCTGTCGCCGGGACGGGCCGAACGGCACGGGTTCGAGTACTACCGGCACGGCACGCTGGCGCTGTACGCGGCGTTCAATACGAAGACCGGTGAGGTGCTCGGCAAGACCGCGACGCGGCACACCTCGGAGCAGTTCGTGGCGTTTCTGCGCGACATCGTGGCGCATCAGCCGGCCGGCCAGGAGATTCATGTGATCGCCGACAACCTGTCGGCGCACAAGACAAAACGAGTGCAGGAGTTTCTGAGCGACCATCCGACGGTGCGGCTGCACTTCACGCCGACCTACTCATCGTGGCTGAACCAGGTGGAGCTGTGGTTTGCGAAGATCTCGCGCGACGTGATCACCCGCGGAGTGTTCAGTTCGGTGGCGGATCTGAAGAGCAAGCTGATGAGATACATCCGCGAATACAACAAGAATCCTCGCGTCGTGAAGTGGCATTACGTTGATCCATCACGCCACATCGGTGCATGAATGCTCGTTACAGTCCACTAGCGGGAAGGCTGAGGCGGGCTTGGTTGAAGTAGTGGGAGAGTTCCGATGCGAAGCCGAGGGAACGGGACCGTGGGGCTCTCTCGGTGGTGATGCACTCGCGTGGAGAGTGGTCCATCATGGGAATTGTACGCTATGAGCAGAACGGGACGGTCGGGTACGGCCGGCAGCGGGAGGACGGGTCGATGGTCGCCATCGACGACGGGCCGGCCGCGGCCGCCGGGCGGGCGAGGGAGATCGCGCTGGACGCCGCGGAACGACCGGTGGTGGAAGGGGCGAACCTGCTGGCGCCGGTGGTGCCGACCGGGATGCTGTGTAACGGGCTGGACTACCGCAAGCACGCGGAGGAGTCGGGGGACTCGGGCGCCCGAGCAGCCGATCCTGTTCATGAAGCTGCCCTCGGCGGCGCAGCGATCAGGAAGCAAGTTCGGGCCGGAGATCGACCTGATGGTTGACGCCGGTGGCGGGCCGTGGCAGACGCCCGCCGACGCGATCTCACTCGGCCGGCGGTTTGAGCGCTAAGGCTTAGTGTTCTACGAGGATCCGGTGTCGGCCGTGGACATCGACGGCTTGGCGCGGGTGGCGCAGGCGGTGGACCTGCCGATCGCGATCGGCGTCGGCCAGAAACACGTCCAACAGCACGTTGGTGTCTATTGCGGTAATCACCGTCCGCGGATTTCTTCGATGTAATTGTCGGTGCTCCCGGTCTTTCCCAGCACGGCATACACCCGGTCGACGGGGTGTTCCGCGGTGATTCGCTTGTGAATCAACAGCCCGCGGTCGGTGGGAGTGATCTCGATCTCGACGTCGGGGCTCAGCCCGAATCGGTCTCGAAGGTGCTTGGGAATGGTGATCTGGCCTCGTTCCGAGATTCTCATATCATCTCCGATAGGGACGTCGGTCGTGAACGAGTGTCAGATGCCGATGAGCTGTTGAAGTTTCGCCCGCTGTTCGGGCCGAATAGAGCGACCGTAGTGGCGCAGCTCGAGGCTCGCGTTGATTGCCGCCGCCACTTGCTCGAAGCCGTGATCGTGCGGTTGGACGGGACTGCTGTCGTAGTTGGTCTCGAACCAGCGCCGAACTTCCGACCATCGCCACAGTCGGTAGCGGGCACGGGGGTCCGTCACGGGAGCGGGAAAGCCTCCGGGGCCGCGTTCGTTCGTGACCAGTAGGCGTATGCCTTCGCGGCTGCGCCGCGTGCGCGTGGCAATGTCCGCCATGGAGACTAGCCCGCAGCCGGCGATCCGAATCGCCTCGACCTCGGGCAGGCGTTCGACATCGGCGATAGCCGACAGGATGGCAGTCTCCGGGTTTGGCCCATCCCGGTCGAAATCGACGTACTGGATCCCGTCGGCCCGCCCCACGAGCGCATCATCACAGCCGGCGTCGAAGAGGGCATCGATGGCCGTGTCGGTCTGTAGGTCAGGGCCTTCCACAATCAGAGTAAAATGATAGACAGACATGTTCGAAACCTTTGGTGCGTACTCAGCAGTGCGGACACCGTTCTATCGCGCGACGGAGCTGCTTCGCGTGATTCCCAGGGTTCCGTGGAGTTGACCACACCAAAACTTCACATCCTGATCTACTTGCCTCGGAGCAACGCATGTATCCCCAACGGTGCCCGGTCGCGGTGGGCATCACGGTCCACCCAGCGGCCTCGGCATCGGCAAGTGCTTCCTCAACCTCCTTCTTGGGATGCCGCGACCTTGCCATGCCGTCTCCGAAATGAAAATAGAAACAGACGATTCATCCATCCTGTCCATGGGTGCACTGTGATCGGAGAGTAACCGGCGGGTGGTCTCGTGTCAACACACATCCCATCGGACGCCAAGGCTGCGGCGATAGCGTAGAATGGGCCCGTCATGAGAATCGTACGCTACGAGCGAAACGGGGCGGTCGGATACGGCCGGGAGCGGGACGACGGGTCGATCGTCGCCATCAACGACGGCCCGGCTGCGGCCGCCGGGCGGGCGTGGGAAATCGCGCTGGACGCGGCGGACGGTCCAGTCGTGGAAGGGGTAAGCCTGCTGGCGCCGGTGGTGCCGACCGGGTTGCTGTGCATCGGGCTGAACTACCGCAAGCACGCGGAAGAGTCGGGGGCGCAGGTGCCCGAGCAGCCCATCCTGTTCATGAAGCTGCCGTCGGCGGTCCAGGACCCCGGAGGGGACATCGTACTGCCGCGCCGGCTGCGCAGCGACCAGGTTGACTACGAGGCCGAGCTGGCCGTCGTGATCGGCCGGCCGTGCCGGAACGTCGCGCGCTCCGAGGCGCTGGACTACGTGCTGGGGTACACCTGCGGGAACGACGTCAGCGCCCGCGACTGGCAGTTGCAGTGGGGCGGGGGACAGTGGTGCCGGGGCAAGACCTTCGCCACCTTCTGTCCGCTGGGGCCGGCGCTGGTGACGCCGGAGGACATTCCGGATCCCAATGCGCTCGGTATCAAGAGCGTCGTCAGCGGCGAGACCATGCAGGACTGGACCACACGCGACATGATCTTCGACGTGCCGGAGCTGATCGCCTTCCTGAGCGGCAGCACCACGCTGGAGCCAGGCACGGTGATCATGACCGGCACCCCGCATGGCGTGGGCTCGGCCCGCAAGCCGCCTAGGTTCCTCCAGCCGGGCGACAGCGTGACCATCGAGATCAAGTCGATCGGCGCGCTCACCAACCCGGTGGTGGAGGAGTCGTAACGGTGGCTGCGCTGAGCGCCGAGCAGGTCGAACGGTTCCGCCGCGACGGCTACCTGGTCGTCGACGGGCTGTTCGACACGGAGAGCCTGGAGCCGGTGCGGCGCCGCATCCGCGAGCTGGCGGCGCCGGATGCGCCAGCGATGGAGAAGGCCAAGAGGCAGGTGGAGCCGCTCGTGGAGGCGGGAGAGATGCGGGCCGACGGCTACGCGGCCTCGCTGCGCAAGATGTCGCACATGGCGTTCGAGGACCCGGTCTTCCTGACACATGCGCGGCAGCCGCGGATCGTCGACATCATCGAGTCGCTGCTCGGCCCCGACCTCGTGCTGGCGCAGGACCAGTTGTTCATGAAGCCGCCGCGCGTCGGATCACGGCAGAAGTTCCATCAGGACACGCCGCTGGGCTTCGACCTGGACCCGCCCGACCGGATGGTCACCTGCTGGTGCGCCCTGGACGAGGCGACCATCGCCAACGGCTGCCTGTGGATGATTCCGGGCAGCCACCGGGACGGCGTCACCGACAGAGAAACGTGGCAACGCTACGAGCCGGTCGACGGCGTGGAGCCGCCGGAGGCGCGGCCGGTCGAGCTGACGGCGGGAAGCTGCAGCTTCCATCACGGCCTCATCCTGCACGCCAGCCGCCCCAACCTGACCGACCGGCCGCGCTGGGGCTACGCCACTCACTACGCCAGCGCCCGCTGCCGGTTCGAGGGCGAGGCGGGCGATCACGTGACCATCCGCGGCCGGCGCTTCCCCGGCTGCGTGTAGGGCGCCCCCGCTACAGAGGCCAGTCGGCGCCGTCCTGCGGGACGAAGCCGATGGTGCGGCGCGCGTGCTCCAGGTCGCGGTAGCGGCCGCGGTTGGCGGAGACGGCGAACAGGATCGCGAAGCGCAGGTCGTCGGGGGCGTCGATGCAGCGCTCGACCGCCTGCACGGCGTCGCGGTGGCTGAGGTAGACGGCCGCCTCCCGCGGGCCTTGAGGTTTGTCGCCGTGCCGCACGCGGCCGATGCGCAGGCAGATCATCGACAGGCCGTACGCGTCGGCGTAGTGGCGGGCCAATGCCTCGCCGAACACCTTGGTCGCGGCATAGAGGCCGTTGGGGCGCACCGGATGGTCGGTGGTGACTGCCGGCGGGTCGGACGGCACGTCGTCCCAGCGCGCCTCGACCATGGCCCGGTACGGCTCGTCCGCCTCGTATCCCGTTATGGCCGCGCCGGAGCTGGCGTACACGACGCGGCGGACTCCGGCGGCGCGGGCCGCCTCGAATACGTGGTAGGTGCCGGTGATGTTGGTGGACAGATGTCCGGACGGATCGTCGCCGAGATAGGCGGCCAGGTGCACGACCGTGTCGATGCCGTCGAACGCGGGCCGGATCGCCTCGAGATCGTTGAGGTCGGCGCGGACGGTGTCGACGCCGTCGACCGGGGAGCGGTTGAGGGCGCGGACCGTGCAGCGCGACGACAGCGAGCGGCCGACCAGTCCGCCGATCAGGCCGCTCATGCCGGTGATCAGGACGTGACGTGGCGGGGACATGCAGGTGTTGTACCACGGCGTCGGACCGGGCAGACCATCCCGGCCGACGAGCTGGTGGTCACTCGGCTGCTGGCCGACGCCGGCAACCACTGCGGGCTGATAAGCCAGGTGGTAGGGCGATCGCGGGCCGGTCAGCCGCCGATGACGGCGCGGGGCGGGATCGCTGCAGCGCCGGACGCGGGCGCTACGCATTCGCAGCGATGCGCGGCAGCATCAGGGCGGCGGTGAAGATCGCGCCCGCCGCGATCGCCATCACCACGAACAGCGCGCCGAAACCCCAGCTCGCGTGGATGCCCGCGATGACGGGGAGGGTCGTGGCCATGACCGAGAAGGTCACGATGTACCTGAGGGAGTAGACCCGGCTGCGCCAGCCGCTCCTCGTGATCCTGCCCACCAGGACGTCGTTGATCGGGATCTGGCCGAAGACGGCGAGCATGAAGGCGACGGCGGCGAGCAGAGCGGCAACGCCGGTGAGCCGGTACATGAGCGCGAAGAGCACCGCCTGCAGGCCGGCGACGACGGCGAACACGGTGCGCACCGGGTGGCGGTCCACGAGGTACCCGACCACGAGCTGCGCGAAAGCCGCGACCGCGAAGGTCAGAGACGCATAGGCGCCGACCGCCGTCGCCGAGCCGGCCAGCTCGCCGAGGCGTTCGTCGAGGATCTTCGGAAGCGCGAACGTCGTGCTCTGGAAGATCAAACCGCCGATCGCGGTCGTGACCATGATGATCGCGAGGATGCGCAGGAACACTCCGCGTTCGATCGACGAGGCGCCGGACTGCGCCGTCTCGACGGCCGGACGGCTCGCGCCGCCGGCGGCCGGGCGGTGCCGACCCGTCCATACGAACACCGCGTAGGCGACGCCGAGGCCGACGGTGGCGGCGCCGGGCAGGACGAATGCACTGCGCCAGCCCCCGGTGTCGACGAGAACGCCTGCGATCAGCGCCGCCGCGGCGACGCCCAGGTTGCCGGCCACGCCGTTGATCGCGAGCGGGACGCCGGTCTTCCGGCGCCCCTGCACGACCATCGCAATCCCGACGGGGTGGTAGATCGCGGCGAATGTCCCGATCGCGAGCAGTCCGAACGCGATCTGCAGCGGCGTGTCCGCCAGCCCCGTGGCGATCGAGCTCGCCCCGATGCCGACGAAGAAGACGACCATCATGCCTTCCCGGCTCCACTTGTCCGCGATCCAGCCGGCCGCGATCGCGCCGACTCCGAACGCGACGAAGCCGGGCGTGGCGTAGGGGATGAGCGCCGCGTAGCTCATCCCCCACTCCTCGGCAAGCCGTACCGCCGCGACCGTCGCGAAGATCAGCATGAAGAGGTGGTCGAGGAAGTGCCCGGCGTTCAGGAAGAGGAATTCCACTCGATCGCGTGGCATGCGGGTCCTCCGGACGCGGCCCAAGCGGTGCTACAGGTCGGCCGCCATCAGGCGCATGATCTTCACCACGTAGTTGCGGGTCTCCTCGGGCACGTACGCCTGGACGTTCGTCCACTGCGCGCACTCGGACGGACACCGGTCCTGCGCCCGCAGGGTGCGGCTGCGGCCGCCATTGTAGCTGGCGAAGGCGAATGCCAGGCGCTGCCGGCGGTCGGGGATGTCGTCCCAGAGGTCGTACAGGCGGCGGTCGTAGAACACGCCGGCGGCGATGTTCTGGGCCGGATCCTCGGTGTCGCTGAGGGGCAGCGACGACAGCTCCGCGATCTCCTGGAACGTGGCCGGCATGATCTGCATGATCCCGCGGGCGCCCACCCAGCTCGTGGCGTCCACGCGCAGGCCCGACTCGGTGATTCCCTGCGCCTTGAACCAGCGCCAGTCGAACGCGACGCTGAAGAACCGCTTCGAGTACTTGCGGAAGTGATCGTCGAAGCGCGCCGTCCACTGCTCGTCCTCGACCGGCAACCGGCCGCGCGGCTGGGCGGCCGGAGGTTCGCCGGGGGCCGGGGCCGGCTCGGTGGCGGCTGGCGGTTCGCCCGGCATCGAAGTGTGCCAGACCAGCAAGGCGGCGAACCCCGCCAGGGCGAGCGCGACGATCGCGGTCAGCAGCCGCATGGCGCGCATGCCGATCGCGTCGTCAGTTCAGCCCCAGGCCGATCACCAGCCCGACGGCGACGCCGATGCCGACGAACATGCCGGCGACCACGACCCCGACCGCCATGTTGCCCTTGGCGAGATGATCGTTGGTGTCGAACCGCGTGACGTGGTCCAGCACCTTGAAGCCCAGGTACATGAACAGGATCGCTCCGCTGCCGCCGATCACGGCGTACAGCAGGTTCAGCAGGACGACCTGAAAGTCGAACAGGCTCATTTCCCCTCCCCGTGGCGTGGCGCAGCGGTGCGTCTGGCGCCGGTCGCCCACGGAAAGGATAATGAGGCCGCAGAGGAGTTGCACAACATGTCTTCACCGTCCCTGATCGATCCCTTCGGACCGGACGCTTCCGGCGTCTGGCTGAAGGGCAACCTGCACGCCCACACCACCGAGTCGGACGGGCACGTCGAGCCCGGCCCCCGCGTCGCCCAGTACCGGGAGCGCGGCTACGACTTCCTGTGCCTGTCCGACCACCACCGCATCACCCGCGTGAACAGCGTGCCGGTCCCGGAGGGGATGACGCTGGTCCAGGGCGCCGAGATCCATCCGGACAACCCGTTCGGGGGGCAGACGTACCACCTGCTGGCCTACAACATGACCGACGACGTGGACGCTCAGCGCATGCCGCCGCAGCACGTCATCGACGCGGTGCGCGAGCAGGGCGGCTCGGTGTGGCTGGCGCACCCGCACTGGAGCGGCATCAACGTCCGCCGCGACGTCGTGCCGCTGACCGGGCTGGCCGGCATCGAGGTGTTCAACACGATCTGCCAGCGCATGGGCCGGGGCGAGGCCGGGGTGATCTGGGACGACTGGATGGACCACGCCGGCCACCCGCTGCCGGCGATCGCCAACGACGACTGCCACGGCAGCCCCGCGCACGGCGACGACCTGTTCCAGGGATGGACGATGGTGCGCGCGGCCGACCGCTCGCCGCAGGCGATCGTCGCCGCGCTCGAACGCGGCGCGTCGTACTGCACCACGGGGCCGGAGATCCGCTCGCTGCAGCTCACCCGGCCGGCGCAGCCGGAGTCGGCCGATTGGCCCTATCGCCTGGAGGTGACCTGCTCGCCGGCGCTGCGGGTGACGGCGGTCTGCAGCCAGCGCGGCGTCGACTACCCGCTTGGCCCGACCGATGCGGCGCATCCCTTCGAGCACGCCGTGCTGCACCTGCGCGAGTCCGACTGGGTGCGCGTGGAGGTGCTCGACGTGCACGGCCGCAAGGCATGGAGCAACCCGATCGACCTGACCGGGCTGGGCGCCGCCGGCTGACCGGCGGCGCCACGGGCTCGGCGGTCGCCGGCTGCAGCATTCGGCGACCTCAAAAGGCACGCGGCGGCGCCGGCGATGGCGCCGCCGCGCGGGAAGGGAGGGTCAGTTGCCTCCGACGATGTCCAGGTAGCGGTCCCACTTCTGCTGGTAGACCTGCACGAACTGGTCGCTGCCCAGCTTTGCGACGGTCTGCAGGTACTCGTCCCACTTCTCGTCGATCGACTCCTGGCCGACGATGAACTTGTCCTTCATCTCGTTGTAGTAGGTGACCAGGTCACCCCGCACCGCATTGATGGTGTCGATCTCCTCCTTGGTGCTGGCGATCGGCGGGAACGGCTCGATGTAGAAGTGCTGCAGCTTCTCGTCGAGCGGAAAGATCCAGCTGGGGAAACGGTTGATCCACGCCTGCTTCATCTGCAGGTGCGGAAAGGGCGGCTGCCCCGCGCCGATCCGCAGCAACCGTTCGTTCAGGGATACGTCCTCGTCGGTCGGTATGAACTCCTTCTTGCCGTCGACCACGCGGTAGGTGAGTCCCTCGACGCCCCAGTTCTGGATGGTGATCGCCTCCTCGCCGTTGCGCGCGAAGTCGATCCAGCGCATGGCCCAGTCGGGCCGCTTGGCGTCCCGCGTGATGACCAGGCCTCTGCCTCCCGACAGGATGCGCCGCTCGAAGTACTGGTCGCCGTGCGGTCCGATCAGCGGCGGCGGGACGTTGAAGATCGGCGTCTCACCGTCCGGCGTTCCCTGAGGATGGGTGCGGCTGAAGACGAACGCCCACGTGCTCCAGAAGCTCACCGTGCCGGCCTGGTCGTTGCCCACCTTCTCCAGCGACGTGCCGCTGTTGTTCGTCAGGTACTCCTGGTCGAGCAGCTGCTCGCGGTAGAGGAGGTTCATGTACTCGAGGTATTCCCGGTAGCGGTCGCTCTCGTAGTCCCAGGAGACGGCGCCGTCGGTCACCGTGTAGGGGAGGTACATCGCCAGATGCAGCCCGAACGCGTTGCCGATGATGTTGATGTCGCTCTTGCCGGTCGGAACCAGCGGAATCTCGTCCCGCTCGCCGTTGCCGTTGGGGTCGCCGTCGCGGAAGGCGGTCAACAACTCGACGAAGTCGTCGGTCGTCTCCGGTGTATCCATGTCCACGGCTTCGAGCCAGAGCATGTTGTGCATGAGGTTCTTCGACAGCGTGTTCGGCAGCACGAAGTGGTTGACCGCGTAGACCTCGCCGTCAGGGCTGGTCATGGACGCCTTGTGGAGCGGGTACTCCTCGAACCAGCGGCTGAGGTTGGGCGCATACTCGGCGATCAGGTCGTTGAGCGGGATGACCAGCCCGTCGAGCGCGTAGTCGTAGACGTCGCCGATGCCGCTCGGGAGGTCGATCACGTCCGGCAGGTCGATGCCGGCGGCCAGCCGGGCGCGCAGCACCTCGCGGTAGTTGGAGGTTTCGATCACGTTCCACTCGACGTGGATGCCGGATTTCTCTTCCATCGCCTGGTACGCCGGCAGGTCGTTGCTCGCCGGGCGATGGTGGGCCGCCGCGCCGGAGTTGACCATGACGGTGATCGAGGGTGACTCCTCCGCGCCCTCGGCCACCGCCGTCGAGTACCCGTTGGTGATCCCGAAGATGCCCATCAGGACGATCACCGCGACCGCGGTGATGCAGAGTTTCGAGCGTTTCATGTGCATGACTCCTTGTCAGGTTTCTTGTGAGCTTTGTCAGGTCGTTGTCGGTTGACGATCAGGCTGCGGTTGCTGCGATAGGCCACCTCCTCAGTCTGCGTTCGATGGATCCGCGCATCGCGGGGCGTATCGGTCCGTCATCCCTTGAGTGCCCCGATCATGACGCCCTTCACGAAGTAGCGCTGCAGGAACGGGTACAGCATGACGATCGGCGCGATGGCCACGACGATCACGGCGTACTTGACCTTGATCATGGCCAGCACGCCCTCCTCGAAGTCGCCGGTATCCGCGTGCTGCAGCAGCGTCTCCAGCCGCGACATGACCACCACCCGCCGCAGGTAGATCTGGATCGGATGCAAGTCGGCATCCGGCAGATACAGGAGCGCCGGGAAGAAGCTGTTCCAGTGCTGGATGCCGTAGAACAGCGCCAGCACGGCGACGATCGGCTGCGACAGCGGCAGGACGATCTTCCACACGATGCGCCACTCCTCGGCTCCCTCCAGGCGCGCGCACTCGAACAGGTCCTCGGGGAGCTGCTGGAAGAACGTCCGGCAGATGACCAGGTAGTACACGGAGATCAGCGCCGGGAACACCATCGCCCAGCGCGAGCCATAGAGGCCGAGCCTGGCGACGATGATGAAGGTCGGGATGATGCCCCCCTGGAAGAGGAACGTCACCATGATCGCGACCATGAAGAAGTTGCGCGCGAAGAACTTCCGCTTGGACAGCGGATAGGCGGCCATCACCGTGAACACCAGGTTGAACAGCGTGCCCACGGCCGTGTACCAGATCGTGTTGTAGTAGCTGCGCCAGATGCGGTCGTCCATGAGCACCGCCCGGTACGCGTCGATCTCCAGTCCCTTCGGGAGCAGCCACACCTCGTCGCGCAGCACCGCGTCGGTATCGCTCAACGACATGCTGACGACGTACAGGAACGGATAGAGCGTCACGACGAAGGCGGCCACCACGATCACGTGCACGGCAAGGTCGAACCCCCGGTCCCCTGCGCTCCTGCGGAACGTCGTCGCGGTCATCGGGCCTCTAGCCGGTCACCAGAGCGAGGTGTCGGACAGCTTGCGGGCGATGTGATTGAACAGGAGCAGGAACGCCACGTTGATGACCGAGTCGAACAGGCCGACCGCGGCTCCGAAGCTGTATTCGCCGGAGAGGATGCCGCGCCGGTACACGTAGGTGGATATTACGTCGGCCACCTCGTACGTTACACCGGAATACATGAGCAGGATCTTCTCGAAGCCGACCGTGAACATGCGCCCGGAGCGCAGGATGAGCAGGATGATGATGGTGGCGCTGATCCCCGGCAAGGTGACGTAGCGGATGCGTTGCCAGCGCGAGCAGCCGTCGACCTCGGCCGCGTCGTACAGCTCCTCGTCGATTCCGGCGATCGCCGCCAGGTAGATGATGGAGCCGAAGCCGAAGTCCTGCCAGATCTCGGAGAGCACGTACATCGGCCGGAACCAGCCCACCTCGTTCATGAAGTTGACCGGCGTGCCGCCCAGGCGGGCGATGATGACGTTGATGATGCCGCCGTTGATGGAGACGAAATTCACCATGATGCCGACGACGACCACCACCGAGATGAAGTAGGGCAGATAGCTGACCGTCTGCACGGTGCGGCGGAAGCCGACCGAACGCACCTCGTTCAGGCACAGGGCGAACAGGATCGGCACCGGGAAGCCGAACAGCATCATGTAGAAGCTGATGAGAAAGGTGTTGCGCACCAGGCGCCAGAAATAGATGGAGTTGAAGAACTGCAGGAACCACTTCAGCCCCACCCACTCGCTGCCCAAGATGCCGCGCCCGACCGAGTAGTCCTTGAACGCGATCACCATGCCGTACAGCGGCAGATAGCGGAACAGCGCGAAGTACAGCATCGGCAGGATCATCATGATGATCCATGCCCGATCACGGCGGATGAGGGAGATGAGCGACGGCTTTACCCCGGTGACGGCCGGCCTGGCCTCCGTGGTGGTCGGTTGCGCGCTCACCTCAACCTCATGCCGTGGGCATCCGGAGAGGCAGAGTGTGGGTGTCGCGCCGGACCGGTGTCAACAGGCCGCCTGGCCCCCGGACCGCGGCAACGCCGCACGCTCTCGCCCCACATTGGCGGCAGACACCCGGCGTGGTGGCGGGTGCAGCCGTGCGGCGGTTCTTGACACTCCCCCTTCCGCACCCGCACGATCGCGGTGATGCCGAATTCCTGGTCTGCGTAACCGAAACTGTGCTCGGAGGAGGCGACTGTGTTGACGTGCACGGCTTGCCAGAACCAGGGGATCCCGGCAAGCAGGGACAATCCTGACAAGGAGACGCTATGACGGATACGAGAAGATTGAACGCACTGATCTTTCCTTTGTGCTTCGCGGCCTTGATGAACGTGGCCGTTCTTGGCTTTGCCTCCGGTGAGACCGAAGCGGCGGCGGCGGAACCGGTTACTCTGAAAATGACGTCGTGGATCAGTCAGTCTGTAGACACCTACGAGAATCATATCGTAGGACCCTTCAACGAGGCGCATCCCGGAATCGAGATCGAATACGAGATGTTTCCATGGGCGACGTATTGGCAAAAGCTGCAGACACTGTTTGCGTCCGGTGACGAGCCGGACATCATGGAGATGGCGGCCGATTACAAGGGCGCATTCGTCGCCAATGGACACCTTCTTGATCTGACGCCCTTTCTCGAAAGAGGAGACATCGACAAGAACGGCTTCTTCGAGGAGAGCTGGAATCGCGGATACGTGGCAGGGGCGGACGGCTTCTATGGCATGTACTCCATGGTCGGAACGGGTGTCCTTATGTACAACAAGGACATTTTCGATGACGCAGGAATACCCTATCCGGACTCGACGTGGGACTATGACAAGCTGCTGGAGGTCGCCAAGGAGCTTACGGTCGATGAAGACGGCGATGGGACCCCCGACCAGTGGGGAATCGTGCCGGGCGGCCACTATTGGATTCATGCTCTGGTACAATCTTTCGGAGGGACCATCCTCACCGAGGATTTTTCCGAATCGAACCTCCTCTCTCCGGGGTCATTGGCCGGACTGCAGTACGATGGTGACCTGATCCACAAGCATGGGGTAGCACCGACGCCGGAGATGGCCGACGGCTTGGGCGAACTGTTCTTCACCGGAAAAGTCGCCCTGCGACCGAACTCGGCCTACAATATCCAGAGGTTCAGGGAAATAGAGGATTTTCGCTGGGACATTGCGCTGCTTCCGGAGGGACCCGAAGGACGAAAGATAACCCTGGCCGGCGACCCCGCGCATTCGATATCGGCAAATACCGAACACCCCGAAGAGGCATGGGCGTTCTTCAAGTGGTACTACAACAATCTGAGTGTGGACAACCTCATACTTGGCGGCAATTTCACCGGAAACAAGGCCCTCGCTGATGTGTGGACTGCAGATCAGGAAGGCATGACGCCCCACAATATCGGAGTCGTGCAGGAAACCGTCGAGGTATATGGAGCGCGTCCCCCCTATTGGGATGTGGGCATACGGACGCTGCCGGAAATCCGGCGAGCCTTCTCGGACATGGTGAGGTCGTATAGGGGCGGACACGTGACCACGGAGGAGGCGGCAGCGGAGGCCACCGCCACGATCAACGAAGCGCTCTCGAGATAGACTTCATTCTTCGTTCATGTCGTCGAGAGAACATGCACCCTGGCGGGAACATTCCCGCCGGGGTGCTCATGTACCTTTCGATGTATATGCGTAGGTGAACCTGAGCTCCGGAGCACGCGAGCATGGCACGGGAGATCCACGTGGCAGATTCGAATACCACCTCAAGGGCAGTTGCCAGGAGGAACATCAAGAACGCCGGTGTAGCATATCTGTTTGTCCTTCCCACCGTTTTTTACCTGATCTTCTTCAGCTTGGGCGCGATGGTGGCGGCCGTTTTCTTCTCCTTCCTGGAATACGATGTCCTCTCTCCGCCCAGATGGGCCGGGCTTGATAATTTCCAGCGGCTGTTCGCGAGTCCGCTGTTCCCCAAGGCGGTGTGGAATACCATCTACTTCGCCATACTCTACGTGCCGGCTCACACGATACTCTCCCTGCTTCTGGCATTGCTGGTCAATCGCGATCTGAAAGGCGTTGTCGCGTTCAGAACGGCCTACTTCCTCCCCGTGGTTTCTTCGGTAGTGGCGATTTCTCTGCTGTGGACGATGATGTACGGAAAGGAATTCGGGTTGATCAACTACGGCTTGAAAACCCTGTTCGGCGTATCGGGCCCCGGTTGGTTGACCGATCCCGCGTGGGCCATGCCCGCGGTGTCGATCATGAGCGTATGGAAGGGTCTGGGCGTGGGAATGATGATATTCCTTGCCGGCTTGCAGGACATCCCCAAGGATTTGTATGATTCGGCACAGATCGATGGGTCCGGCGCGTGGAGGAGGTTTCTGCACATTACGCTGCCGCTGGTATCGCCGACGACGTTCTTCGTGGCGGTGGTGAGTACCATCAATTCGCTGCAGGTCTTTTCGCAGATATACGTCATGACGGAAGGTGGGCCGCGATGGTCGACGACGACATTGGGCTACTTCGTCTTCGTGAGCGCCTTCGAAGACTTCCGCATGGGGTACGCCTCGGCGGTCGGTGTCGTGCTGTTCGTCATCGTGATGTTCTTCACTCTGATTCAGTTTCGACTGAGAAAGAGTTGGGTGCACTATTAGGTGCCGAAGGATGATGCGCGATAATCTCATGTCGTCGCTTGCGTCGAACCGCCGCAACCAGTTGGCGGGAAGGGCGGCCGTCAATCTGTTCTTCTACGTGCTGTTGATATTGGTCGGACTGGCCTTTCTGCTGCCTTTCCTGTGGATGCTGTCCGCGTCCCTGAAGAGTGTTGCCGAGATATTCAGCTTCCCGCCCAAGTGGTTTCCCCGCGTCCGGAGGTGGAGCAACTACACGGATATATTCGTCGTCATGCCGTTCGGCCGCTTCGTCTTCAATAGTTTCAAGGTGAGTCTGCTGTCCACGGCAGGTGTGGTTTTGAGCAGTGCGCTAGCGGCGTTCGCGTTCGCCAGGCTGAGGTTTCCGGGGAGGAATCTCATATTCGCTCTTCTGCTGTCTACGTTGATGTTGCCCGGGGAGGTCACGCTGATCCCGATATTCTTCGTAATGAGAGCGCTGGGAGTGATAAATACCCATATTCCGCTGTACCTGCCCGACTTCTTCGGGAACCCGTTCGGTACGTTTCTGCTGCGTCAGTTCTTTCTTACGGTCCCGAAGGAACTTGAGGACGCCGCGGCGATGGACGGGGCCGGTCCGTTCACGATTTTCGGGCGGATATTTCTTCCATTGGCGAAGCCCGCACTGGCCACGCTGGGGGTGCTCACGTTCATGTGGCGGTGGGAGGAGCTTATCAGGCCGGTGATCTACCTGGGCAGTCGCGACAAGATGACGCTGACCGTAGGTTTGACGGGTTATTTCGCGGAGTTCGGCGGCGGGGAGATATTTCGCTGGGACTTGCTGATGGCGGGTAGTGTCGTGAGCATCATACCGATTCTCGTGCTCTTCATAATCGGGCAGAGGTTTTTCATACAGGGAATTACGATGACCGGGATAAAGGGGTAGGCGGATACGTCGGCCGTGCGTGGCTGTGTCCGAGAGGCGACTAACAGGCGGGGATCGCGGCGCTCGCGACCGGTCCGGCGGCGGAGCGTCGAGCCGCTGGACGCAGCGCGGATACGATCGAGCGGTGCTGATTGAACCCGGCCGGGGGAAGCGGGCCGATCTGGAGATCGACGGGCGCGGTCGCCTGCGCCTGGTGCGCTCCGGGGCCAGGTATGCCGGGCGAGGGCGCTTCGAGTCGGCGCCGTACCGGTCGCCGGCGGGGCGCGTGCAGCTCGACTGGATCGAGCAGTGGACGGCACCGCAACGGTTCGTCAAGCGCCGGGGCAACCCGATCTACGGGCCTGCCGACTCGGGACCGTGGGACACCTGGACCAACGGCGTGTCGATCGTCCCGTGCGCGGATGGCAGCCGGTACCGCATGTACTACGCCGGGCGGAAAGGCGAGGGGATCGGCTTCGCGGAGGCGCCGGTCGACGACCCGGTGACCTGGCTGGAGCATCCGGCCTCGCCGGTGCTGCGCCCGCGGGCGGACGACTGGGAAGGGAACCTGCTCAACCAGCCGCGGGTGGTGCCGCTTACCGGCGAACGGTGGCTGATGCACTACACCGGCTGGGGGTTCCCGGGTGCCGGCACGACCTGGGCGCTGGGGCTGGCCGAGTCGCGGGACGGCGGGACGACCTGGGCGCGCTGCGGCGAGGATCCGATCCTGGAGCGTGGCGGCCCCGGCGCGCCGGATGAAGGGGGAGCGGTCGTCCCGTCGATCGTTCGCGTCGGAGACGAGTGGTGGATGTGGTACACGGCCGCGCGCATCCACCCCGACGGCCACCAGAACATCCACCTGTGCCTGGCCACCTCGTCCGACTGCCTGCATTGGCGCAAGCATGAGGGCAACCCCGTGCTCGGCGACGACTTCACCGACGGCGCCCCGCGCAGCGTCACCTCGCGCTGCTTCGTGCGCCATGAGGCGGGCGTGTTCCAGATGTGGTACAGCTTTGCCAAGCCCGACTACCGGATACGCTACGCGGAGAGCCTGGATGGCATCGAATGGGAACGCTCGCCGGTCGATCCCGTGCTCGAACCGTCGCCGGGGCCGGCGTGGGATGACATGATGGTGGAGTACCCGGAGATACAGGTCGTCGACGGGGTCTATCGCCTGTGGTATTGCGGCAACGGTTTCGGCACGGTCGGCTACGCCGAAGGAAGGCCGGACGCGCGGGTGGACGTGTCGGTTCGCACCGGCGAGCACCCGGAGCCCGACCACACCTGGGGGGCGTGGCGGCCGGTGCGACGGCGCGAGGTCGTCCATCTGCGACGCAACGTCCAGATCAGGGTGGAGCTCCGGACCGAAGGGGTGAGCCCGGCGGTGTCCGCAATTTCGCTGTGCGCGCCCCCCGCGTGATCGCCGCCCTACGGGTCGCCTGGAGGGGAACGGCGTGAGTCCGAAGGAACCGATCAGGATCGGCGTGGTCGGCGTGAGCCGCGGCCGGACGTTCGCGCGCGGATCGGAAGCCGCAACCGGCCTGCGCCTGGTGGCGCTCTGCGACACGTGGGAGGAACGGCTGGAGCAGGAGCGCCGCGAGCTTGCGGCCCGCGGAACCGCGGTGACGACCTATACCGACTACGAGCGGTTCCTCCAGCACGACATGGACGCCGTCGTGCTGGCCAACCACTTCCACGAGCACGCGCCGTTCGCGATTCAAGCGCTGCGCTCGGGACGCCACGTGATGAGCGAGTGCGCGGCGTGCCACACGCCGGCCGAAGGCGTGGCGCTCATCCGTGCGGTCGAGGAGACGGGCAGGATCTACCTGTTCGCCGAGAACTACCCCTACATGGTCTACAACCAGGAGATGCGCAGGCTGTACCGCGAGGGCACCGTCGGCACGTTCCTGTACGGCGAGGGCGAGTACGTGCACCCGGACAGCGCGCGCACCAAGGCGGGGCGAAGCTTCGGGATGGACCACTGGCGCAACTGGATACCGGCGACCTACTACTGCACGCACTCGCTGGCGCCGGTCATGTACATCACCGACACGCGGCCGGTGAAGGTCAACGGCTTCGTGGTGCCGTACTCGGCCGACGACCCGACGCAGACCATGCACGTGCGCCGCAGTGATACCGCCGGGCTCATCATCTGCCGCATGGACAATGACGCGGTGGTCAAGTCCCTGCACGGGGGGCTGCGCGGGCACCAGAACTTCGTGCGCATCCACGGCACCGGCGGGCTGATGGAGAACTGCCGCCACGGGAACCACGCCGCCGTGCGCCTGCGGCGGGAGCCGTTCGACAAGCCGGCCGGCGCGCCGGCGGAGACGGTGTACGTGCCGGACTTCCCCGAGCACCACGACCTAGCCACGCGGGCCGGCCACGGCGGCGGCGACTTCTTCACCAGCTTCCTGTTCGCGCGCGCGATCCGCACCGGCACGCAGCCCTATCTGGACGTGTACCGCGGGGTGGAGATGAGCCTGGTCGGGGTCCTGGCCTGGCGCTCGGCGCTCGACGACTCAAGGACCGTCAGCGTGCCGAACCTGCGCGAGGAGTCCGAGCGGCACGCGTACGAGGACGACCACTGGTCGCCGGATCCGCGCGCGCGGGGCCGGGCCAGCCGCTGCCGAGCATCCTGGGCCACGTCGAGCCCTCGGATGCGGCCAAGGAATTCGCCCGCGAGGTCTGGGCCGAGGCCGGCTACCGGGAGCCGGACGCCACGTGATCATAGCGCCGAGGCGGCCGTTGCCAACCGGCAGCGCCTCGTACCACTGGCGGGCGGGAGTGCGAACCAGATCGCGTGAGGCCCCGCGGGTAGCCACGCCCTGCCGCTGAAGATCTCGGTCGCCTCTCCCACCGGTTGGCGCACGGAGCGGCGATCCCTACAGCCTTGTCTACCGTGTCGAGCCTGCTCGACTCGTAGTCGTGGCTGTGGCTCATGCCCACCGTCGCCCCGGATATTGGTAGCAGCGCTTGGCGCAGCCTGGGGAATCGGCGTGGTAGGATGCCAGCGTGCGCGTGACCAGAACAGAGATCCACGCCGTCGCGCAGCGCATCGGCGCGGAGTTCAGGCCCGAGAAGGTCATTCTGTTCGGCTCCCACGCCTACGGCACGCCTTTGGAGGACTCGGACGTTGACTTGCTCGTGATCATGGAGCACAGCGGCAGCGGTGTCGCGCAGGCCATCGAAATCGTGCGCCGAGTAAGGTCGAGAATCCCGGTGGACCTCGTGGTGAGGACTCCACAGGAGATGCATCAGCGCCTCCAGTGGAACGACTTTTTCCTCAAGGAGGTCGTGAAGCGGGGGGAAGTGCTCTATGAATCCGCTCACCCGTGAGTGGATCGATAAAGCCGAGGGCGACTTCGCCACCGCTGGCCGCGAGTTGCGGGCGAGGAAGAACCCCAACTACGAGGCCGCTTGCTTCCACGCGCAGCAATGCGCTGAGAAGTACCTGAAGGCTATTCTCCAAGAGCAATCCATCACGTTTGGCAGGACTCATAACCTGATTGCCCTCCTGGACCTGCTACTGCCGCTCGCGGGGGCCTGGGAGGACGCTCGCCCGCATCTTGAGATCCTCAACGTGTACGCCGTTGCGGTCCGTTACCCCGGCGAGTCCGCTGACAAGCCGTCAGCGCGGGAGGCCGTGCGCCATGCAACTGCAGTACGGAGCACCGCCAGGCGTAGCCTGTCCTTGCCAGCCTGATCTCGGCGGTTACCCACCGCGGAGTCCGCGGAGTACACGTCCTTGCCCCCCAGGCCATGCGTATAGGGTAGTGGTATGGGACCGGTCCCGGGCCCGGGAGAACTACCAGCTCTACCTGATTCTTCAGTTCCTGTCGCCGCGTCTTGGCGCGATCAGTCAACTCATCAAGTCCTTGGGCATGGAGCCAGTGCTGTTCATGGGCGAACCGGCGTTCTTCAAGAGCGTGTATGAACGTGGGATTCGAGAAGATCTGCTCAAGTTCTCCCTCATCATCGTCGCCAGCGTTCCGGTGCTCCGCATCTACCCGTTCGTCCAGAAGTACTTCGCGAGAGGCGTCATGATCGGCTCCATCAAGGGATGATGCGACATTCCCGCCACCCGATCGGCGACGTACTCGACCACGCCTGCTCCTTAGAAACAAGCAGAATCAGGCAGTCTCCGGGACCAAGTTGAAGCCGAG
>JAPPKD010000187.1 GCA_028820215.1 Spirochaetaceae bacterium | reverse complement strand
CACCATGCCCAAGTGGGGGCTGAGCATGACCGAGGGGCTGGTGGGCGACTGGCTGGTGGCGGAGGGAACCGCGGTCGAGTCGGGCGCCGAGGTGGTGCTGGTGGAGACGGAGAAGATAGCCGGCGCCGTCGAAGTGGCCGATGCGGGCACGCTACGCCGCGCCGTGGCCGCGACCGGCGACACCCTGCCGGTCGGCGCGCTGCTCGGCGTGGTCGCCGGCGCCGACACGCCCGATGCCGAAGTCGACGCCTTCGTGCAGCAGTTCCAGGAGAGCTTCGTGCCCGAGGAAGCCGGCGCCGAGGAGGGCGGCGACCAGACCGAGACGATCCAGGTGGGCGAGTTCTCCATCAACTACCTGCGGCAGGGGTCCGCCGCCCGGACCGCCGTCCTGTTGCACGGCTTCGGCGGCGACCTGGGCAACTGGCTGTTCAATCAGCCGGCGCTGATCGCCGACCGCACGGTCATTGCGCCCGACCTGCCGGGCCACGGCCTGACCACCAAGAAGGTGGCCAACGGCAACCTGCTGTGCATGGTGCACGTGCTGCAGAACATGATGGATAAGCTCGGCGTTACCGAGGCGGATTGGGTCGGCCACTCCATGGGCGGCGGGGTCGCCCTGCAACTGGCGCAGTCGCGGCCCGAGCTGGTGCGCTCGCTGACCCTGCTGGCCAGCGCCGGCCTCGGCCCCGAGATCAACACCGAGTACCTACAGGGATTCACCGCCGCCCGCAACCGCCGCGAGCTCCGGCCGCACGTCCGCGAGCTGTTCGCCGACCCGTCGCTGGTCACCCGCCAACTGGTCGCCGACCTGCTCAAGTACAAGCGGCTCGACGGCGTGCAGGAGTGCCTGGAGGCGCTCGCCTACCAGCTCAGCGACCCCGCCGAACTGACCGACGAGGCGCGCCAAGTGCTCGACACCGTCCCCACCCTCGTGATCTGGGGCGCCGACGACCGCATCATCCCGGCCGGCCACGCCCGCGCCCTGCCCAATCAGGACCACGTGCACGTCCTCGACAACACCGGCCACATGGTGCAGATGGAACGCGCCCCCGACGTAAACCGCCTCATCACCACCTTCTGGAACACCATTGGTGCTGATGGATAATCACGAACGAGGCGCGGCGATGCGTCGGATTGTTGCGAATCCGGAGATCCTTGGCGGCAAACCGATCCTGGAGGGCACTCGGCTCAGCGTCGAGCACCTTCTCGGCCTGCTCTCTCACGGCATGTCGCACAACGACATCGTCGACTGCCACCCCGAATTGTCCATCTCCGACATCAACACCGTCATCCAGTACGGCAGTCGGTGATTCCAGAGGCAAAGGGTCTCCTTCGTTGCCCAACTGTTTCACCAAATTCAGTGTTTCGCCGTACGCGAAACCATCAATATGTGAAACACAGCAACGTCCGATGCGGCAGGCCGGGCAACGGAGCCGTTCAGGTCACGACGTCATTGATGCTGAAGCCCAGGGCTCCGGCGCGGTGGACCTCCGGGGCGACGCCGCCGCGGCTCCAGAGGACCAGGGTCGGTTCGTCTACCGGGTTGGGGACGAAGGGCACCTTGCGGCGCAGCGTCTCCTGGTCGCGCGTGCCGAGCGGTGACGACTGCCAGCGGGCTTCGCCGATGAGCGCGGTGCGGCTGCCGCGGAGGCCGAGCACGTCGACCTCCACGTTGCCACCGCGGGCGGGCCACCACGGTCCGATGACCAGGTCGGCGGGAAGCTCGCCGCGCCGTACGAGCCGACGCGCGTGGGCGCGCGCCTGTTCCTCGAACACCGAGCCGAGGTGCGTCTGCCAGCGCGGCAGCACACGTTCCAGCACCGCGACGCCCTGGCCGCCCTCGATCAGCGCCGCCTCGGTGTAGAGCACCTGGAACCAGAAGCGCAGGTAGGGGTCGGGTATCTCGTACGAGCCGCGCGCGCCGCGCGGTGCTCCCACCGGCACCACCTTGGCCACAAAGCCGGTCTTGATCAGTACGTCCAATGCGTGGTCGATGCGCTGGCCCACTTCGCCGGCGATGTGAGAGAAGCGGGTCCGCCCGCGCCCGATCGCTGCCAGTGTCTGGGCGTAGCCGCCGGTCGGGGAGAGTTCCTCGCGGAGCATGCCCTCGGCATCCTCCATTAGTCACAATGCTTTGTGGTTGCAACCGTTTGTAGTTGCAACAGTTCGTAGTGATTTTGGGCCCGTCCGCTGCCCGCCGACGGGTTACGGTTCGGCGAAGGGGAAGGTGCCGGCGTAGCCGAGGGTTTGCAGGGTGAAGTCGGGGCTGCTGACGAACTTGATGCCGGGGTACATCGGGTTCTGCTGGAAGTGCAGCACCAGGTTGGCGCGGAT
>JAPPKD010000252.1 GCA_028820215.1 Spirochaetaceae bacterium | reverse complement strand
GAGCATCACGAACAGGGCCGTGCTGTGCGCGGCCTTGGCCACCGGACGCAGCACACTCGAGGGCGTCCTGTTCGCGGACGACACCGAGGCCATGATCGATGCGGTCACCGCCTTGGGTGCGGTCGTTCAGGTCGACCGCCCCGGACGCTGGCTCGTCATCGACGGTATCGGCGGCCGGCGCACGGGTTCTCTCGGTGCCGCCCATGACGCCGCCGACGAGCCGATCAAGATTCACGCGCGGTCGTCGGGCACGACGGCCCGCTTCATCCTGCCCGTCGTCGCAGCGCTCGGCGGCCGCTGGCTGCTCGACGGCGATCCACAGCTGCGGGCGCGACCGCAGGACGATCTGCTCGCGGCGCAGCGCTCACTGGGCGTCGAGGTGCGCGAACTCGGCGAGCACGGCTGCCTGCCGATCGAAGTCATACCGGCTGGCGCGGGCCCTGAAGCGCAGCTGCGCCATGTGCGGATCCGAGCCGATGTGTCCAGCCAATTCGCCACGGGGCTGCTGCTCGCGGGACCGCTGCGTGGCGGCGCCCACGTGGAGATCGACGCTGCGTTCGACACCGTGAGCCAGCCGTACATCGACATGACGGTGGCGGTCATGGAGGCATTCGGCGCCAACGTCGTCGTGCACGGCGCCGATCGCTACGTGGTCACCGAAGGCGGCTACCGCGCAGCTCACTACACCATCGAGCCCGATGCCTCTGCCGCCAGCTACGTCTGGGCAGCGGCAGCGCTGTGCGGCGGCAGTGTGCGGGTGGAAGGGCTCGGCAGCCACAGCATCCAGGGCGATGTGCGCTTTGCCGAGGTGCTCGGCGAGATGGGCGCGGAGGTCACCGTCAGCGACGATGCCCTGACGGTCGGCGCTCCGGTGGACGGGCGGCTGCGCGCCGGCACGTTCGACCTGCGCGACTTCTCTGACACGGCGCAGACGCTGGCGGCCGTGGCGGCGTTCGCCGAGGGCACGACTGCCATCGAGGGAATCGGCTTCATCCGCCGCAAGGAGACTGACCGCATCGCCAACACCGCCGCGGAGCTCGCCAAGCGTGGCATCGACGCGACAGCCGAGCTCGACGGCATCATCGTGCGCGCCAACCCGTTCGGCCTGCGGGCAGGTGTGGTGGACTGCCATGGCGACCACCGCATGGCGATGGCGATGTCGCTCATCGGCCTGCGGGTGGCTGGCATCGCCGTCGACGATCCTGACTGCGTTGCCAAGACGTTTCCCGATTTCTATGAGGTGCTCGAGACGCTCCGGGCCTCGCCGACCGAAGGCTCGGCGTCGGCGGTGCCGGTGGTGCCGGTGATCGCGATCGACGGTCCGGCGGCTTCGGGCAAGTCCAGCGTGGCGCGTGCGGTGGCGGCCGAGCTGGGCATGGACTACCTCGACACCGGCGCGATGTACCGGGCCGTGGCGTGGGCAGCTCTGCAAGCCGGAGTCGATCTCG
Source organism: Spirochaetaceae bacterium (assembly GCA_028820215.1). Next base: position 889 of record JAPPKD010000252.1, on the reverse strand, counting down.
GTGACCTCGCGGCGGTGGCGAAGATCGCACGCACGGCGCAGGTCGAGATCTCCAGCGCGAGCGGCGCGCAGCAGGTCACCGTCGACGGCGCCGATGCCACAGCGGCGATACGCAGCGCAGAGGTGGATCGCAGCGTCAGCGTGGTGGCTGCGAACCCGCAGGTGCGATGGGTGCTGACCCGTCGCCAGCGGGACTGGGCCCACCGCGTCGGCGGGGGGGTGATGGAGGGCCGCGACATCGGCAGCGTGGTGTTCCCTGATGCGATCCTGAAGGTGTTCCTGACCGCAGCGCCCGCGGTGCGCGCCACCCGGCGCCTGCTGCAGCAGCAGTCGGCCGATGCGTTGCCTGACTTTGACGACCTTCACGCAGCGCTCTCCGCAGAGCTGGCCGAGCGTGATCGTCTCGATTCGCAGCGGCATGACTCGCCGTTGCGGGTAGCGCCCGGAGCGGTCATCGTCGACACGAGCGAGATGTCCGAGGGCGAGGCGGCCGAGACCGTCACTGCGATGTATCGCCGTGCGAACGGAATTGCCGAACGCGCCCTGGGCGTGGCCGGCGCTGGTGTGGATGACGCAGGTCCTGCGGCTGCGTCGGTGCCCCCCGCCGTTCCCGAGTCCAGAGCGCTTCAGTGACCGGGTCCGCCCCGGCTGGAGTCGAGTTGCGTGACCGGCCCATCAACATGGCCGTCTACCGGATCATGAAGTACGCGATCTGGGGCGTCTTCCGGGCGTGGAACCGCATCTCCGTCGATGGTCTGGAGCACCTGCCAGATGGCCCGTGCGTGTGGGTCCCCAACCATCGCAGCTACATCGACACGCCGATCCACGCGGCGATTCCTGCCCGGATGCGCGTCATGGGCAAGGACTCGATGTGGAAGTACCGCTTTCCG
>JAPPKD010000203.1 GCA_028820215.1 Spirochaetaceae bacterium | reverse complement strand
CCTCGCCGCGCTCCGCCATCGCCATGATCTCGCTGGTCAGGTAGTCGCCCGGCGGGAGCTGGATCAGGATGAAGGTGATCACGCTGATCGCCGCCAGCATCGGAAGGAACAGCAGCAGCCTGCGAATGACGTACGCTCCCACTATCTGTCGCCCCCCATCAGTCGACTCCCGCCAGGGTCAGCTCGCCGGCACGGTGGCAGCGCACGAAGTGCTGTTCGGCCTCCGCGGTCAGCTCCGGCGTCCGCTGCGAGCAGTCCTCGACCACGTAGTTGCAGCGCGGGTGAAAGTAGCAGCCGTCGGGCGGCGCCGCCGGGTTGGCCACCTCGCCGGACAGCACGATTTCGTCGTGCTCGTGGCGCGGGTCGGGCCGCGGCACCGCCGACAGCAGCGCCTCGGTGTAGGGGTGGCGCGGCCCCCGGAACAGGGCCTGCGTGTCGGCCACCTCCACCACCCGGCCCACGTACATCACCGCCACCCGGTCGCAGATGTGCTGCACCACGTTGAGTTGGTGCGCCACGAACAGGTAGGTCAGGTCGAACCGGTCCTGCAGGTCCTGCAGCAGGTTGAGGATCTGCGCCTGGATCGACACGTCGAGTGCCGACACCGGCTCGTCGCACACCACGAACTGCGGGTTCAGCGCCAGCGCCCGGGCGATGCCGATGCGCTGCCGCTGGCCGCCCGAGAAGGCGTGCGGGTAGCGGCTCATGTACTCGCGGCGCAGACCCACCACCTCCAGCGTCGCCGCCACCCGGTCGGCCCGCTCCTGCCCCTTGACGCCGGCAATGGTCAGCCCCTCGCCGACGATGTCGAGCAGCGTCATGCGCGGGTTCAGGGAGTGGAACGGGTCCTGCATGATCATCTGCGCGTGGCGGCGGAACATCTTGAGATCGTTGCGGTCCAGGCCGAACACGTCCACCCAGCCCAGGTCCTGGTCGTTGAACCAGATCTCGCCGGCGGTCAGGTCGTGGCCGCGCAGCAGGCAGCGCCCGGTGGTGGACTTGCCGCAGCCGCTCTCGCCCACCAGTCCCAGCGTCTCGCCCTTGTTGATGGTGAAATCGACGCCGTCGACCGCCTTCACCTGTCCCACCGTGCGCCCGAACAGCCCCTTCTGAATCGGGAAGTGCTTGCGCAGGCCGCTGACCCTGAGCAGCAGGTCGTCCGCCTCGGGAGCCGCACTCATCGCGGTACGGCCACCGGCTCACCCTGCGGCGCATGCAGATGGCAGGCCACACCGCGATGCGCGGCCCCCGGCAGCGTGCGGTACACCGGGACCTCGTCCTCGCAGCGCGATGCGATCGACTCCGGGCAGCGCGGGTGGAACGGGCAGCCGCCCGGCAGGCGGAACGGATCGGGCACCATGCCCTCGATCGAGGCCAGCCGCTCCTGCACGCTGCCGCCGAAGCGCGGCACCGAGGACAGCAGGGCGCGCAGGTAAGGGTGCCTGGGGTCGTGGAACAGGGCGTCCACGTCGGAGTGCTCCACCACCTTGCCCAGGTACATCACCGCGGCGTGGTCGGCCATCTTGGCGATCACCCCCAGGTCGTGGGTAATGAACATGATCGCCATGCCCAGGTCCGCCTGAAGCCGCTTCAGCAGGCGCAGGATCTGCGCCTCGGTGGTCACGTCCAGGGCAGTGGTGGGCTCGTCGGCGATCAGCAGGCTCGGGCGTCCGACCAGCGCCATGGCGATCACCGCCCGCTGGCGCATGCCGCCGCTGAGCTCGTGCGGGTAGGAGTCGAAGGTGCGCTCCGGCTCCGAGAAGCCGACCCGGCTGAGCATGTCGAGCACCGCCTCCCGCGCCTCCGCCGGGCCGCCCTCGCCGTGCAGCAGCGCCATCTCGATGACCTGGTTGCCGACCGTGTGCACCGGGCTCAACGACGCCATCGGCTCCTGGAAGATCATGCCGATCTCGCCGCCGCGCACCTCGCGGATGCGCTGCCCCTTGGGCGGCAGGGTGGCAAGATCGACCGGCTCCCCGCCCTCCTTGCCGTGCAGCAGGATCCGGCCTGCCACGATCTCGCCGGGATGCGGCACGATACGCAGGATCGACTGCGCGGTCACGCTCTTGCCGCAGCCACTCTCGCCCACCACACCGAGGGTGCGCCCGCGGTAGATGGTCAGATCCACGCCGTCCACCGAGCGCACGACGCCCTGGCGCAGCTTGAAGTGTGTCCTGAGGTTTCTGACTTCGAGCAGCACCTCGGCTGCCGGCGGACTCATGCTGGCCGCGGGCGAGGGGAGGGGACGCGCGCCGCGCCCGGTCCCTCCCTCGCCGTCATGCAGGAATTACTGGTCAATCCACAGCATCTCGATGATCCACCATCCCGTGTCGGTGTCGGG
>JAPPKD010000310.1:3014-21864 GCA_028820215.1 Spirochaetaceae bacterium | reverse complement strand
TTTTTAGATGAGGCACGCTTTCGGCAGGGTTAGATTTCTGGTGAGGCAATGCGGCGCCTTGCCCGGCCGGAGGCCGGCCCGTAGACTGGCCCACTATCCATACCCACAGAGGAGGGTTCACATGAGACGGTTACGGAGATCGCTGGTCACAGGCGTCGTGGTGGGGCTCATCACGCTCCTCGCCGCCGGCGCGGCGTTCGGCCAGGACCACTTCGCCAAGCACCTGGAGATCGAGTGGCTCGGCTGGACGATGCGCTTCCACGACGAGGACAAGGCCTCCGAGAACATCTATCTCAACGAGATGTCGGAGCGGTTCAACACGACCTTCATCTGGCCCGATCTGCGGGACTGGAGCAACGACGAGGCGGTGGCTGCGCAGCTCGCGACCGGCCGCCTCCCGGAATTCTCCGCCGTGCTGCAGGCGAACATGGACGAGCTGTACCAGGACGACTTCATCCGCACGTGGTCGTTCGAGGACATCCGCGAGAAGATGCCCAACACCGCCGCGCTCATGGATGACACCGGCGCGTGGTCCTTCCTGCGCGTGCCGGGCGAGGACGCGCTGATGGGCATCCCGCAGCTCTTCCGCACCCCCTCGACGATGATGGTCTCCTACTATCGCCTGGACTGGTTGGAGAAGCTCGGCATCGACGCCCCCGGCGAGCTCACCGAGATCGCACCGCGGGTCTTCTGGAGCACCGAGGGCTTCGACACCGACCAGATGCGTCAGATCCTCAAGCGGTTCGTGGACGAGAACGTCTCGGGCGCCGAACGGACCTACGGCGTCGGCAGCTTCTTCCCGGCCACCTTCACCGGCTTCGGCCAGGCCGGCTCGCTGTACGGCACCGAGGGCCGCGGCGTCGACATCAACGTGCTGGAGGACGGCGAATTGAAGTTCGCGTACGCGACCGACGCCTACCGGGACGCGCTCAGGTGGTTCAACCAGCTCTATCAGGAGGGCGTCCTGAGCAAGGAGACGGTGATCGCGGCCCAGGACGCGGGCGCCGCGCGGGATCTGTGGAACTCCGGCCACCTCGGTTACATGCAGTACCACTACTCCTACATCTACGAGGCAGCGGACACCGAGGTGCCCTTCGCGATGCTGTATGCGAACCCGGACGCCAAGGTGCTGGTGGTGCCGACCGAGCTGAACCACATGACCGGCATGTACGGGACCTCGGCCGGCGGGGCGGCGATGACGCCGGCGATCCCCACCGGATTCAGGATCGGCACCCGGGGACGCGCCGCTCTGGCGGCGAGCGACCTGTCCGATGAGAAATTCGACCGCGCCATGCGCATCTTCGACTGGCTGCACTCCACTCGCGAGGGGTTCCTGCGCAACTGGTACGGCGTGGAAGGCGTGAATTATGACTGGTCGGGCGAGCCCTGGAAGTCACCGGTCATCCAGCACGAGTTCCCGGAGGACGAGCGCCACAAGCACGCCGGCAACCTGATCGGCGGATACTGGCTCCCGTGGCTGCACGACATCCGCAAGCTGGGGCAGCCGTACGAGCAGGTCGAGAACGATCTGCTGGCGAAAGACGGCTACATGGACCACTACGTCCATCAGTACCGCTACGACTTCCTGAACGAGACCAACATCATCACGATGCGCAATCGCTACGACTCGGGTCTCACCACCACGGCCCTGGAATACACGGCCAAGTTCATCCTGGGCGACCTGGACCTCGATGGAGACTGGGACGACTACCTGGCTGAGCTCGAGAAGAACGGCATGAGCCGGTACCTGAACGAGTTCGGCAAGGCGCCGCTGGTCGACTCCTACCTCCAAGGCAGGTTGGAGTACTGAGCTTCGCGCTTCGGAGCACCGGCTCCGGGGCCACGTTACAGGCAGGGCTCGCAAGGGCCCTGCCTTTTTTATTCGCGCCCGGTTACGCCTTCAGGGAACCGACCATGATGCCGCGCACGAAGTAGCGCTGCAGGAACGGATAGAGCAGCACGATCGGCCCGATGGTGATGATGATCACCGCCGACTGTACGTTGTCGCGCTGGATCTGCTGACCGAACTCGTCGTTGAACCGGTCGATAACCGCGAGCTCCCGCTTGTTGAAGACCTCCTCCATCATGCGGCGGATGAACTCCTGCAGCACGATCCAGTCGTTGCCCGACGTGAAGATCAGCGCCTCGAACCACTCGTTCCAGATGCTCACGGCCGTCCACAGCGTGACCGTCGCCAGCACCGGCATGCTCAGCGGCATGACGATCGACACCAGGATGCGCCGGTAGGTGGCGCCGTCCATCAGCGCCGACTCCTCGACCCCCGGGTCGATCGCCATGAAGAAGTTGCGGATGATGATGACGTTGAAGGCATTCACCAGGCCCGGGAGCACCAGCACCCAGAAGGTGTTGTACAGCCCCAGGCCCCTGATGAGCAGGAACGTGGGGATGAATCCGCCCGAGAAGAACAGGGTGATGATCAGGATCGCCATCAGCAGGCCACGGCCGGGGAGATCCCGTTTGGACACGGTGTAGGCGGCCATCGAGCAGACGAACACGCTCATGGCAGTCCCCACCACCGTGCGCAGAATCGTGTTCCGGTAGGATCGCAGCACCAGCGAGTCGAACAGCAGATACTCATACGCCGACGCATTCCAGTGTTGGTTGGTCAGCTTGAAGCGCAGCGCCTTGGCCTCCTCGACGCCCTCCAGCGACACCAGGATCAGGTTCCAGAACGGGTACAGGACCGAGATGCAGAACGCGGCCATGAACAGCACGTTGAGCCCGTCGAAGGCATGGCTGCCGATGCTCCTGCGAATGGTCACGGAACCGGCCCCTCTACCACAGCGCGTATTCGCTGTAGCGCCGCGCCAGCGTGTTGGCGATCAGCACGAACATGACCGCAACCAGGTTCTGGAACAAGTTCACCGCGGCGCCGAAGTCGTACTGCCGGTCGACCAGCCCGACGCGGTACACGTAGGTCTCGAAGATGTCGGCGACGCTGAACACCAGCGGGTTGTAGAGGTTGAAGATCTGATCGAAGCCCGCCTGGTTGAGGTTCTGGACGCTGAGAATGAGCATGATGATGATCACCGGGACCATCGACGGCAGGGTCACGTGCAGGACCTTCTGCAGGCGGTTCGCGCCGTCCACGTCAGCGGCGTCGTACAGGCCGGGATCGATGGAGGTGATCGACGCCAGGAAGATGATGCTGCCCCAGCCGATGCTCTTCCAGATGTGGGTGAGGACCACCGAGAACAGGAACCAGTCGGGCTCGGCCAGGAAATAGACGGGCTCGGCGCCCACGGCCTGGATGACCGCGTTGATCGGGCCCCGCTCCACCGAGAACAGCACCTTGAAGATCGCCCCCAGCACCACCCACGACAGGAAGTGCGGCAGGTAGGAGATGCTCTGCACGACGCGCTTGTAGCGGCGGTTGGTCAGCTCGTTGAGGACCAGCGCGAAGACGATCGGCGCCGGGAACCCGAAGGCGAACTTGAGCACGCTGATCCGGAAGGTGTTGAGCAGCAGCTCCGGGAACTGCGGCGTGGAAAAGAAGAACTTGAAGTGCTCGAAGTCGTTCCAGGAGCTGCCCAGGATGCCGGCGCGGGCGCTGTAGTCCTTGAAGGCGATCATGACGCCGACCATGGGGACGTACTTGAAGATCGCCAGCAGGGCCAGCGGGATCAGAAAGAGCAGGTACAGCTCTTTCATGCGGAGGATGCGCGATCGGGTCTGCCTGCGCAGCGTCTGTCTGACGGCCACGTCGATTGCGCCGGGGGCCGTCGCACCGGACGGCTTGTCCATCCCCGGATGATCGAGAGTGGCCCTTCCCCTGTCAAGGAGGCGCCGCCGTGCTGGAGCCTATTCTCCCGTCATGCCGGAGGTGCCCATGGTCTCCACGATCCTGCTCTGGTTGAAGATGAACACCGCGATCGGCACCGCCATGATGAAGAGGGTCACCACCGACGCGGCGCCCACGCGGGCGATGCCGCCGCCTGCGACCTGCGACAGGGCGTACGGAAGCGGCTTCAACTGCTCGGAGTAGATGAAGATGTCGCCGGTGTTCCGCCACATCACCTGGAAATTGATGATGATCAGGGTCAGCCATGCCGGCTTGACGATCGGCATGACGACGCGCGCGAAGATCGTCAGCTCGCCCGCCCCGTCGATGCGCGCCGCCTGGATCAGCGAGTCGTGCACCATGGAGTCGATGAATTTCTTCATCAGGTAGAGGCCCAGCGTCTGCGCCCACGCGGGCACGACGATCGCCCAGTAGCTGTCGATGAACCCCAGCCAGGACAGCGTCAGGTAGTTCGGAATGATCGTCACCGCTCCCGAGAACATGAGGCTGAGGATGATCACCTCGTTGATGAGTTTCTTGCCGGGAAAGTCGTGCTTGGAGAGCACGTAGGCGGCGATCGAGCAGACCGCCAGGTTGCCGGCCAGCGCGAAGGTCACGATGAACACGGAGTTGAAGAAATAGCGGGACAGCGGAATCCAGGACTGCTCCATCAGCAGGAACAGGTCGGTGAAGTTCTGGAAGGTCGCCCGGCGCGGGACGAAGCGGGGCGGAAACAGGAACAGCTCGTCCAGCGGCTTGAAGGCGTTGCCGACGGCGTAGACCAGCGGCAGCGCCATGAAGATGCCCCCGCCGCAGAGGAACAGCAGGATGACGATGTCGCCCGCCAGCGAGCGGGACAGGTTGCGGTTGCGCAGGATGGTCGCGACGTTCCGCCTCACGCCCTCACCCCACCTTGGCCAACAACCGTTGGACGATCTTCTGCGCCACCACCATGGCCAGGAACAGGAGGAAGATGATCGCCGAGGAGTAGCCCAGCTCGAAGCGCACCAGGGCGTGGTCGTTCGAGTGCGCGACGATCGTCCAGGTGGCCCAGTCGGTGGGCTCGTCGCCGGTCAGCGCGCTGATGATGGTCGTGTTGGTCATCGACTCCGTGATCGCGAGGATGGCCCCGAACAGCAGGTACCCGCGCATGGCCGGCAGGGTGATGTACCAGAGCTCCTGCCAGCGGTTGTCGATGCCGTCGATCGCCGCCGCCTCGTAGAGGAACTCGTCGATGCCCTTGAGCCCGGCGATGAAGACCAGGAAGCTGGTGCCCAGGCTCATCCAGAGGACGACCCCGATCACGATCGGCATCATGTAGTCGGGGTCGATCAGCCACTGGACCGGCCGGGTGATCATGCCCAGGGCGATCAGCGTGCCGTTGATGTAGCCGTGCGCGTCCGGGCTGAACAGCAGCACCCAGATCATGAAGGCGTTGCCGGCGATCGCCGGCGCGTAGAAGAGCAGCGTCAGCACGATCCGGAGCCGGTGGCGCATCTCGTTGATCAGCCACGCGAACAGGAAGGAGAGCAGGTAGCCGACCGGGCCGGTGATCGCCGCGTAGACCAGCGTGTTCTGCAGCGCAATCAGGAAGATCCTGTCGTCCAGGAACATCCGCAGGTAGTTCTCGAACCCCACCCAGGTCGGGCGCTGCACCATGTTGAACTGCGTGAAGCTCAGCACGAAGGAGAACAGCACCGGCACCACCACGAACACCGTGAAGGCGACGAGAAACGGGGCCAGCATCGCGTAGGACACGCGCGCCTGCCAGAGCTTCGCGCCCGTGACGCGCAGCCGCTCGCCCATGGTCATGCCGGGAACGTGCACGGCCGACGTCGCCTTCACTCCGCCGCCGCCAGCTCGCGCACGATCTCCGCGGGGACGAAGTCGCCGACATCCGGCACGTCGGCGTCCTCCAGCCGGTCGATGCGGACGAAGCGCTCCCAGTACCGGTCCTGGTACTCCTGCGGGAGCGCGGCACGGTCGGTCTCCAGCCCGAACTCCGCGCGCTTGCGGTGAAGCTCGCGGTTGATCGCATCGTCGTAGCGCCGCACCGATTCCCGCACGCCGTCCCCGTCCACGACGATGGCGCGGATCATCCAGTTCAGGTTGCGGAACACGTAGTAGCTGCCGATGATCGGCGGCAGTCCCTCGACCCAGTCCGCCTGCTCGAACAGCACGCGCCGCTCGGCCGGGCTCCACGGGATCTCCGCCAGCGCCTCCAGGTTGGCCGGCGCGTAGCGCGCCGCCTCCCCCAGCAGCGACTCCAGCTCGGTGCCGTACAGCACCTGCGCCTCGCGCCCCGACCACCACTTCAGGAACTCCCAGGCGCCGTGGAGGTTCGACGAGCCCCGCACGATCGACGATCCGGTGATGCCGACCGCCGTCAGCGACGACACGTCCCAGGTGTTCTGCACCGCGCCCGGCCCGGCGACCGGCTCCGGGATGATGCTCGGCAGGACGGTCACGGTGCGGTTGACGGTCCCGTCGGCCGTCCGCGTGCCGGGGACCATCGCCATCCCCCACCGGCCGGCGAGCTCCGGCGCGAAGACGACCAGCGTGTTGTAGAAGCTGAACGGCTGGATGGCCAGGGGCATCTCGCCGAACCGGAACCGGTTGAAGAAATTGTAGGCATACGGCACGTCGTAGCGGATGAACAGGTCCGTGAACTCGTCGACCGTCGCGATCACGGTCTCCGAATCGAGGTTGGTCTCGATGCTGTCCTCCTTCATCACCGGGACCCCGCGCTGGTTCACCATCATCAGCAGCGAGCCCGGGTCCATGCCGAGCCCGAAGTCCAGGTGGTGCGCGCGCAGCGTCGGCAGCAGGGCGCGCACCTCGTCCCAGGTCGCCGGTATCCCGATCCCGAGCGAGTCGAGGATGTCGGTGCGGTAGAACAGCACCGGGAAGCTCATGGTCTCCGGGAGGGCGTAGACGCCGCCGCGGTGGCTGAACGGCGCCAGCGCGCCGGGAGCGAAGCGTTCCGCCACCGCCGCATAGCCGTCCATCGCCGACAGGTCGGCGAGCATTCCGCGGAAGGCCAGCTCCATGTTCGCGTGGCCGATGACGGCATCCGGCGCCGTGCCGGCCAGGTTGGCCGGGATCAGGATGGACTGGATGCTCCGCACCAGCTCCAGCTCGACCGGGATGCCGGTCGCGGGCGTGAACAGATCGTCGATGATCTGCCGCAGGATCTGGCTCTGGTCGCGGCCGGTGCCCATCCAGACGGTGACGGGAGCTCCGGATTCCTCCGCAACCTCGCCACCCGCGATCTCATCGCTTCCGGCGACCCTCTCGCCAGCGACCGGGAACGCCTGCAGGTAGTTCGGCGAGAACGACGCCACGAACGCCTGCAGCTTCCTGAACCACCGCACGAACAGGCTGACGCGCGTTTCAGGAAACTCCCGGTCCGTCGATGCGACCACCAGGTAGTCGACCTGCAGCGGCTGCTCCCGGTTGCGGGCCGCCCACACGCTGAGCGCCGTGATGGCGTTCTGCAATTCGCTCAGCACGAACGGGATGACCTCCGGGCGCCGCGCCATCCGGTCGAGCAGCACGGCAAGCTCCTGCACGCTCGCCGATATGCCGCCGGAGCCTGCCGTACCCTCGACCCGTCCGGCCGCGGACAACAGCCGCTCCCGGAGCGCGGGCAGCTCGCCGATCTCCTCTGGAATGCGCTCGATGAGCTGGTAGCTCCGGAACGGGTCGGGATTGGACGAGGTGATCATGATCACGTCACGGTAGAAGGCCAGCAGGTCGGCCACGATCGCATCCACCTCGGCGACCGCGCCGGCGAACTCTCCCAGCACCGCCTCCATCCGGATCGTGTGCTCGCCTCCCTCCAGGTGGAACAGGTACGGCGCCTCCCCTCCCAGGGGCATCACCCGGTAGGAAGAGGAGTAAGGGAACGCCACGGCTTCGGCTTCCCGAAACGGGACCTTCCCGTCGATGGAGATTCGCCGCCAGGAGCGGGCGCCGCGGTTGATGTCCTGCTTGGCCTTGACCGCGATCCGGTAGCGTCCGCTCGCGGGCACGGCGAAGGTCCACTCGATCCAGTCCCCGGCCTTCGCCCAGCGGTAGCCGCCGATCGAGTTCATCCTCACCTGGTACGGGTGGTAGGGCTCGATCGACGGATCACCCTTGTCGTGCACGGGGAAGAGGGTCGCCGAGGAGCGCGGCCCCGCGTCCTCGCCCTGGATCTTGAGCAGAAAGCCGGACGCCTCCGGGAAGGCGGATGCCGCGTCGCGGTACTCCGCGTAGGACGGCGGTCGCTCGCGCTGCGTCACGGCCAGCGACGCCACTGCCATCGGCTCGGCGATCCCGGTGAGAGTGACCGTGTTGACCCCGCGGCGCAGGAAGAACGAGAACGGCTCGGCGTGGTCGCCGTCGCGGTCGCGCAGGTAGGCCGTGGTCCAGCGCGGCCGCTCCTCGATCCGGGGCCGGATCTGGTTGCCGCGGACGTCGATCCGCACTCCGCCGCTGTCGTCCCAGGTGCGCGGGAAGCTCAAGCGCCGGGCCTCCTCGAACGGCACCCGGCCGTCGATCGCAATCTCCCGCACGGCGGGCATGCGCCTGCCGGGCAGCGGGTGGCAGGTGACCTGGATCCGGTAGAGCCCGGAGCGCGGGACGGTGACGTCCCAGCTCACCGATCCCCGCTCCTGGGTCTGCAGCGCCGCCACTCCGTCGATCTCCCCCGCACGCGGCGAGCCGGCGGCCGCCGCGAAGTCCGTGCCCGGCACGACGATCGGCCGGTCGAGCCGCACCTCCGGCCAGTCGCGGTGCCGGCGCAGGTAGTCGAGATACGATTCGGCGGTGGCGGGCAGGCACGCCGCCAGCAGCACGAGCGTGAGAACGCGCCGCGCGGCCCTGACCGTCACGTGGGGTTCACGCTCCTTGCAGGTACTCCCACGTCAGGAGCATGAAGACGCTGGCCGTCCAGGTGTAGCCGGGAGCGCGCAGCCCCACCCCGGTCAGCGCGTCGAAGTTCTCGTACTGGCCCATGGCCTTGTGCTCGGCCATCCGGCAGAACGACGCGGCGATCCGCCCCGCCAGCTCGACACGGCCGCCGCGCCGGAGTCCGTCCACGATCAGGTACGTGCTCGGCGCCCAGATCGGCCCGCGCCAGTAGCCGTCGCTCTCGTAGCGGGAGCTGTCGGGCGCCTCCGTGGCCGGACCGTGCTCGGTCAGGAACCGCTCCTCCAGGATGCCGGCCAGCACCGCCATCTTCGCAGGGTCCAGATGCTCGCCGAGCGCGATCGGCATCAGCGCCAGCAACGACGTGGGCTCGGGATCGTACGAATGGCTCCCCGACCGCATGGCCACGAACCGGCCGCCCACCCAACTGTGCTCGTAGAGCCGCTCCAGCAACTCCTCCGCGGAGCGCCGCCACCTGAGCGCCTCCTCCGTTTTGCCGAGCCGTTCGGCGATCCGCGCGCAGGTGTGCATCTGCAGGACCAGGAACGCCGCCAGGTCGGGCGACTCCAGGAAGAAGCCGTCGTCGAACAGCGTCGAGTTGTCCCAGCCGCTGTCGCACCCCTGCGGGTACTCGGGGATGCCGTCGCCGTCGGAGTCGCGGTAGTCCATCCACCAGTTCGTCCACGCGGCCAGGTGGCCGAGCACCTTCTCCAGGACCTCGGGCTCGAAGTCGAAGACGTCCATCATGCGGCCGAAGCACCAGCCGTGGATGGGCGGCTTGGTCACGGCCCAGATCACTTCCTGGTTCGGATTGGTCATGTCGAACAGGGTCCCGGACTCCGCCTGCAGCTCGAACGGGAGCAGGAACTGCTCGAGCGCCGTCTGCCGGCTGACCTTCATCATCGCCAGCGCGTTGAAGCAGTGGTCCCACGTCCACACCGAGCTCATGAACTTCTTGGACATGAGCATCGCGTCGTACCGGTAGACGTCCCGCGCGCGCACGAAGCAGGACCAGAGCGTGTACCACGTCGTCACCGCGAAGTCGTGGCGGCCCTCGGGCGCCGGCGGCATCCTGGCCAGGAACCGCTCCCACTCTTCCCTGACGGCGGCGGTCTCCCGCGCCATGTCGACCGGAGCATGTTGGAGCTTCCGCTCCACGTTCATGATGGTGAGCGTGACGGTGGCCGTCCCACCTCCCGCCAGCACCGTCAGATCCCGTTTCCAGTCCAGGCTGTCGTTGCTCTGGTACCGCCGCACGGGCCCGCTGAGCTCGCCCGCGCCCCGGAACACGTGGAACCGCGACGTCGTGCGCTGGTTCACGGAGATCACGCAGAAGTCGTCCGGCCCGTACTCGGTGCCGTAGCCGTGCCCGGTAATCGCCCGGAATTCCAGGTCCAGGCCGTGCGACTCGAAAGCCAGCGTGTGGTCGTCCCGGACATGGATGGTGGCACTCCCCCCGTCGCTCGTTACGGTGATCCGGTCGGGGCGCATCTCGTAGGTGTAGTCGACGCTGCCGCCGCCACGGGTGAACTGCAGCGTGAAGGCCTCGTCCTCGCCGAAGCGCCGCTCGACGTTGTGGATGACGAACAGCCCTTTCTCCCGGTCGCGGTTGACCGAGACGTACGCGCCGTAGCGGCTGAACGGGATGTGATCGAGGTCGATCGTGACATCCTTCATCCGGGCTCTCCCTGAAGCAGGTCGATCGTCTCTCCCAGGTCGCTCTCCCAGTCGGCGAGCCGGTCGATCGGGATCTTCTTGTAGACGATCTGGGAGTTCTCGACCATGAACACGTAGCCGGTGCCGTTCCGGATCACCATACGCGGCCAGCCGATCCAGTGACTCTGGCCCGATTCCAGGGCGGGGTTGCGCGGGTGGTACTCCCAGTGCTTCAGGTCCCTCGAGCGCGCCAGCCCGACGGTGTCCCACCAGCCGTGGTGCTCCTTGCCGGGAGGCTTCCAGGTGTTGCAGCCCTCGTACCACAGGTACCAGGTGTCGCCGATCTTGGTCAGCGACCGGGTGCGCACGTGGATGGCGTCCCAGTCGTCCAGCGTGTCAGGGCCGAACACGGGGTTGTCCGGGTCCGGCACCCAGTGGACGAGGTCGTCGCTGTAGAGCGCGTAGCCCCGGTCCCCGGCCAGGCCGCGCGGAGGGTTCGGCGTGAAGCCGGCGTACATCAGCAGATACTTGTAGCGTCCGCCCTTCAGGGCGACCACGTCGAACTCGTGCGCGTGGTCGCCGTGGTCGAACACGGGGTTCCCGGGGTGGTCGACGAACGGCCCCAGCGGGTGGTCGGCCATCGTGAGGCAAAACCCGTTCCACTTCGGATACATCTGCGACGAGTACAGCAGCGCCACCTTGCCCTCGTCGGTGACGATGGCGCCGTTGGGATAGAGGTTGTCGTAGGGCACGTTCGAACTCGTCACCACCGGCTCGGGGTGAAGCTCCCAGTGTTCCAGGTCGTCGCTCATCGCCACGCCGATCACGCGCTCCAGACCTCCTTCCTGCTCGCCGGGGCGGGAGCCCATGACGTACAGGTAGAAGCGGCCGCCATGCTCGATGATGCCGCCCGGAATCACGTGCCCTGCCGTCCAGCTCCCCTCCTCCCCCGTGGGGATGGCCACCGTTGTTTCCTCGAACCACGTCAGGCTGGTGAGCCGGCACTCGTCGATCCGGTAGTGCTCGACGTCGCAATCGATGAACAGGTGCGCCTCGGCCGGCTCGAAGAGCATGTCCCACTGCCCGGTCGGCCCCTTGATGTAGCCGTGCGGCCCGTCGTCGATCCAGAAGCGAAAGAAGGCGCCGCGCTTCTGCAGCCGGATCCGCCAGGGCGGATGGCCGGCGTCCGCGTAGGTGCGCAGGATCTCTTCGCTCCCCTGCTTGCGGCGCCCCAGGTAGGTGCGCCCGCTGCCGACGTTCAGGAACCCGCAGTTCTCCCGGCCGGCGTCGGAGGAGAAGTAGATCCTCACGTCCGCGCCCGGCAGCGGCGCTCCGGTCGCGACCGATACCGCCAGCTCCCAGTTGCCGGTGACGAATCTCTCGATCATGGTCGCTTCACTCCTTCAGCCGACCAGTCCCACGCGGTCGACGCTCGTGATGAACCAGCGCTGCACGAACAGGTAGAGCGCCAGCACTGGTAGTATGAACACGAGCATGGCGGTGTTGACCACGGCGGCCACGAAGCCCGGATGCGGCCGTGCGCCGTCGTTGAACGCGACGTACCAGTCTTCGTACTGAAAGCCGAAGCCCACCATCACCGTCGACAGCAGCTCCGCGTTGGGCAGGAACAGCTCCGTGAAGGTCAGGTCGTTCCACTGCCAGACGAACGCCAGCAGAAACACGACCAGCAGTCCGGCGGTGGCCGAGGGCAGGATGATGCGGGCAAAGGTGTTGAGGTATCCCGATCCGTCCACGTAGGCGGCGTCCTCGAGATCGCGCGGGATGCCCTTGAACACCTGGCGCATGACGTAGATGAAGATGCCGTTCTTGTAGCCCATGCAGGTCAGCGAGGTAAGCAGGAACGGCAGGATGCTTCCGGTCATGTTCAGGCCTTCCGGGAACAGCCCGAAGAGGCTGAAGTACCGGAAGTTGAAGATCAGCGGAATCATCATCAGCTGCGGGGGAATGACCATGCTGAACACGGCGCTCACGAACAGGACGTTCGTGAGCCGGTTTCGAAAGCGCGCCAGGCCGTAGGCGACGAGCGTCGACGAGGCCATCTGCGACCCGCACACCAGCAGCGTCAGGCCGAGCGACCGCAACGCGTTGTGGAAGTAATCGAGCGATACCATGACGATCCGGTAGTTCAACAGCGACAGCCCCGACGGGATCCACACGCGGTTGACGTCCATGATGTCGGCCTCGGACATGAAGGACTGGACGAGCTTGTGCAGCACGGGGAAGAGCACGATGAACGACACGCCGGCCAGGAACGCGAACCGGAACACCCGAAAGAGCAGGATCCGCCAATCGATCCGGTACGCGATCCGCTGTGCGGGAGTCGTCCACCTGGCCAGCGCCGAGCTCACGCCACCACTCCGCTGTTGCGCGTCCAGCGCGCCACGGCCGCGCCCACGATCGCCAGGATGATCGCCACGGAACCGAAGAACACCCACGCCATGGCCGTGGAGGCGCCGTACCCGGCCCCGCTCTGCATGCTCTGCGTGATGTAGCGCAGCAGCTCGCTGTCGGCGGCCGTGAACGAATCCACGATCATGTAGACGACGATCGGGAAGATCAGCGGCGCCGCCAGCGGCACGGTGATGTAGAAGAAGCTCTCCCAGGCGTTGGCCCCCTCGATCCTGGCCACCTCGTACATCGAATCGGGTATTCCCTGCAGGCCGGCAAGGAAGATCAGGATGGGGATGCCCGCGGCTGCGGC
The DNA here is from genome assembly GCA_028820215.1 of Spirochaetaceae bacterium. The sequence continues at coordinate 8,770 of JAPPKD010000310.1, read as the reverse complement.
GATACCGGGGAGGCGAGCGGTGGCGTCGACGATGTAGGAGAGCGCGCCGTCGACGGCGGCCGACTCCACCACCCATCCGCTCACCATCTGACGCGTGAAGCGCTCGAACAGCGTTCCGATGTCGAGCTCCTGCGTCAGCAGGTATGACTGCTGCAGGGTGACCAGGACACCCGACGACAGGATCACCGGGAGGAACAGAATCGTGCGCATCACGCCGCGCCCCCGGAAGGGACGGTTCAGGAGCGAGGCGCAGATCAGGCCGAACACCAGGACGACCGGGACCTCCGAGGCCAGCTTCACCACGGCCGCCGCCAGGTGGCGGGGGAAGAAGGTGTCGACTCGGAGCACGTGGTGGAAATTCGCCAGCCCCACCGGATGCAGCAGGTAGCCCTCTTCGGTCAGCTCGATCTCACCCACGCTGAACGAGATCGACTGCACGATCGGCATGATAAGAAAAAGGACGATGCCGACCATCAGCGGCAGCGTGAACAGGTAGCCCATGCGCGCTTTCTTGCGGGCCAGGTCGACGCGCCCTACCACACCACCCGCTCCGGTACCCGCAGATAGTCGTTCGGGCCGACCGTCACGCCCCCATGCACGTACGGCTCGTCGCGGTAGTTGACCACGACGTCCACGCCGTTCTCGTAACGGGTCACGCGCACGCCGTCGGCCAGCGTGGCATGCGCGCGGATGGGCACGCTGCCAAGCCCCGCCAGCGCCCGGCTGAGCGTGCCGTGCATGGCGAGCATGGTGTCCTTCCAGCTCGCGTAGAGCGAGGCGTACAGATCGACGTCATGGAGCGGCGCAGGCAGGGCGGGTGCCTCGCCGACCACGGCGAACGCCAGGCTGCTCCCCGACTCGATCGCCCGCAGCAGCGCCGTCCGCTGGTCGGCCTGGTAGTTGACCGGCTCGGAGGAGTACGGCACCGAGCCGTGCAGGACCATCTGCATGAAGGGAATGGTGCGGGTCACGATGTCGTAGTCCGCGTCTCGGTAGGGGACGCGCATGACGGCGGCCGCGCGCGGGAGCAGGTGCGCGTTTGCCCCCTCGATCAGCAGCCCGAAGCCGGCGTCGGCGAGCTGCGACGCCGCCTCGTCGAGCACGTGCAAGGTCTCCTCCGGGTTGAAGATTCGCTCCGGATCGGCACCGCGCCGATAGTCGCTGAAGCTCAGGAGTCCGAATCGGTCGAGCCCGAGGAAGGGATGCCGCATGCGCCCGTAGCGGCCGGCGAAGGAACCGACTACGCCGCCGAGCGCCGCCGGTGAGATCAGGTACGTGCCGGTGGGAATGTCGTCGGTGAGCGCCGGGTTGGTGTCGAGCAACCTGATCGGTGCCCGGTCCAGGCCGCGCGCCGCCTCGCGGCTGGCAGTGAACCCGTCGAAGAGGCCGCGCTCGTTGACGGCCAGGAAGTCCACGGCCGGGTAGAAGCCGATCCCGCGCTGCCTGGAGAAATCGAGCAGGCGCCGAAGCTCCCGCCGGCTCCCCAGCTTGGCGTTCAGGGAGACACGGCCCGGAAACCGATGGGCGGTGCCGCCCGCCAGCCAGCCGGCGTAGCGGACGATCAAGCCGTCGGGGTTGTCGAGCTCGGAGAGCATCCGCCGCGCATCGCGGTAGCCGGTCGCCACCGCCGTCGAACGGTACGGGATGCCGGCCACGGTCGCCGTCGTGGGTACCGACGCGGTGACGTCCAGGAACAGCGGCGTGCCGGCGCCGCGGCGCCGGGGCGGCAAGCCTCGCTCCAGCAGGTGTCCGCGGTAGATGCGCGCCATGGACGAGTAGTCGGCGCTGCCGGCCGGCAGCAGGTGGTAGCGCGACACCACGTCGCCGGCGTACGACTCCGGCGCGTAGATGGCGTAGGCTCCGAACAGGGCGTCGCCGGTCTCCCGCGCCTCCGTCCGCCCTTCCGTGATCGTGAAGTCCGCGAACACGGTGTGGTAGGAGTTGTAGACCCCGGCCTTGAGCACGGAGACCGACGCGATCGAGGCGCCGGACTCGATGATCGCCAGGAAGCCGGTGTCCTCCCGCACGGCGCCGAAGACGGGCAGATAGCCGTGGTCGCCGGCGCCCGGCCTCGGTTCGAGGCTGAAGTCCCCGCCGTACACCGGCACGGTCAGCGAGCGGGCGCCGGCCTTGCGCTCGGCAAGGTCGATGAGGGCGCCCGACCCGGAGGGCACGAACAGGTAGCCGGAATCGTCGCGGCGCGCGGCGAAGAAGAACGGCAGCAGCTCCAGTGACAGCACGGGGTACGACACGGTCGTGACCGCCGGGCCGGCGCGGAAGGGAACGTCGACGCCGTACTCGATCTCCCGGCCGCGCACGCGGGCGGTGAAGCCGCGCCCGTCGAGCACGATCTCGAGCGGTATGACGAACCGCTCGTGGTTCTTTTCCGGGGCGGTGAGCCCGAAGGTGCCGTGGTCGGCCACGATGTCCTCGGGCGTGTACCCGTTGTTGCCGAGGGCGGCGAGCAGGGCCTCCGTCTTGAAGCGCGGATGCTTGAACTTCAGGTGGAACGTCCGCCCCAGGAACGGCTCCATGACCGCGGGCGTCAGCGACCTGATGTCGACGTACTCCTCCCGGTCGGCGACGATCACGTCGATGAGCGCCTTGGCGTAATCCGTCTTCTGCTTCACCAGGGAGCCCTGCACCCTGAGCAGTTGCCCGCGCAGTTCCTGCTCCGCATCGCCGGACGCGCCGTCGGCCTTCCGGCGGAGCTCGGCGAGCTGGGCGAGCCCGGCCAGGTACGCTTCGTCCCGGACGAGCAGCGTGTGGTCGCCGAGCAGCGCCTCGATCCGCTCCGTGAACACCTCGCCGAGCGGCCCCGGGACGCTGATCTCGATCGGGGCCGGCTCGTCCTCGCGCGGGATCAGCGCCGCCGGCACGTAGTAGGTGAGCAGCGTCTCCTTCTCGGCCTCGGTCGCCGCCGCCAGCACGGTGGACGCGAACCGCTCGCCCTCGACGACGCGGGGCATGAGCCCGGACTCCCGCCACTTGCGTCCCAGCCGGAACTCCACGCGGAAGCCGCCGTCGATCGGACGGACAGCGTGCTGGCCGTGCAGCACGCTGTCCGTGTAGCTGTCGTAGGCGACCCGGGCGCCGTTGCCCCGCACATACGACATGCCCAGCAGCGCGCGCAGCCGGTTCCTCTCCCTTCCGGACGCGGTCCGGTCGTAGCCGTCGACGTCCTGCGGGTTGGAGTGCCAGACCGCGCCGCTTTCCTTGTCCTCCAGCGCGAAGTTGGCGGTCGCCGGGTCCACGTGGAGGCGCAGGGAGGCATTCTCGGCCACCAGGTCGAAGGACTCGGGCACTCCGAGGGTATCCGGGGCGCGCGCAGACAACGGCACCGCGGCCATGGCCAGGGTCGCCGCCACCGCGGCGAGCGCCCGGATTCCCCTCCCGCCAGATGCCTTCGTCATCGGGTGAACAGGTACTCCCGCCAGACCCCAGCCGCGAACCTGACGATGGTGTTGCCGACGCTGAACAGCACCAGGAGCACGAACACCGTCACGCCGATGCCGGCCAGGATCAGCAGGATGATGAGGACGCTGCGGAACAGCCGATCGTAGTCGTGCGTCATCGTCGTGGAGGTCAGCAGCAGGAATCCGCTCCAGACGAACGCGAGAGAGAGCACCCCGTGGTAGAAACCGGCCTCCTCGCGGACCAGCGCGTGACTGACGGGAATCAGCGCGATCATGGCGAGGAGCACCGGCACCGTGGAGAAGACCGCGGCGACGTAAACCTGTCCCAGGGTGCCCTTGCCCTGCAGGATCGTGGTCAGCGCCCAGCTCACCGTGCACCAGAGGGCCAGTGGCGCCAGGATCGTGGGGATGACGCGCACCAGGTCGAAGCGGGCAGGGTCGAACCCGCCCGTCGTGGTGTTGAACACGAATCCCGCGCCCTCCCGGAACAGCACGTAGACGAAGCAGAGCACGGCCAGAATCACGGTCGCGGCCGGGACGGCTGAAGAGTGAGCGGAGCGAACTTCACTCGAAGAGTGAGCGAGCTTCAGCTCCCGGAAGCCCCTGACGGGGTGGAGGGCGGTGTGCAGCGAAAAGCGGAGGTCGCGCACCAGGTCGCGGCCGCTCACCCGCGCCAGCGGCAGCGGCCGGGTCATGGCGGCCGTCCGGCCAAGCCGGGAGAACAGCGCCCGGCACCGCTCGGCGAAGCCCAGCTTCACCAGGACCGCGAACAGCACCGCGACGATCACGGCGGACAGCACCACCGGCAGGAAGATCCTCCTGACTACCTCGCTGCGCAGCTCGGCGAACGCCCGCGAGTAACCCTCCCGGTCGTTGGCGCGGCGGAAGGAGCGCACCGCTGCCCGGTAGTCGCCGGCGGCGAGCCGGGAGCGCCCGATCGCGGCATAGGCCACCTCGAACTCGCGGTCGTAGGCCAGGACCTGCTCCCACAGGCGCACCGCCTCGTCGTGGAAACCGTTGGCCTCCAGGGCCAGGGCGGCGAACACGTACCGGCCGTGCGACGTCGGCTTCATCACGACCAGGCTCTTCCTGGCGTTGTCGAGGACGACCAGGTCGTTGCCCCGCGCGTCGATGCTCACCGGCAGGCGGAACTGGCCGACGCGGTTGCCCATCCCGCCCATGACGGCCAGCAGGGACCCTTCCCCGTCGTAGGTGAAGATCCTGCCCCGGCGCTGATCAAGCGCGCTGAACACGCCCCACGGCTGCCCTGCCACGTCGACCAGCACGGAGGGGCCTTCGCCCAGGGAGTAGAGAATGTCGCCCCGGGGCGGCGTGCGGTCGCCGGCTGCGATGGGCACCTCGAACCCGGAGTTGCTCAGCCTCCGGATCGGCTCGCCGCTGTAGGTCTCGCCCGCGGCCACCGTGGCGAGGAGGTAGCCGTCGGAGGTGAAGTCGATCGAGCGGTAGTCGATGGGCAGGGAGAGGGTCATGCGGCTGCGCTGCTCGGCGGTGAAGATGCGCGCCCACAGCAGGTCCACGGGGCTGACCACCACGCGGGGCGCCCCCACGAAGCCCTCGAACCGTCCCTCCTCGTCAAGCTGCATGAACCCCTCGAAGAGGTTCCTGACGATCACGTAGACCGTGCCCAGGGCGTTCACGCCCACCTTCACGGGCCGGTACTCGTAGTCCGCGGACATGATCCGGAAGGAGGCGTCCGCGGGCTCGCCCAGGATCCTGAGGAGGCGGCCCGAGGCATCGAGCACGACGATGCGCCGGTTGTCGGTGTCCGCCACGTAGATCGCGCCGTCCCCGGCGACGAACACGCCCTGCGGATGGTTCAGCGTCTCGGTGCGTTCGCCGTCCGTGAACTCTACCTGGACCCGCGCGAGCCGGAATTCGGCATCGAGCCAGACCAGGCGGCTGTTCCCGGTATCCAGCACCACCGCCCCGTCTCCGGTGACCGCGACGTCGCGCGGATCGTCGACCGCGACACCCAGGTCGCTGAAGTGCACGACCCGGTCCACGTGATAGAGCGACGGCGTGCGCACCACCCGGTCGCGGCTGTCGTAGCGGTACGCGCCGTCCGCCCACGCGCCCGGAGCGGCAAGCGCGAGCAACGCGAGCGCCAGGAGGCGCCCGCGCAGATGGGGATACCCGGCGCCTGCCACTCTTCGAGTGAGGTTCGCTTGGCTCACGTCACGCCCCGGAACCGCAGTGCCTCCTTCCGTTACGGGGTCGGTCGGGGGGGGGGCGGGGGCGCGCCGCCCCCCCCCCCAAAAACAAAAAAAAAAAAAAAACAACCACCAACGGAAGGAGGACAATATAAAATAAGAAAGAGGA
>JAPPKD010000310.1:0-3004 GCA_028820215.1 Spirochaetaceae bacterium | reverse complement strand
CGCCCACTCTGGGTGTGTGGTGCGCGTCCCCCCCCCCCCCCCCCCCCCCCCCCGGCCCCCGTCCGGTGGGGGGGGGGGGGGCCCGGCGGGGGGCCCGCCCCCCCCGACGATTATTGCTCCCAGAGATCGTCCACGAGCGCCTGGATGGTAGGCGTTATTTCGGCCAGGGCCGTCGATGCCGACACCTCGCCGGCGATCGCCCCGCCCAGCGTCGCAAGCAGCAACTCGTACCCTTCCTGGCCGATCATCTCGGCGCCCGGGATGAGGACCTGGTTCGCCTCGGCGTCACGGAGGAACTGCGAGGTCCGCTCGTCGCCTGCCCGCTTCTCGTCCCAATTGGCGTAGTAGGCGGTTTCCACCTCCTCGATGTCGGCGTAGGGAGCCGTCACCTTGTAGAGCGCGGAGAACACCTCGATGACCGCCGCGGGGTCGAGCTTGGAGTTGCGCGGGATCAGAAACGTCTCGCCGATCACGCGCTGGTAGACCTGGCCGCCGCCCTGCGGCCCCATGGGCAGCGGGACCAGCCCGACCGGCTCGGACATCTTCTCGGGATTGACGAAGTGCTCCATCCAGCCGGAGTCGATGACGCCCATGGCGACGTTGTTCTCGAAGAAGAGCTGCACCTGGTCGTAGCTGGCGCCACGAACCGCGCCCGCGGCGTTCAGCTCCGCCAGCAGGTCGACCGCCTCCACGGCGCGCGAGTCGTTGAGCGCGAACACCTTGCTGCCGCCCTGCTCGGAGACCACGGACCCGCCGTTCGCCATCGCGAACCAGATGGCCTGCCGCTGAAGGATGTGGGGCTCGGCATGTCCCCATTGGCCGAAGGTCAGGCCCCACTGATCGATCTCCCCGTCGCCGTCGGCATCCTTGGTGGCCTTCAGGGCGATGTCCTTGAACGCGTCGAAGTCCCACTCACCCGCATCCATCAGGTCGTAGGGAGACGGCAGGCCCTCGCGCTCGAGCAGCGTCTTGTTGAACACGACGCCAAGGAAGATGGCTTCGTGGTTCATGTTGATCCCGTAGGTCGTGCCGTCGTAGCTGCCCATCACCTCCGCGTAGTTGCGGGAAAAGCTGGGAGTCCGGTCGAGGTAATCGGCCGGCAGCACGTCGTCGACGGGCAGGATCACGTCGGCCCGGGCGAGCCGGATCGTCTCGGCGATGCCGGCGTTGCGGAAGATGTCGACGATCGGATCGCCGTTCAGTACGCTCGCCGTGAGGTCATCCGCGAACGTCCCGAAGTTCCTCTCCGAGAACTCGATCTTGACGTTGAACTCCTCCTCGACCCACTCGCGCCACTCCTGCTGGGCACCGCCGTCGACATAGTCCTGGTAGGTCCAGCCCCAGTGGTTCTGGAGCCTGAGCGTGGCGCCGTGCAGGTCCATCCCGTCTGCGCCGGCCGCCAGCGGCAGCGCCAGCAGCGCGAGGGCCGCGAGCCCCCCTACGACCATCTTGTTCTTCATAGAAGCCTCCTGTTCGGGAAGATTCGCGATTATAGCCGGCCGGCGGTTCCCTCACACCCGCCCCACCCCGCTGTGGCCACGGCGCTACCAGCGGATCGTGAACGGGGCGACGTAGCGCGACACGCGCCGCAACGGGGCGCGGTCGGCCCGGTAGTGTTCGCGCAGATAGATCGGGTACGGCTCCTGCTCGGCGCTGCTCAGGTGCTTCCTGCCGTCGCGTGGCGCGATGTCCACCAGGGTGTTGCCCTTGAAGTGGCACCGGTAGCGCGTGGCCGGCAGCTCGGGGCCTTCCGCCCCGTCCGCGTACACGCCGTCGGCCACCGTGTACTCGACCGTCTCCTCCATCATCGGGAACTCGACGGTCAGCTCGTCCCCTTCGCGGACGCCGTCGAACATCAGGTAGCTGGCCACGCGGCCCGGCGCCGCGCGACGGCCTCCCACCCGGCACTCGACCGCTTCCCGATCGACCCAGCCGGGGACGCGCACCGCAACGGTCCGAGCCCGCTTGGCGCGGATCACCACCCTGCCCTCGTACGGCAGGTGGCTGTCCACGTCCAGCCACGGCGAGGCGCGGTTCAGCAGCAGGTTCACCTGCGCGGCGCCGTCCGTGCAGCTCACGATTCCGTCCCACGCGCGGTACAGCCCCTGCGCGCCGTTGCCGCGGCAGCAGCGCGCCGGGTAGCCGTCGTTGAGAGAGGTCACCCGGCCCGGCCCGCAGAACCCGCCGAGCCAGTTGCGCGATTGCGGGTAGCAGGTGCTGCGCGCCCGCTCGATCCGTTCCGGGTCGGCGAACTGCTGCTCGACCAGGTGGTTGCGGACATAGCCTTCCACGTCGTCCCAGTAGTCGCCCAGCCCCGCCTGCGAGAGGCGCACCGCCAAGCCGACCTGGCCGGCGATGCCGCACGACTCGCAGGTCCGCTCGTTCCGCTGCAGGGGATGCGGGCCGGTCCAGCCGGGATTCCAGCCGATGCGGGCCAGGCCGTAGTTGCGCGTGTGCTCGTAGCTCGCGCGCACAAACTCCTTGAGGCGCCAGTCGCCGGTGACCATCGCCAACCACAACAGCGCGCGCAGGGTGATCATGCGCTCGTGGAAGTGGCCCTGCCAGTGACCGCGCTCGGCGCCGGCGATGTCCGGCGACGAGCCCGCGTGCCAGAACTGCGGCTGCAGGACGAAGCGGCCGATCCTGCGCGCGAGGTCGAGCGCCCGCTCGTCGCCGCTGGTGGCGTACCAGAGGCAGAGGGCGCCGATCTGGTTGCTGTTGTAGAACAGCGCCGCTCCCTCGAACCCCTCTCCCGCCGAGGCCGGCTCCTCCGCATTGCGGTAGCCGGACTCCTTGAGGTAGCTGAAGTCGAACGCGACGCCGCCGTCCGGGTAGTAGGCATAGTCGTCCTTGAACACGGCGATCTTGCGCAGGCCGTCGGCCATGCGCTGCACCCGCTCGAGCCACGCCGGGTCGCCGTCCCGCTGGTGCCAGAACAGCATGGCCTGCATCATCCCGGGTTATTCGCCCCTGCGTGGCGAGAGCTGGCTGAATTGAGGATTCG
>JAPPKD010000342.1:6432-21915 GCA_028820215.1 Spirochaetaceae bacterium | reverse complement strand
ACTTAGGCCCACGATCACGCCAGCCGATCGACTTGGTGAGCGAAGCGGGCTAGCGGTGATACGACGGACGCCCAGGAAAGGGCCGGGATGGGCGAACACCGGAGCCATAGGCGACGGTGTTCGGGCGGGGCGTCCGTCGAAGCGCCGCGCTGACCGGCGGTTCGGGGCCGCCTACCCTCGCCCGAACAGAGGCATCCCCGTGGCCATCACCGTGATGAACGGCACGTTCGCGTCCAGCGGCAGCGACGCCATGTAGAGCACGGCGTCGGCCACGTTCTGGACGTCGATGCGCGGCTCCGGCCGCACGGAGCCGTCCGGCTGCAGCACGCCGTCGTTCATGCGCTCGGTCATCTCCGTGGCCGCGTTGCCGATGTCGATCTGCCCGCAGGCGATGTCGAAGGCGCGCCCGTCCAGGGCGGTGGACCGGGTCAGGCCGGCAACCCCGAACTTGGAGGCCGTGTAGGCGGCGGCGTTCGGCCGCGACACCTGCGCGGACACCGAGCCGTTGTTGACGATGCGGCCGCCGCGCGGGCGCTGGCTCTTCATCAGCGCCATCGCCTGCCGCGTGCACAGGAAGGTGCCGGTGAGGTTGATGTCGATCACCATCCGCCACTGCTCGATGTCGAGCTGGTCGGCGGGGACCGCAGCCGTGTTCGTGCCGGCGTTGTTGAACAGCAGGTCGAGCCGGCCGTGGTCCTGACGGATCCGGTCGAACAGCGCCGCGACCGCATCGGCGTCCGTCACGTCCGAGGGCACGGCGATCGCCCGGTCCGGGCTCCGAGCCCGCTCCACGGTCTCCTGGAGCGCCGCTGCCCGCCTGCCCGACAGGTAGACGGTGTAGCCGTTCGCGCACAGCGTCAGCGCGGTGGCGCGCCCCACGCCGCTGCCGGCGCCGGTCACGAGCGCGATGGGGCCGCTCACGACCCGCTCCTGCGGAAACGGTTCCCAGAACCGTGCCGCTGCTCTACGTTGTGCATGAAACTGTCCTCTGGATGGCTGTCCGGTGGTGCGGAATGTTGAATGACGATCACGTGATGCACTTTATCGCCTTTGGCTACGTGCCTCTACGCGGGCTGTTCAACCGCGCGGAGGCGACAGCTCTGCGCGAGGAGTTCGACCGCCTGCTGCTGGAGGAATTCCCGGACTTCGACGGCTCGCAGAGCCGGGACGTCGCCCGCGTCTGCGAGCGCGGCGAGCGGCATGCGGCGCTGCTCGCGGACGAGCGGCTGCTGGACATTCCCCGCAAGATCCTCGGGCACGACTTCGTCTACGAGGGATCGGCCGGCCACGGACACGTGGGCGACACCCCATGGCACGGCGGCAGCGGCGTGGTCACCTGGGGGCTCCCGCACATCAAGGTGTCGCTGTACCTGGACGACCTCACTACCGATGACGGCTGCCTCCGCGTCGTGCCGGGCGCGCACCGCAACTACCTGCGCTTCGTGGACCCGCGCTGGTCGCAGGCTCCCGACTACTACCTGCCGCTGCGCAACCGCAACACCACGGAGGAGTTCCGGCCGTGGGGGCTCCGCCCGGACGAGGTGCCGCACATTCCGTTGGAGTCGAGCCTGGGCGACGTGCTGGTGTTCACGGAGGATATCCCGCACGCCGCCTTCGGCGGTCCCGGCCTGCGCGTGCAGCTCGCCATCGCGTTCATGGCCAACCCGGTCAGCGCCGAGCAGCAGCGGTGGCTGAAGGAGCGCCAGGCCTCCTCCGGCGGAGAGCTCCGGCCGCCGCGCAGCTTCATCGAGAGCGACGATCCCCGCATGCGCAAGATGGTGCAGCCCCTGGTCGACCTGGGCTTCGAGCCCCGCGACAAGTAATCGGGCGGACAAGCGATCGATCCCGTACGCTCTTGCCCCGTGAAGCGGTAGCGCCAACGCGCGCGTTATTGCCGATAGAACACGCGCCTACTTCCTGCGGATACCGGGTTACGGTGACATCGAGGCCGCCGGCCGGTACGATTCCGTCCGGGGTGGAGGCGCCGGAGAGGTGTACGTGAACGCAGAGTTGATTGCCATCGTCGCGGCGGCGATCGCGCTGGGCACCGCCATGTTCGCCGCAATGCGCGGCGTGCGCCGGGAAGTGCGTGACCTGCGCGGGGACATGCGCGGCGACATGAACGCCCTGCGCACCGAGCTGAAGGACGACATGAAAGCCCTCGGCACCGGGCTGCAGGGGGACATGAACGCGTTGCGCAACGAGTTGAAGGACGACATAAACGCATCGCGCAGTGAGTTGAAGGACGACATGAACGTACTCGGCAATGAGTCGAGAGGGGGATTGAAAGGCCTCGAAAACAGGCTGCGGGGCGAGATGCAGGCCGGCTTCAAGGAGCTCACCGCGCGGGTCATCAACATCGGCGACCGGCTTTCCAAGGTCGAGGGAGTCATCGAAGGGATGTTCTGGGGCGCCCGCAACCAGCCGGACAAGCCGGGAGAAGGCGCCGCGTAACGGCTCGTCAGAACGACCCCCGGTAGCACTCGGGGTCGATCCGCACTCCGATCACGGACGCGCCGCAACGCTCCACGCCCCGGGCAAGCTCCGCCCGCAGGCCGGCGGCGGTGTCGACCGTGACCGCCGGCAGTCCGAACGCGGCGCCGATCCGCTCGACGTCGGGAGCGGGGAACTCCGTGCCGAACGGCTGGGCACCGGACCGGCGCTGGTGGGCGCGAATCAGGTCCAGGGCGCCGTCGACGAGCACGACCATCAGCACGGGTGTCTCGATCTGCGCGAGGGTCGCGAGCCCGCCCGCGCACATGAGCAGCCCCGCGTCTCCGGTCAGGCAGAGCACCGGCTCATGGCCGATCAGCGCCGCGCCCGCCGCCGACGCCGGCCCGAACCCCATGGCGGACAGGCCGTTGGATACCAGGTAGCGATTGGGCAGCTCCGAGTCCCACTCCAGCGCCGCCAGGATCTTGTGCGAGCCGACGTCGGTGGTGATCACCGCGCCTGCCGGCAGCACCGCCTGCGCTTCGGTCAGCACGGTCTGCGGTGCGAGGACGCCGGAAGATGAGCGGGCGGCGGCGTCGTGGCTGCGGCGCCGCCGCAATTGCCGGTAATGGGCAGCGCGATCCACGCCCCAGCCGCTCCGGCACTCCGGGAACCGCTCCGTCAGGTCGGCGAGAGTTGGCCCGAGCGGTCCGATCAGCGCCTGCTCGGCCGTCGGTGCTCCGATCTTGTCGTGCCACGGAGCGATCCACAGCACCGGTGCCTCGACCGACCACGGCAGCACCACCTCGACCACGTCCATACCGACCGCGATCACCCGGTCCGCCTCCGCGATCAGATCGTAGCCGGGGTCGGTGCGGGTCAACCCGATCGTCTCCGAGCCCAGCGGATGCGACGCCGGAAACGCCCCCTTCGCCTTGGGAGCCGCGAGGACCGGCGCGCCGAGCCGCTCCGCGAACGCACGGAGCTCCGCGTAGGGGGCCTCCGGCTCCAGCCCCAGTCCCACGACGATCACCGGCCGCTCCGCGGCAGCCAGGCCGGCCGCCGCGCGGGCGAGGTCTGCCCGCGCTACCGGCGGTGGTCCGTCGTCGATACCGGTCGATGCTTCGTCCCGATCCGCCTGCTCCGTCCCGCGTCCGGCAACGTCGTTGGGAATCTGCAGGTGCACGGGGCCCGGCATCCCGCCGGTGGCGATGCGCAGCGCATCGCGCACCGCCGTGGCCGCCCCCTCCGGGGTGACGTCCAGGGTCGCCTTGGTGATCGGCCCGAACAGCCGGTGCAGGTCGACGAGCTGGTGGGTGTGCCGGTCCTGCAGGCTCGGCGCCATCTGCGCCGTGAGCACCAGCACCGGGCAGCGGTCCAGGAACGCGTGCGCGACACCGGCCACGCAGTTGACCGCCCCCGGCCCCAGCGTCGTCAGGCAGGCGGTGGGCTTGCGGGTGAGCTGGCTCGCGGCTCCGGCCATGAAGGCGGCGGCGTTCTCGTGCTCGCTCAACACGAACCGGAGGCCCGCCTGACGCATCGCCTCCATCAGGTGGACGTTCTCCCCTCCCGGCAGGCCGAACACGGTGTCGATGCCGGCCTCCTGCAGGCCGTCGGCGACGGCGCTTGCAACCGTGGCGCGATGCGCGATGATCGTGGACATGCAGCACAGCGTGATCTATCGCGACCCGGCTGCCTACTCACCCTGGCCGGTGCTGTGGCCGCTCCCCGACGGCAGCATCGGCGCCGGGGTGGTCACCTCCCCGATCGGCAGCCACCCGGGCGCCAGCACCTTCGGCCGCTTCCTGGCGATGGCGTCCCACGACGGCGGGCGGACCTGGCAGTCGAGCGACCATCCCGCGCACCCGGCCAACTGGCCGTTCGGCACCGCCGACGAGCACATGGACCGCTTCGCCGTGGTGCTCCCGGATCCGGGCGGGGACACCTTCGTGACCGTCGGCGCCCACGGATTCGAGGCCTGGCACGCCGGCCGCCTCGACGAGGCGCGTGCACAGCGCCGCTGGGTGCGCATGCTCCCGGAACGGCCCGGCCAGATCGCCGTGCAGTCTCCGCTGCTGGTGTCGCGGCGCTCAAACGACGGTGGCAAGACCTGGGAGGTCCGCGAATGGGAGGTGCCTGGCGCACAGGGCTTCTGGTGCTTCAACCGCGGCGTCGTCATGCACGACGGCACGCTGGTCGTCAGCGTGTACACCCACGACCACGACGGCGACGAGCGCCCGTACGTGCTGCGCTCGGAGAACGACGGCCTGACCTGGCGGCTGCACGACCTGTGCGCGAAGGCCAAGGCCGTGCCGGCCAACGAGACTGCGCTGTGCGAGGTCGCGCCCGGCAGGCTGATCGCCCTCACCCGCGGCGACCTGGGACGCGGCGACCATCACCTGCTGCAGATGTGGTCCGACGATTGCGGCCGGACCTGGACGGAGCCCATCAAGACGCCGATCTGGGGACACCCCGCCCACCTGCTGAAGCTGGCCGACGGCCGCATCCTCTGCACCCACGGCTACCGACGCCCGCCGATGGGCGTGCGCGCCGTCCTCAGCGACGACGGAGGCGAGACCTGGGACGTCGACGGCACGGTCGTGCTCCGCGACGACAGCACCGGCCACTCACCGCACCGGGGAGAAGGCACCGGCGCCGGCGACGTGGGCTACCCGGTATCGATGCAGCTACCGGACGGCGACATCCTGTCCGCCTACTACGTCACGCCCGCCGACAACGTCACCCACTGCGCCGCCACCCGCTGGCGGGCATAATGGACTCGGGTCCTTTGACCATGACCACACCTCAGCCGTACGACGCCATCGCCGCGCGCTACCGCGACTCGAAGCAGCTCCCGTTCCGGCACGTCGTCGAGCGCTACACGCTGTTCCAGCTCCTCGGTGATCTGCGCGGCCTGACGGTCGTGGATTTCGGGTGCGGCGAAGGAATCCATGCCCGCCGATTCATGCGTGCCGGTGCGGCGGCGGTGACCGGCGTCGACAACTCGACGGAGATGATCGCGCTGGCGGAAGCCGCGGAGCGTGCGGATCCGCTCGGCTGCCGGTACGTCTGTGCCGACGCGGCGGAGTTCGTGCCGGCGACGCCCGTCGACGTCGTGACGGCCGTCTACCTGCTGAACTACGCGCGCACGGCGGACGAGATGGCAGCGTTCTGTCGCGCCTGTTTCGGCTCCTTACGCTCCGGCGGCAGGCTTGTCGGGTTCAACGACAACGTCCGCTGCCCGCCTCTTCCGGGCAAGTCCCTGGCCATGTACGGATTCGAACGCACCTGCCGTCATCCTCCGGCGGAGGGCGATGTCGTCCGCTACCGAATCACCAACCCGGACGGCGGGGTGTTCGAGATCGACAACTACTACCTGCCGCCGGCCGCCTACGAAGCAGCGATGCGTGACGCCGGGTTCCAGGATTTCCACTGGATCGACGTCTCCCTGGACCCGTCAGAACCTCAACAAGCGTTCTGGAAGGATTTCATGAGGCAGTCACCGTTTACGGCGTTCACCGCGAAAAAGCCTTGACTATTGCCTTTGTGACCGTTTGAAGCGTTCTATCTCGGCATCGAGGTCTTCCGGATTCTCGATCGACTCGCCACGAGCAGCCCGCAGGTACAGACTCAGTGAGTACGTACAGCATGAGGCGATGTATTCGATGAACTGTGCGAGGTCCTCGGTCCTGTCCGCTTGTTCGAGACTGGTGAGATAGGCTGCTCTCTCGCTGCGATCGACGATGGCCACGGTGTAGCCGTGCTTGATGAGGATCAGGTTCATCAGCAGGCGCGCAATGCGCCCGTTGCCGTCGTCGAACGGGTGAATGCGGACGAAGCGGTAGTGAAACGCGGCCGCGATGATGATCGGATGCTCGCCGGCGGCTTCCTGCGCTCGACACCGGTCGAGAAGATCGGTCATCTCCGGCTTCACTTGTTCCGGCGGCGTGAAGTAGTACATCTCCCCGGTCGAGGTCTTCACGTTGTTCGGGGTTGCCTTGTAGTCGCCGAGGACGATGGGTCGCATCGTACGGCGGCCGTCAGGAGTCATGGCCTCGGTCTCGTACGGTTCCTTCAGCAATACTCGATGGAGATTGCGGATGAAGACTTCGGTCAGCCCGGTGTCTTCCTTGACCGCACGCTCGATGGCCTTGACGGCGTCGTCATGCCCCTGGATGTCGAGATGATCGCGCATCGGCTTGCCGCGCGCGGTCAGGCCATGGAGGACAAGGCTCCGGGTTTCGCCGAGGGTGAGAGAGTTTCCTTCGACGGCGTTCGAGTGGTAGTCGGACTCGATCCTCAGCTTCTGTTCGACCCTGGCGACCACGTCTGAAGGAAGAGGACGGAGTGCATGGAGTTCGTCCTTGAGCCGGTCGACTGTCTCCAGGATGCCCGATGTCATGGACCGTCTTTCCGCAGAGCTTAGTGGATCATCGCCAGATCCTCGAAGATCGGCTGCATCTCGCGAGAGTTGACCATCGCCTCCATTTCCGCGTCGGACGGGCGCTCGCCGGGTGACTCGGCGGCCTGCAGCAGCAGGGGCAGCAGGTCGACGTCTGCCATGGCGTTGATGAACGCGGGGGCGTAGCTCAGGGCGTAGGCCACGGCGCGGGCGATGTCCTCTGGCGCTTCCAGCGGCTCGTACCAGGGGCCCCGGGAGCGTTCACGTCCACCCCACGGCCGGCGCGCGGTCGACTTGATGAGCTGCACCGCGACGCCGCGGTCGTCGCACAGCGCCTTGAGCGCATCGAAGTCGGCGCGGTAACGCTGGTCGCTGGCCATGACGTAGTTCATGGGCAGCAGCACCGAGTCGAACGGGAAGCGCTCCAGGCTGCGCAGGTGCATGCGCGGCGCGGCGAACCCATGCCCGGTCACCCCGATGAAGCGCACGTGGCCCTGCTCGCGCTCCTCTGCCACCGCCTCCAGGGCGCCGCCGGGACCGAACGCGGTGGCCCAGTCCTCCTCCGTGGTCAGGCTGTGGAGCTGGATCAGGTCGATGGTGTCGGCGCGCAGGCGGCGGCGGGAGAGCTCCACCTGGGCGCGGGCGCCCGCGGCGGTGCGATCGCCGGTCTTGGTGGCCAGGAAGAAGCGGTCGCGGTGGCGCTCCATCCAGCCGCCGATGAGGGTCTCCGAGTTGCCGCCGCCGTAGCCGTGGGCGGTGTCGATGTGGTTGACGCCGTGCCGGAACAGCAGTTCCAGGACGCGCTCGGCGTCGGCCTCGGTCGAGGTGGGCTTGAAGGCAGCGCCGCCGAACAGGGTCAGCGTGCTGTGGTGTCCGGTGCTCCCGAACGGTCTGGTCGGAATCATGATCGCCGCGTATGATCCCACCGATGTCTGTCAGCGTCGAGTTCGTGGGCCACGCCTGCTTCCGCATCTGGGTCGACGGCCGTCCGTCCATCGTCACCGACCCCTACCCGCCCGCCCGGCTCGGGTTGCCGCCGCTGGAGCCGTTGGCTGCCGACACGGTCATCGTCAGCTCGCTCACCGACGATGCTCATTCGCACGTCGAGCTCGTGGCCGGCAGCCCGCGCGTGATCAACGCGCTGGACGTGGCACGCGGCCAGGAGGCGTCCGTCGCCGGCGAGCCGGTCGCCACCGTGGAGGCGACCGAGGCGCGCGACCACCCGCGCGGGCCGGAGGACAACGCGCTGTACGCCTTCAAGGTCGGCGGTCTCTGGCTGATGCACATGGGCGACGTGGGCTACGAGCTCACCGCCGACGAGCTGGCGCCGTTCGCGGGCAAGTGCGACGTGCTGTTCGCGCTGGCCGGCCAGCGGCTGACGCCGAAGTTCGCGGAGCTCGACCGCATGTTCCGTGTGCTGGCGCCCCGCTGGATCCTGCCCATGCACTACGAGCTGCCGCCGCTCGGGTTCGGCATGACCACGGTGGAGGAGTTCCTGGCGGACCGCTCGGATGACCCGCTGGTGCGGCCGCGGCATCACACCATCGAGTTGCCGCTGCCAGCCCTCAAGGAAGGCCATCCGACCATCGTGGTGCTGGAGCCTTCGGGCTACACGCCGGACTGAGCCTGCCCCGCGCTACAACTGCCCTGTACCGAGCCGGCAAGGTGCGTTGATGCTCGACTACGGTCAGGTCTCCCTGTTCAACACCTTCGGCTACGTGCACCTGCCTGGCTTCTTCGGCGCCGGGGAGGTGGATCGCCTGTCGGCGCAGTTCGACGCGGCCATGCAGGCGGCGCCGGACGGCGACGGCACCGGCACGCGGTCCGTCTCCCCGTGGGGCGTGCAGGACGGCCTGGGCCTGCGGCTGCTGACCGACGAGCGGGTGGCCGACATCCCCTCCAAGGTGCTGGGCCATGGCTGGCTGCCGCTGCACGTGCGCTGCCGGCTGCTGGCCGCGGATCTGCCGTGGCAAGGAGGCGGCGAGCTGCCCCCATGGCCGTTGCAGCACATCGCCGTCGCCGTCGCCCTGGACCGCGCGGATGCCGACGACGGCTGCCTGCGCTTCGTGCCGTGCTCGCACCGCAACTATCTGCGCCTGCTGGAGCCGCGCTGGCAGAAGGCGCCCGACTACCTGTACGGGCTGCGCAATCCGGCGTTGCGCTGGGACCACAACTCCCTGGGTGTCACCGACGGACAGATTCCGGCCTTCACGGCGCCCACCGAGCCCGGGGACGTGGTGGTCTACACGCCGGATGTCCTGCACGCGGCGCTCGGGGTCACCGAGCCGCGCCGGCTGATCGAGATCACCTACGCGGCCGAGCCGCGCACGGACGCCCAGCTCTACTTTCTGCGCCAGCGCGACGCCTGCTCCGGCGGCGAGTTCCGGATGCCGCGGGCGGTAGCGGCAAGCACCGATCCCGCCCTGAGGGAGACGGTGGCCCGGTGGACGGAGCTCGGCTTCGATCCCGCGTAGGAGGCGGATCGTGCTGACGAGCGATCAGGTCGACCTGTTCCAGGCGTTCGGCTACCTGCACCTGGAGCAAGCGTTCGATGCTGAAGAGACCGTGTTCATCCAGCGCGAGTTCGACGCCGCCATCCGCCGCTCCGGCGTCGACCCCGGTACGACGGACCAGCTCAGCGCCGACCGGGCATCCGTGCGGGACCTGCGCGATTGGTTCCTGACCCACGAGCTGATCCGGGATATCCCGTACAAGCTGCTCGGCGAGGGATTTCAGTTCGAGGGGTTCGGCTGCGGGATCTACGGCTCCGACTCGCCGTGGCACGCCGACTCCGCGGTGATCCGCTGGCCGTTCCGGCACATCAAGATCGCGCTCTACCTGGACCCGCTGGACGGCGAGAGCGGCGCGCTGCGGGTCATCCCCGGCACCCACCGCGACTGGCACTGGATCGGCGACCCGGTCTGGCACGACGTGCCGGACTACTTCTTCGGGCTGAAGAACCGCGACGTCATCTGGCAGCATCCGCCGTTCGGGCTCGCGCCTGAGGACGTGCCGCACCAGGCGCTCGCCACCCGGCCGGGCGACGTGCTGGTGTTTCCGGAGAACCTCCTGCACTGCGCGTTCGGCACGAAGTTCCCCCGGCGGCAGATCGCCATCGCCTTCCTGCAGTTGCCGTGGCGGGAGGACCAGGTGGTCCACCTCAAGTCTCGGGCGGCCGTGCAGCCGGAGGGCTGCTACCAGCCCCGCTCCCTGCTCACCCACCCGGACCCACGGGTCCGGGCGATGGTCACGGGGCTGCAGGAGCTCGGCTTTCCCGCCGGCGGACCGGACTCATGATCGGAACCGAGAACGTCTGGCACTTCATCGCCTTCGGTTTTTTGCCGCTGCCCGGCCTGCTGTCGCGTGATGAAGCGCTGGCGATCCGCGAGGAGCTGGAACGGCTCGGTCACGAGCGCGGCCTGGTTCCCGGTGACACCGCCACGAAGAGTGGCGGCATCGGCGACGTGGCCGTGATCGGCGAGCGGGTCCGGGCGCTGCTGCTGGACGAGCGCGTGTACGACATCCCGTCCAGGATCCTGGGGCACGACTTCACGTACGAGGGCTCGGACGCCCAGTGGCACGTCGGGGATACCCCCTGGCAGGGCGCCAGCGGCGTCGAGCAGAAGCCGCTCGTCTCGATCAAGGTCTCCCTGTACCTGGACGATCTGGACGAGACCAACGGCTGCCTGCGCATCATACCCGGCGCCCACCGCAACCTGCTGCGGTGGATGGACTCCCTCTGGGGCGGGGTGCCGGACTACCTCTTCCCGGTGCGCAACCGCACGCTGCAGGACGAGCTCCCGTGGGGTATCAGGCCGCAGGAGGTGCCGCACCTGCCGCTGCCGTCACGGTTGGGCGACGCGTGCGTGTTCACCGAGGATCTCCCGCACGCGGCCTTCGGCGCGAAGGGAGTACGCCGGCAGCTCTCCTTCGCGTTCATGGCCAATCCGGTTGCCGCGCACCAGAAACGATGGGTGAAGTACCGGAACGCCATGGGCCGCGGGATCAACGCGCCGCGCGCGTTCGCGGAGTCCGGCGACCCGCGGCTGCGAAAGATGGTCGCGCCGCTGCTGGAGCTGGGTCTGGAGCCCTCTTAGGCGCAACAATCGTCCCTGGCGCGCGATCGTATGATACAAACGGTATGATACGACCCGTAACATGAAGCGGTTCGTCTTCGATCCGTTGCTTGCCGCCTACCTCCGTCGCTACCGATAGCGCCGTTTTACTGGAAAGCTTCGCGGCCGATCTGCTGCAGCGGAGCGGGCGAACCGGGCTGCGCAGGCGTCTTCGCTGCGGAGTCATACGCGAATACCACGACGCCGCCCACTCCCCGCTCGCGAGCGTCCTCGATCTGCCGCAGCGTCTCATTCACCGGGTTCTTGTAGGCGCCGACTCCCACCCAGACACGTTCGCGTTCGCCGGCGGAGATCCGCGCCTCCTCGACCCAGGCGCCGAACTGCTCGCGATCGGTCGTGTACGCCATCGGCACCGCCACGTCCAGGACGCCGTCGGCCAGCCAGCCCCACCAGTCCTGGTACTTCTTGACGCGCGCCTCTTTCGGGTCCGCGAACAGCGCCGCCGAGATGATCAGTTCGGGGCGGACTTCCTTCACCGAGCGATATACGCGCCGGACTAGCATCGACACTTGATCGCGCCGGAACTGGTCCCACAGGTCGCCGACCGCGTCGGTCATCGCGTAGGGGTCGGACATCGACGCCCGGACGAGATCGGCGTAGCGCTCGCTCGACAAGTGCGGCCTGACCCACGAACGGAAGCGGTCGAGTGTTCCGCGCGAGTAGTCGAAGTCCGGCGACGGCAGCCGCACGTAGTCGAAGTGGATGCCCTGCAGGTCGTAGTTGGTGGCCAGCTCCAGCCAGACCGCCTGCACCCGTGCCTGCACCGCCGGATGCGAGGGGCTGGACCACAACCCGGTGACCGTGAGCTTGTTGGCCCACGCGTGCTCGGTGAGCCTCCGCAGGTAGACAGGGTCGCGCGGGTTACGGTGGTGGAGTTCCCGGCCCAGGCTGCGCGGCACGGCCAGCCACTCGGGGTTGGCGTTGACCAGGTGAATGGGGCTCCGCGGCGGGTCCACCGGCCCCCACACCAGAAACGTATTCACCCACGCGTGCACGTCCATTCCGCGCGCGTGTGCTTCGTCGATCACGAGCTGCAGCGGGTCGAACGTCGGGTCGTCGATCAACTGCTCCCTGCGCGGCTCCAGGCTCGATGTGTACAGGGCGTCACCGCGGCCACGAACCTGCACCAGGAGCGTGTTGAAGCCGCTGCCGGCGGCCTCCTCCACCATCGTGCGCACCGATTCGGGGCTGTCGAGCGAGTGCCGGATCACCCAGAGCGCCCGCACCTCGTCGAAGCGGCTTGCGATGACGGAGTCCGCGTCGGTTGGCTCGGCCCCTGCCGAGAGCACGATCGCCACCGCCATGACGAGCGACCCCGCGTGCCGTACGATGCGGGCGATCTGGCCCGACTGCCGGTGGCTGGACATGGGGCTACTCGGAGCTGCCCGCGACCTCATCGTAGATGTCGGTGCCGACCACCTCGCTCCAACGGTCCAGCACGCGGCGCCACACCGGCCCCGGCGTGCCGTCGCCGATCGGAACGCCGTTGAAGCGCACCACCGGCGCCAGGCAATACGGCGTGGTGGGCACCCATGCCTCCTCCGCGTTGATCGCGTCGTAGGTCTGCAGGTCGTCCTCCATGAAGCCGATGCCAAGATCGGCCAGCAGCTCGGTGAGTACCGTCAGGCTGATGCCCCACAGGATGTTGCGCCGCCGCGGAGACACCACCTGGCCGTCCCGGTAGATGACGAAGTTGGAGCCGCCGGTTTCGGTGATGTTGCCGTGGATGTCCAGATAGACGGCCATCGCGGCAGGGTCGATCTGGTGCGCCTGGTAGTCGCCGATCCACATGTGCAACCGGTTGCGGTTCTTGATCTTCGACGACAGGCACTCGGGGGGCCAGTGGCGGTTCGAAGGCGTCACGCAGTGCACGCCGCGGGTGAACATCGGCTTCCAGAGATGGAACGGCATCGGGAAGGTGTGCTGAACGTAAGTGGCGGTTCTGTGCTTCGGCAGCGCCGCGGCGCCGGCGTAGACCGGGTTCTGCCCTGCCGTCACGTAATAGATCACCCCGAGCTCGGCGCCGCCGGCGACCTGTCGGTTGTGGGCGATCAGCCGGCGCGTGACCTCCATCGACTCCTCGGCGTCGATCGGCGGATCGATGTGCGCGTACCGGCACGACCGGTACAGGCGGTTCACGTGGTCGGCCAGCCGGTAGGGCACGCCGCCGAAGGTGCGCAGGAAGTCGGTGACCGCCGCTCCCAGCACGATGCCCAGGTCGTAGACCGGCAGCTTGCACTCCTCGGTCGGAATGAACTCGCCGTTTAGGTAGGCGAGCGGTCCTGCGTGGTCCACGTTCACGTTCGAAGCCCGAAGGCTATGCTGGAGTCGGGATGTGTCATGTCCCGATCATGCCCGCTTACCCCGTCGTTGAGGAAGGAGCATGAATGCTCCCGACCAGCGCCGCACCTCGCGCGCGCTGACGCTGGAGTTTCTGTTCCAGAACCTGTTCAGCTACGCGACCGAGGGTGTGGTGTTCACGGGCCTGGCGCTGTGGCTGGGGGCCACGACCATCCAGATCGGCCTGCTGGGGTCGATCGGAGGTTTCGGGTTCGCGGCCATCCTGGTCGCGCCATGGCTGGTGCGGGCGGCGTGCGGCTCGCGGCGCATCGTCATGATGACGGTGTACGCGATCCGGCTGTGCAGCCGCGTGGGCATCCTGCTGCTGCTGTTCACGCGCCCGTCGGACGCGGTGTGGTGGCTGCTGGCGCTGGCCGGCATCGCCCGCATCGCGTCCGCGTTGTACGCGCCGCTGAGCCGGGCGTGGATCTCCGACGCCATCCCTCCTGCGGAGCACAGCCGATTCCTTAGCACCCGGCTGTCGGTCGCCATGATCGGCGCGGTGGTGGCGCCGCCGCTGGCCGGCGCGCTGGTGGACGCGCTGCCCGGCACCGCAGGATTCGCGCTGGCGTTCGGCACCGGCCTGCTGTTCGGGACGGTGGCGCTGTGGCTGCTGGCGTCGGCGCATGACTCCGCGGCCGGGCATCCGGCGCGCCAGTCGGTCCGCGGCCAGGTGACGCGCTCGCTGCGGTTCGGCCCGTTCCGGCGCATGTACCTGTTCCAGACCGCGACGGCATTCGCCGACGGGCTGGGCTCCTCGTTCCTGGACATCCTCTACCTCAAGTACCTGGGGCTGTCGTTCTTCCTGATCAACGCGTTCCTGGCGGCGTCGAAAGCCGCGAAGGGCCTGTCCGCGTTCGCCAACCGGTGGCTGCAGAAGCACCACGAGCCGCTGCCGCTGTTCCAGGTGTCGGTCGTGATCAGTTCGCTGATTCCCCTGCTGCTGATCGGCGCCACGCCGGGTGCGGCGGTGCTGGTCGCGGTCGCGCTGATCCTTCAGGAGGCGGCGCGGGGCATCATGAGCCCTGCTGAGCAGACGCTGATCATGCGCTGGGGCACGCGGGGCGATCAGACCGGCGACTTCACGCTGATCTTCTTCAGCCGCGGACTGGTGAGCGCCTTCACCCCGCTGCTCACCGCCGCGCTGCTGCGCAGCGTGTTCGGGCTCGACGTGCAGGCCGAGACGATCGATCCCCGGCCCATCCACCTGCTGATCGGCGCCGGCGTGGCCCTCAAGCTGCTGGCGCTGCTCCTCATGCCGCGGCGGGCCGACGCCGCCGTGCGCGGCGAGGCGACCTGAGCCCCGGAGCCGGCGCGGCGCACGTCCGTATGGGGTACGATCCACGGACGGCCCCGGCATGCAGCAACGCACGTATCTCCTGCTCCTCCACGACGCCGTCCGCTCGCATATCGCTGCCCTGGGCAGCCGCCAGAAGGAGCGGCTGCGCGAGAAGCTGGAGTTCCTCCGGCACGGCATGTGGGATGCCGGCGTGCGGGTCAAGAAGCTCAAGGGCGGCCGGTCCAGCTTCGAGGCGCGGCTGACGCGGGGCGACCGCATCCTGTTCACGCTGGGTCGCGCTCCTGCGGCCGGCGTCCCGGGTGGCGAGGTGAGCGGCGCCGGCGACACCCGGATCTACGTCTGGGGCGTGGTCAAGCACGACGACGTCACCGCGGCGGAGCGGCGCATCGTTGCTGCCAACGCGCCGTTTCTGGACTTTCGTCCGGATGAGTTCGAGGATCTCCCGGAGCTGGTGCTCGACGATCTGCCCGAGGAGCGTCTCGGCGTGCCGTTCGAGCGCCCGTTCCCGGTCGCAGCGAGCCACGGCCGCACCGATCAGCCCGGCGGCCAAAGCGAGGGCGGCCATCCCAACGGCAGCGCCCCGGACGCTGGGCCGCAGCGCTGGCTGGTGGTCGACGACGAAGAGTGGCGCCGCATCCTGGAGACGGAAGACCCGGATGGCGTGCGCCTGTATCTCTTTTTGACCGGCGAGCAGGCTCGCCTGCTGCACAGCGAGCCGCCGGTGCTGCTGTCCGGGACCGCGGGCAGCGGCAAGACGACCATCGCCGTCTACTATCTGCTCCGGCACCGCGCGTGCCAGCTCGCCGGCCGTGCGATCGACACCGTCACGGACGGCGGCGGTCACCCGCACACGCACGATGTGCACATCGATG
>JAPPKD010000342.1:0-6422 GCA_028820215.1 Spirochaetaceae bacterium | reverse complement strand
CCCGGGGGCCCGGCCAAACCCCCCCAGCCCCTAAAAATCGCGCCCCGGCCCCCGCGGGGCCCCGCCCGCGGGCGGGGCTCTCGACACCGCGGTCCACGACGGCGAGCAGGCACGCGCGCACGATGTGCATGCCGATGCGCAGGCTGCCGCGGACGCCGCCGCCAGCGAGCGGGCGCTGTTCGTCACCGGCAGTCCGCACCTGAAACGGTTCTCGGAGCGCATCTACCGCGGCCTGGTGGCGGCCACGGAACTGGCGGACGCCCCGTACGCGGCACGGTTCGCCACCTTCTCCGAGTTGCTGGAAGAGATCCTTCACGCCGACGAGCGTGCATCCGCCGCACCGCCCGCGGGGCTGCGGGAGTTCCATGCCATCGTCCACAACCACCCGAGCGCGGCCCGCTACGACGCGGAGCTGGTCTGGGAAGAGATACGCTCGATCATCAAGGGCGCCAAGCCGCCGGTGAGCCCGCGCCGCTTCGCCGAGCTGGCGGATCGCTTCGCGCGCTCAACCGCTACCGGGCGCGAGCGCGCGGAGCTCGCCGAGTACCTGGTGCGCCTGGGCAACCTGGAGCTCGGCGACAGGCTGGAGGCGGTGTGCGCGCGCAAGACCTCGTTCCGGTCCCTGCAGGATTTCGCCGCCGGTATGCGCGATGCCGGCGCCGCCCGGCACGCGGAGCAGACCCTGGTGCTGGACGCGGCGCTGCGCCTCCTTGACCGGCAGGCCGACCGCCTGGACCAGCCGCTGTTGACCCTGCGGGAGTACGAGAGCCTGGGCCGCAAGCGGGCGCCGAATTTCCGGTTCGACCGCCGCGACATCTACGGGATCGCCGAGTATTACCAGGACCGCCTGCAACAAACCGCGCGGCTCGACGAGATCGACCTGACCCGTACCGCCCTGCAGCGGCTGGAGCAGGACGACGACTCGTTCCGGTATGACCTGGTCGTGTGCGACGAGGTGCAGGACTTCACCGACATGCAGCTCGCGCTGCTGTTCCGGCTGGCGGCCGATCCGCAGCGCACGGTGCTTGCCGGCGACCCCAAGCAGATCATCAACCCCAGCGGGTTCCGCTGGGAGGAGGTGCGCGCCCGTTACTACGAGCGCGGGTTGCGGGTTCCGGAGGTGGTCAACCTCAGCGTCAACTTCCGAAGCGTGGGCAACATCGTCGCGCTGGCCAACGAGTTGCTGAAGC
This sequence comes from Spirochaetaceae bacterium, assembly GCA_028820215.1. Next base: position 5,232 of record JAPPKD010000342.1, on the reverse strand, counting down.
TGAAGCGGTCGCTGGTCGGCTTGGCCTCGGGCGAGATCGCCGAGCGCTGGACGTTCCGCGGCCGGCCGCCGCTGCTGGTGGACGGCCTGGCGGAGCCCGAGCTGCTGAGCACGATGAGACGGGCCGGCGCGGGTCAGGTGGTCCTGGTTCGCACCCCCGCCGAACGCGACCGCCTGCGCGCGGCGCTCCGCACCGAGCTGGTGTTCACGATCAACGACGCGAAGGGGCTGGAGTTCGACGGGGTGCTGCTGTGGCGATTCGCCGAGACCGCGGGCTCGGCGGCCCGCTGGCGGCGCATCGCCCGGGAGCACCACCTGGAAGCGGCGGAGACGCCGCGCATACGCCACGAGCTCAACCTGCTGTACGTGGCCGTGACACGGGCGCGGAACACGCTGGTGATCTGGGACGGTCCGGAAGCCGGCCCGGTCTGGTCGGTCGACCAGCTTGCCGGGCACGTGCTGCGCTCCGGCGACGCGGAGGCTCTCAGCACCGTCTGGCAGCGCGTGTCGAGCCCCGCGGAGTGGGAGGCTCAGGGAGACTACTTCTTCGACCGCGAACACTTCGCGGCCGCCGGGGAGTGCTACCGGAACGCCGCCGCGCACACCAAGGAGGCGCTGTCACGCGCACACCACCTGGAGCGGGCGGGAGACCATCGCGAAGCCGCCGACCTGTTCGCCGCCCACGGCCAGCCCGAGCGGGCGGCGCAGAACCTGGAGCGCGGCAACGCCTGGCGCGACGCGGCGCGGGTCTGGCGCCTCGCCGGCGAGGACGGTCGCGCCCTGACCTGCGACGCCCTTCACTTCGAAGGAGCGGGAAGGTACGTCAAGGCCGCCGCCTGCTGGGCGAAGCTCGGCGACACGGAGCGGATGCTGGGCAACTGGGAGCGCGGCGGCGAGCACCGCCTGCTGGCCGACCACTACCTGGGCCTCAAGAAGAGCGGCAAGGCCGCGCACCACCTCAAGCTGCTGGGCGACCATGCGGAGGCGGCGCTGCAGTATCGCCACGCCGGGATGATCGACTACGCGGCCCAGGAGTTCGAGAAGGACGGACAATACGACAACGCCGCTCCGCTGTACCGCCGGCTGGACGACGTGCAGGCGTTGCTGCGCTGCCTTCTGAAGCTCGAGGACTACCACGAGGCGGCGCTCGTCCATGAGAAACAGGACGATCTCGATCAGGCGATCGACTGCTTCCGCAGGTACGCAGCCGGCTCGGACGCCAACCGGCAGGACCTGGAGCAGCGGCTGGAGGAGATCGCGGGCAAGCGGCCGGGGGTCAAGGAGGCCATCCGCCTGGCGGGGCTTGGACGGAGCCGGGAGGCCGCGGAGCTCTTCGAGCGCGGCGGCGGCCACCTGCCGCAGGCCTTCGCGCTCTACCAGGAGGCGGGAGATCACGCTGCCGCCGCTGCCGGCCTGGCCCGCGACAACCGCTACCGTGCGGCAGCGCGTGAGATCGCCCGCACCGGAACGCCGGAGAGTCTCGGGCAGGCGGTGGAATACCTGGCCGAGTACCTGCTGTCCAACTGGGACCGGCGCCGGGAACGGACCGAGCAGTTGAGCCGCGCCGCGCGCCGCCTCGGCGCCGCCGGCGAGCACGAACGCGCCCTGGCCCACTGGCTGGCGCTGCAGCGCGTCCACGGCGACCGGGTCGCGGCGACCGTCGTGGACGGGGCATGTGACCAGTACGCACGGCTGGAGCGCCATGAAGAAGCGATCCGCTACTTTCTGGAGCAGGCGCGAGCCGGTCCGGCCGCCGCCTACCTGGACGCGCGGCCCGACCTCGTGCTGCCGCTGGAGTTCGTCGAAGGCATGGCGCGAGGGCAGCGCTCGCAGGTCACGCTGTGGACGCTGCCGGACGACCGCCTGGAGATCGTGCTGCGCCTGCTGCACGGCTGTCTGCAGCGTGGCGGCGAAGCAGATCGACGCGACCGGATCGCCGCCATCCTGGCCACGCTGCCGAGGCAGTACGGCGTCACCTCACCGCTGTACGAGGAGCTGAGCGAGATGCTCGTCGAGTTGCGCCTGATCAACCCGATTGTCTCGCTGCTGTCCGTGATCTGGGCCGAGTCGGAGGACGACCGCTACAACGCGCTCTTCGCCCGCCTCCGGAAGGAGGTGGCGGACACGGGCGACCGGGAGCTGCAACTGTGCCTGCGGATCATGGAGCCGGAGATCTTCGACGACGAGCTCGGCGACCTGCAGCCGACCGAACGGAACCATCTGCTGTTCACGCACAGCCCGACCCGTTATGCCGAGGCGGTCGAGGTGCTGCGGCGGCTCGGCGACGACGAGGAAGCGGTCATCGTGTGCCGCCGCCATGGCGACGAGCGGCTCGCCGAACGGATACTGGGCTCCGCGGGCGAGGAGGCTCCGGAGTCATGATCCGTACACGCCGGTTGCGTCCTTGCCGTCCAGCTCTGCGAGCGTGAATCTCACGCTCACGATCGAGTGTCTCTCCTTCCCCGGCCGGTACTTGATGTAGCTGGTCGCCACGAACGTCCCGTCAGGAAGAAGCTCGATCGCAGGGTATGACGCGTCGGCGCCGGCGTGGGTTCGCAGGAGCCTTGCGCGGTAGTGCCCCTCCCGGCCCATGACTACGTCGTCGTAGGTACCGATCCACGCGACCAGGTCGCCGGTTTCCGGGCAGCCCGGTGCCGTGTTCCGCATGGTTACCACCAGCCTGCCGTCGTGGGCATACCTGTGCTTGGGTCGGTCGCCGGTGAGGCCGAGCGGCAGTTCCCGCGGCTCCGACCAGGTTGCCCCCTCATCATCCGATGTCATGAACAGGGAGCGATTCATCGTTTCCCACCGCCCGCCCTTGTCCCCCATCAGGCAGAGCAGTTGCGAGCCATCGGGCGAGCGGACGATCTCGGGGTTGATGGGGATGTGAGGCGGGTTGTCCAGAACGATGTCCCATGGGCTCCAGGTGAGCCCTCCATCGGAAGATATGCTCTGAGCGATGCGGTTCCCCTTGTGTCCCGCGGGCGTCAGCGGGGCGTCTCTGTCCACCGCCCTGCGGATGTTGCTCATCCCCAGGAGCCGTGAACCGCCGTCCACGGGCTCGATCGAGCAGAACGGCATGACGCACTCCAGGCCGTTGGACGCCATGGGCGACCAGGTCGCGCCGTCGTCCGCCGAGTGCGACTGCTGCATGGTGTTTTCCGTCGGAGGATCCCCGGCCGCTGCCTGACAGCCGGCGAATACGAAGAGGCGCGCACGGCCGTCCGGGGCGACCAGGCGATAGATGGTCGGGGCATTGCGCACCCTGCTCCAGTTCTCGGGCACCGGCAGCAGCTCGCTCCACGTGAGGCCTCCGTCCGTGCTCTTCTTCAGCGGCCCGCACTGGCCCGCGTGCTCGTAGGTCCACACGGCATACAGCGTCCGGTCGTCCGGGAGGAGCACCGTGGTCGGCGCGCAGTGATAGACAGACTCCGTGCCGCGCGCAACGAAGACGTGCCGCTCCGTCTCCTCCGAGATGTCGATGAGGGGAATCTGAAGACCCATTTCCGTTGCTCCTGTGCGCATGAAACAGGAGAGCCCGCCACGGCGGCGGGCTCTCCGGGTAGCGATCGTGCTCGGCGATCGTCGCTACATGTCCTGCTCGGCCAGACTGACCAGCAGGGTCTCGAGTCCGGCGTCCATCATCGACTGCACATAGTTGTCCCAGTCGGCGTCGATGTCCACCTGGCCGGTGATCGCCTTCCAGCCCCACTCGTGCTCGATCGTGCGCACGTTGGCCGCCAGGGCGCGCTCCTCCTCCGACCACGTCGGCCGGAAGCCGATGCCCGGGTTGACCGTCTGGTTGTCCTGCAGGAAGGTCTGCAGGGCGTGGCGCGGCGGGTTGATATAGACCTTGTCCACCGGCTCCACGATCTGCGGGATGATCGTCAGCATGCGCACGCCGAGCAACGTTGCGGTGGCGCTGTCCTTGCCCGATCCGGTGCCGGGAATGGAGACCCGGTAGCCGTTCGCATCGAGCTCCCACGTCTCGCCTTCGCGGCCGCCATAGTGGTTCTCGGCGTAGACGTCGGCGTCCGCGTAGATGTCCTCCAGCATCTGCATGATCTTCACGACCTTTTCGTCGCTGGCGTCGATCCCGAAACCGGCGGACGAACCGGTCGGGTCGCGGTACCAGGTGCCGCGACCTCCGGTCGGGCCCACGGGTGTGATCGTGTAGACGATCTCCACGTCGGGATGCGCTTCCCGCAGGGCACCCCACGGTCCAGCTTGGTACTGGGACATCCAGGCATCCAGCTCCGACCAGGCGCCGAACTCGTCGTTCGCCATCGCCCGAATCACGTCGGCGCGTACGGCGGTCGGCGTATCGGGGTGAATGATCTCCATCTCCCACCAACGGTTGACGAACTTGAGGGCTTCCCGGTAATTCGGGTCGACCATGGAGTAATAGCCCTTGCCGTCGCGCACGTCCCACGTGAACAGGCGAACGCCGTATGAACCGAACACGTTGGGCAGGATCGTGCTGTCCATGTTGGGCCCGTTCTTCCACACCATGTAGCCGTAGGAGTTCTTCTGTCCGTCTCCGTCAGGATCCTCGTTGCGGAACTTGAGGAGCAGATCCTCGATCTCCTCGATCGTGTCCGGACCACGGTAGAACTCGCGATCCGCCACCGGCTCCGGCTCCACGCCGACCGCTCGCATCCAGTCGGCGCGAAGGCCCATCACCTGCCCCGTCGATGCCATCGACATCGCCGACGGAATGAGGTAGTTCGTTCCGTCGTAGACGGTGGTGCGCCACTTCGTGTCGCCCAGGTAGTGCTCCACCTGCTGCATCCATCCGGGCATGTGCTCCATGATCAGGTCCTGCGCGATCGACCTGACGATGCCCGCATCGATCCAGGCCGTGTTCCGTGCCCAGACCGACAGGTAATCGGGGATATCGCCTGCCGCGATCCGCACGTTCCTGGCTTCCCCATCGTACGCGTCGATGTCGTACCAGGGTTCCAGATTCACGTCGTAGCGCTCTTCCAGGAAGAGCTCGACCCAGCTATCCGGAGCCAATGTCGTGCCACGGGCCGTGAACGGTATCATCGAGATCGTGAGCTGCTCCTCCGCTGCCTGCTCTTCCTGGCCTTCCGCAAACAGCGGCGTGGCCGCCACCAGCAGCAGCGTCGCGAGCGCACACAGTCGTACAGCGCTTCTCATCATGTCCCTCCTCGGGGTAACTGTTCAGGCGTAGGGTAGTTCGTTCGGCAGATTTCGGCAACGGGTCGAG
>JAPPKD010000189.1 GCA_028820215.1 Spirochaetaceae bacterium | reverse complement strand
CTCGGCTTCAACTTGGTCCCGGAGACTGCCTGATTCTGCTTGTTTCTAAGGAGAGCGGAAGTCAGAGCGATCCGGCGCAAAGGAACGGCTGCCGTCTATTCGAGGATGACCTCCCGGCCGGTGGCGGCCGACCGGTAGATCGCGTCGAGCACGCGCTGCACGCTGAGCACCTGGTCGAGCGTGACGCAGGGCTCCTCGCGGCCCAGGATGACGTTGACGAAGTGGTGCATGCGGCTGGCGTGCGGGTAGGTGAGCTCGCCCGCGTCAGGTGACTGGATGACGTGGTAGCCGTCGGCCGCCTGCCTGCAGAGCCGCTGTCCATACGTGTCGATCGCCCCTTCGGTGCCGTACAGCTCCACGTTCATGTCGTTGCTCCGGTCCAGGTGCATGGCCCAGGCCACTTCCAGCAGCACGGTGGCGCCGCCGTCGAGCTTGATGACCGCGGTGGCGAAGTCGTCCACGTCGAACTGTCCGCTCGCGCGTTCCGACATCCCCCAGTCGCCCTCGCCGAACCCTCGGTTGCCGAACTCGGTATAGGTCGCCCCCGACACCGAGCGCGGCCGGAAGTTGTCGAGCAGGAAGAGTGCGTTGTCCAGCATGTGCACGCCGATGTCGAGCAGTCCGCCGCCGCCCGAAATCTCCTTGCGGGTGAACCAGCTCCCGATCCGCGGTATCCCTGATCGGCGCCGCCAGAACGCCTTGCAGTGGTAGGCGCGGCCGATCCGGCCCGCCTTCATGAGCTGCCTGGCGCGCTGCACCTCCGGCGCGAAACGCTGGTTCATGCCCAGCATGAAGTGGGTGTCCGCCTCACGCGCGGCGGCTGCCGTCTGCTCGGCGTCCTCCCGGCTCAGCGCCAGGGGCTTCTCCTGCAGGACGTGCTTGCCGGCCTGCAGCGACAGAGCCGACAGCGGCGCGTGCAGGTTGTTGGGCACGGCGATGTAGACCGCGTCGATCTCTTCGATGGCGAGCAGCCGCTCCGGCTCCTCGACCACCTGCGTCACGGTGTCGTAGCGCAGCGTGAACTCCGCGGCCCGTTCCGCGTTGGGCTCGGCCACGGCGACGATCTCGGCTTCGGGATGATCGGCGAACTCGCTGCAGCTTCCCTGGGCGATGCTTCCCGCCCCGATGACTCCTATGCGAACCATGCGGGGCAGGGTAACGGCGACGCCCGAGCCCCGCTACCCGCGGCGATGGCGAGGCTCATCCCGGGATGAGCAGGATTCCTCACAGTCCCTTCGACCAACCTCCGTCTACCGGGAGGTTCACGCCGGTGAGATACGATCCAGCGCTGCTGCAGAGGAAGGAGACCACGCCGGCAACCTGTTCGTAGGTGGCCGGTCGTGAAAGGGGGATCTCGCTCGATTCCCAATCGCTGTCAGGGTCCAGGACGACCCACGGAAGCACCGAGTTGACGCGAATGTGCTCCGGTCCGAAGCGGCGTGCCATCAGCTTGGTGAGCGCGCTGACGGCGGCGCGCATCGACCCGCTGACGGGAAACATCAGCGTGGGTTCCAGCCCGTCAGCCGCGGAGATGTTGACGATGACCCCGCCGCCCGACGAGCGCATCAGCGGCAGAGCCTCCCGTGACGTCCTGAGCACGCTCATGAACAACAGCTCGAATCCGCCGAGCCATGCGTCGTCCGTCAGTGTCTCCAGATCGCCCTTGGCGGCGTCACCGGCGTTGTTCACCAGCACGTCGAGCCGCCCCCAGCGCTCCTGCACCGCCTTCACGAACCGCGAAATGTCATGAGGGCTCGTCAGGTCACCCTGAAACGGCAAGCCGTCGATCTCCTTGGCCATGGAGTGAACGTGCTCGGAACGCGCCATCACCGCAACGTCATAGCCGTCAGCGGACAGTTGGCGCGCGCAGGCCGCGCCGATCCCCCGGCTCGCCGCGGTCACCATCGCCACCGGTCGCGTGCTCATCTCGACCTCCTGGGCAGTGTCTTTCCGGGAACTACACCGGAACCCACCATGGGTTGAAGATCCCATTGCTGGCGATGCTCGGACAGGGGCGTGTCGCTACGAAGCGCCTCGATGACGGGCACGCAACCTGCTGCGCTGAACACCGCTGTCATCGAAGTTGGCCGGATCCAGCCACTCCTCGAATGCTTGGCTCGCGGCCTCCCACTCGCTGTCGATCATGGAGTACCAGGCGGTGTCGCGGTTGCGCTCGTTGTAGACCCAGTGCTGGCGAAAGACCCCCTCGAAGGAGAACCCGAGGCGTTCCGCCGCCGCGCGCGAAGGACCGTTCAGTGCGTCGCAACGCCACTCGCAGCGCCGGTAGCCGAGGTCGAACGCGGTCCTGAGCATCAGGTACATCGCCTCGGTGGCCGCGACGGTGCGCTTCAGCGGTTCCGTGAAATGGACGCCGCCGATCTCGATCACTCCGTTCGGCGGATCGGCTTCGAAGTAGCTGGCGAAGCCGAGGGCTTCCCGGCGCGACCGATCGACGACCGCGAACCACATCGGGATCTCGCGCGAAGCGATGCTCCTCAGCCACGCGACGAAGTCCTTCGAGCAGGAGAAAGGACCGGCCGGAGAGTACGTCCAGTTCCGACCTTCGGGATCCATGCACACGCCCCGATAGATGCTTCCGGCGTGTTTCGACGGATCGAGCGGATCGAGCCTCGCCCAGTGCCCCTGTACGGTTTCGTGCGGTGGCAGCGGGGGAGGCTTCCAGTCCGGTAGCGGGAAACCCACCACCTGGCCGAACTCATTGTGTCGTTCGCGACTCATGCCGCCCGTTGAGCTCGCGCCTACGTTGTCCATGACGTCTCCTCGCCTCATGCACGCCGGGGTGCATCCCGGCATGGCTGTGAGATACCATCGTCTTCGAATTGCGAATAGGTCCAATGTCAGCGGCTTCACGGAACCATTGCAACGCTTATCGCCACCTCGCGGTCGGCAGTGCGCTGGTTCTGTAATGCAGGTCAGACGAGCCACTCCTGGCGACGTTAACCGGGTACTCTCTCTCGCCTCGGACCTCGCCACTTCGTTCGACGTTGAGGCAGGGGCGTTCAGGGCGTCGTATCAACAGGTATTGACGGATGACCACGGTCTGCTCCTCGTGGTCGAAGACAACAAGGAAGTCGTCGGCTACTGCCTCGGTTTCGACCATGTCACGTTCTTTGCGAACGGCAGGGTGGCATGGGTTGAAGAGATGATGGTGAGCAGCTCCCATCGGAGGAAGGGCGCCGGACGTTTGCTGATGGCGGCGTTCGAGAGATGGTCAGCCGACCGCGGAGCGAAGCTCGTCGCCCTGGCTACCCGGCGGGCAGCCGGGTTCTACCGTGCGGTGGGTTACGAGGAGTCGGCGACGTATTTCCGAAAGATGCTGTGACACAGGCTGGTTCGGCATCGCACAGTTCAAGGGAGTGTACGGAATGAGAGGAGTAGCGGTCGTGGCATTGCGCACGACCACGAGAGAACACGAGGTTCTACTGCTGCGCAGAACCGGTACCAACGCGGGAGAATGGTCCCAGATTGCCGGGTCCATAGAAACCGGAGAAACAGCGTGGCGTGCTGCGCTGCGCGAGATGAGGGAAGAGACCGGACTGGTGCCCGACAGCCTCTATTCCGCCGATCTCTGCGAGCAGTTCTACGAAATCGGAACGGATTCGATCTGGGTCGCCCCGATTTTCGTTGCGTACGTTGACTCGGAGGCCGCCGTCAGGTTGAACGAAGAACACAGCGCGTATTGCTGGACCTCGATCGGCCGGGCTGTCGATCTGCTTCCGTTTCCCGGGCAGAAAACGATGTTGATGCACATCCGTCACTGGTTCGTGGAACGCGAACCGCCCCGACTGCTCGAGATCGACACCAGCGGCGTCCCACTCGCGATGTGACCGTACCGAGACGGTGTGCCGCGCAAGGACGGCATCAATCGGATTCGGCCCGTTGGGCGACGACGCGTACGAAGGTCAGGTTCCGGTCCGCGTCCTCTCGGAGCCCCTGGACGAAGACGCTCTCGGCCTCGATGCCGAAGTGTCTCTCCTTCGCCACCTCGGAGGCGAGGAACACGTCACCTCCCTGCTCCATGGTGTCCGCCCGCACGCTGGTAACCCGCGGCGTCCTGCGCCATAGCCGCGCCCACCAGTCGGCGCTGTGGAACGAGCAGAAATCCCAATCCCAGAAGGGTTTGCCCGTCTCGTCGCGGAGCTCGGAAAGCCGATCGGGCACCTCCTCGATTTCCTGGTAGAGCCCCGGTACGACGATGCCGATCGTCCCTCCCGGGCGGACGAAGCGGGCGTAGTAGTCGAGATACAGGTCCGCGGTCCCGAAGTAGTGATAGGCGTCCACGCTCAGCAGGCAGTCGAAGTAGCCGTCGGCGTAGGGTAGCGAGTGCGCTTCCGCATGGATCGGGACGATGGCGTCGGCGCAGCCGGCTTCGACGAATCGCCCCCAGTTGTCTGTCGGCTTGATCCAGAGGTCGTTCGCGACGACCTTGACGTCGAACTGCTCGGCCAGGAAGACGCTCGTGATCCCCTTGCCGCAACCCATGTCCAGCGCGCGCGAGTCCGGCTGAAGCGGAACGACCTGGGTCAGCCATTCCATGAGCCACAGGGCGTTCGGTCCCATGTTGTTCCCGAACACCCAGTCCGGGTGGTAGCCGCTCGCTCTGGGGAACCGCGGATGAGCGGCCAGATGGCTGCGGTCAGCGGCGTGATGAACAGGACTCACGAGCCCGTGCTCTGGTAGCGCTTGATGCCGGCGTTCCACAGCAGCACGCTCAGGGCCAGGGTCGCCACGGCCACCGGCGGTGCGCCATAGCGCAACGCGGGAGCGAACCCCCCGTCTCCGGCCCGGTCCAGGAACAGGTGCGCGGGGTAGAAGTTGATGAATGCGAACGGGATCACGGTCAAGAGGAGCTGGATCACCCAGGGATAGATGGTGATCGGATAGCGGACGAACTCCGCCAACGAACCGAAGATCTCCCCGCCCATCGATCCCGCTCGAATGAAACGAAAGCTCAGGGTGCCGATCATGATGATCAACCCGCTCATGATCATCACGCCGCAGAGCAGTGTGACCGCCAGCCAGAATACCTCGGCTGCGCCGAGGCGTATTCCCAACTCGCGAAAACTGATCAGAAGGACGACCATTCCGGTGATCATGTTGCTGAACCAGATGTGATTGAACTTCATCAGGATGATGTGCACGAGCGTCGGGATGGGCTTGGTCATGACGTTGTCGAACTTGCCGTCCCGCACCAGGTGCTCGACCGTCAGCAACGGTGAGCGGATGAACAGACCGCACACCCCCCAACAGAATTCGTACAACCCCACCAGCACCATGACCTCAAAGAGTGTCCAGCCGTTGATCGCGACGAACCGGGTCATGATGATCCACACGGACGCGTAGGCGAAGATGTTGTTGATGAAGAGCGCCAGAAAATCCAGGAAGAAGTTCAGCCGGTACTCCATCAGTCCCTTGAGGATGACCACGACATAGAGTCCGTAGAGCCTGAGCAGCCGCATCGGTCAACCGCCCTGCACGACGACCTTGCGAATACCGGCCAGCCAGAGAACGCGCTGCAGGACCAGCAGCGCGCCGATCCACACCCACTGATGCGCCACCAGCGCTGCTGCCTCCGCGGGCGTGATCTTGCCCAGCCAGGCCGCTATCGGAGCGAAGTAGAGCAGCCGGAACGGCAGATAATCGGAGACCGCCACCAGCCAGTCCGGGAAGAACCACAACGGGATGAACGCGCCGGAGAACAGCCTGATCATCATCCACAGGTAGGCGCCGAGCTGCCAGACCGACATGTGCCAGAACCCGACCAGGCCCAGCGTATAGGACATCAGGAACAGCAGCAGGGAGGCGCCGGGGACCAGCGCCAGGCACAGCAGCCCGGCGCCCGCCGTCGGCGGGAGCTCGATGCCGACGATGGCGATGACCAGGACTGCCATGGGCACGAGCTGCACGGCGATGCTGTACAGGGACCCTCCCCACACGCCGGCCAGGTGGTACAACAGGTGGCTGATCGGCCGGATGAAGTCGATGGCGATCTCGCCGCTCTTGATGCGCTGGTCGATTCGCTCGATCACGTCGGCATAGACAAGGTAGGAGAGCGCCGAACTGAGCAGCACGTAGGTCGTCATCTCGCGCAGCGACACGGAGCCGTAGTCGGTCTCCATGGCGTCGCGGCCTCCGTACAGCGCCCGCCAAATCGCGAACTGCACGAAGATGAACACGATCCGGCCCGCCGAGCTGAGAAAGGTGTTGAACCGGTACGCGGCGTGCGAGATCGCCTCGTTGACGAAGAGCTGCGCGTACAAGCGCCCGCGGAACATGGCCCTGTCCGTCCCTACAGGCTGGCGTACAGGTTGCGGATGACGTGCTCGATGTCCGGCTCCTCGGTGGAGAAGTCGGTCATCTCGTTGGATCGCAGCAGCTCTCCGACGATTGCCGCAGCCGTCGTCCGCGCCGCGTCGAAGGCGATCGTGACGGTGCCGTCGCTCACGTCCACGCGCTTCGCTCCCGCCGCCTCCAGCCTCGCCCGGTCCCGGATGCCGCCCGGCACGTCGGCGGTGATGACGCTGTCGGCCGCGTAGCGCCGCTTCAGCGCATCGAGGTCGCCGTCGTACATGATCCGGCCCTTGTCGATGACGATCACGCGGTCGCAGAGCTTCTCGATGTCGCCCATGTCGTGCGTGGTCAGGATGACGGTCTTGCCGTGCGTGCGGTTGACCTCTCGGATGAACTGGCGGATGTGCTCCTTGGCCACGACGTCCAGCCCGATCGTCGGCTCGTCCAGGAAGATGAAGTCCGGGTCGTGCAGCATCGCGCAGCAGAAGTCGGCGCGCATGCGCTGCCCCAGGCTGAGCTGCCGCACCGCCACGTCCATGAACTCGTCGATCGCCAGGATGTCGGCGAAGCGCGCCAGCGCCCGCTCGTAATCCGGCAGCGGGATGCCGTACATGTGGCGGATGACCTTGAAGGTGTCCGACACCGGGATGTCCCACCAGAGCTGGGTGCGCTGGCCGAACACGACGCCGATGTTGCGGGCGTTGGCCATGCGCTGGCGGTGGGGGACGATGCCGCCCACCGAGACCTCGCCGCTGGTCGGCACCAGGATGCCGACCAGCATCTTGATGGTGGTCGACTTGCCGGCGCCGTTGGGGCCGATGTAGCCGACCACCTCGCCCGGCTCGATGTCGAAGGAGATGCGGTCGACCGCGGTGAGCACGTCGTACTCGGGCGCGAACAGCCCGCGCACCGCGCCGCCCAGCCCCGGCCGGCGGCGCTGGCGCTTGAATTCGCGCGTGATGCCGCGGACCCGTATCCCCGCGTGAGTTCCCGTCACCGTGGCCGTCATGAGAGCCGCGGATCGTACCACGGGACCGGCTCCCTTTTGTTGCCCGCGCTGCCCGCGATCGATAGGCTCCGCACGCGATGAGCAAGCGGATAATCGCCCTGAGCGCGCGGGCCGCGGCGCAGTTGCCGTCGATACCGGAGACGCAGCGCCAACTGAGGGAAGGCTACCTCGACGCCACGAGCCGCCTGTCCATAGCGGACCTGGAGGCGATGAAGGACTCCTATGTGATCAGCATCGTCACGACCCACCCGCGGTGGGAGGTCATCGGGGTCCTGGAGAAGCTGGGGCTGTCACCGTATTGCCCGGCCGAGCACATCATCGTCGCGCCCAAGGGCAAGCGTCAGGACATCGACCACTGGCGGCGCTGGCGTGCCGGATTCGAGGCGGCCGGCGTCCCGCTGGCCGCGGTCATCGACCACACGGGGGAGGGCGCAGGCTCCGTGGTCCATGCCCTGGGAACGGCGCCCGACTTTGCCGGCGTGAGCCTCTACTACTGGCCGTATGACGCGAACGAGCAGACGGCATCGACCGCCATCCGTATAGACGGGCTGGCCGACACGAAGGAGTACCGGCTGGCCACTCAGGGGTAGGCCGGCCGGACCGGCTCAATCCGGGATCTCGCGTGCCGCCATGCCGATGCAGTTGCCCTGCGGATCGGCGAACAGGGCGAAGGTCACCGTCTTGGGGATCGTCGTTACCGGCATGATCACGGTGGCGCCGAGTTCGACCGCCTTCCGCAGCCGCTCCTCGATGTCGTCGACCTGCACGTAGAAGGTGACGCTGCCCGGACCACCGTTGGTGGGGGCGATGCCGCCGTTGATGCCGGCCGGATCGTCCTCCCCCTTGGTGGTGAGCACGCTGTAGTCGATCGCCTCGTGGTGCTGGACCTGCCAGTCGAACAGCTCTGTGTAGAACCCGCGCAGCGCGGCGGGGTCCTGGGACTGTATCTCAAAGTGAACTACCGGATTCTTCATCGCGAATCTCCTCTCTGTGGTTGGTCGAGTCCGTGTTCCCGCGCGACCTGGATGCGCTGCGCCAGGTGCCGCATGCGCGCAGGCCCGGCGGTGCGCAGCAACGGCTCCGCGTAGACCATGCCGCCCCGCTTGACGGAGCCGGCCAGGAGCTCGACCAGGTGCGGCAGCGCCGGACCCGCCATGTGCTCCTCGAAATTGTAGGTGAACATGCGCCGCTCGGTGCCGCCGCCCCAGGAGCTGTGCTTGGTCTTATGATTGAACAGCAGCATGTCGCCGGGGGTCGAGGCGATCGCGTAGCCGGGCAGGTCGCCGCCGTCCATGCCCCAGAACTCGTCGCTGCGGGCGTGGAGGGTAAGGGGCACCGCCCGGTGCAGGCCGTCGGCGTAGGCGTCGCCGACGTGGCAGCTCCCCGGGAACACGCGCAGGCAGCCTGAGCCGGCGTCCACGGGGTCGAGGTAGAAGGCGATCTTCAGCGAGTGGTACGGGTCCGCGAGGTCGTGGTCGGAGTGCCAGTTCGTGTCGCCGACGTAGTAGTTGCCGTCGCTGCCCGTGTAGTTGTAGTCCGGCCCCAGCAGGCTCCGCACCACGCCGTCGATGCGCGGATCGTCGAGCAGGCCGCACAGGTACTCGTCCCGGTCCGCGAACGGGATGAGCATCGACCGTTCCCGGTGGTCGTGGACGCGGCCGCTGGCGGCCCAGATGCGCTCGAACGCGGCGGTGATCTCGCCGACCTCGTCCGCGAACAGCGCCGGGAAGCGCAGGAACCCGAAGGTCCGGTAGAAGGCGAGCTGCCGGTGGTCGAGTGTCATGGATCGAGCGCTCGGTGCGCCGCCCCAGTATTTGCTACCCTGTGCCGGGCAGGCAACCCAGCGTGGGGCGAGGAGGAACACGATGAAAGGCGTCGTCTTCACCGGGGACCGTGGACTGGAGGTTCGCGAGTTGCCGATTCCGGAACCCGGACCGGAGCAGGCGCTGGTTCGGATGGCCGCCTCCTCGATCTGCGGAACCGACATGCACTTCTACCGCAAGAGCTGGGACGAGCTGGTGGAGTTCCGCGAGTCGTTCAACGGCTCGCCCGACACCATTCCCGGCCACGAGCCGTGCGGGGTGGTCGAAGCGGTCGGCGCGAACGTCACCTCGGTCGCGCCGGGGGACCGGGTGACCGTCTACCAGCACGTCGGCTGCGAGAGCTGCGGCTACTGCCGCCGCGGCGAGGTGATGTTCTGCCCGGAGCGAACGGGCTACGGGTCCGTGCACGACGGCTCGTCCGCGGACTACACACTGGCGCCGGCGCGCAACTGCATGCGCATTCCGGATGCGCTGAGCTTCGACCGCGCCGTGGTGCTCTCCTGCGCCGGCGGCACGGCGTACCAGTCGATCCAGCGCATCGATCCGTCCGGCGCCGACACCGTGGGCATCTTCGGGCTCGGCCCGGTGGGCCTGTGCGCGGTCGCGTTCGCGGTCGCGCGCGGGGCGCGCGTGGTAGGGCTGGACCTGCAGCCCGAGCGGCTGCGGCTGGCGCGGGGCATGGGAGCCGAGCGGGTGATCGACGTCTCCTGTCAGGACGCGGTCGCCGAGCTGCTGGAGATGACCGGCGGACGCGGGCTGGACGCCGCCGCCGACTACTCGGGCAGCCCGCGGGCGCAGAAGGCGATGGTGGCGGCCGCCGGCAAGTGGGCGCGGCTGGGGCTGATCGGCGTTGGCGAGCCGTTCGAGCTTGACGCGTTCCGCGGCATGATCATGCGCCAGCTCACCCTGATGGGATCCTGGATCTACAACCTGGGGCGGTTCGAGGAGATCGTCGAACACGTGCTGGAGCGGGACATCCCGCTGGAGGAGCTGATCACCCATCGCTATACGATCGAACAGGCCGAGGAGGCGTTCCGGGTGTTCGACGCGGGCGCGACCGGCAAGGTGGTATTCACATGGGAGTCCTGAACCCCGCGCAGATCGCCCGCTTCCGCGACGACGGCTTCCTGGTCGTGCCGGACCTGATGAGCAAGGACGAGATCGACGGGTTGGCCGATGCCGCCCGTTCCGAGTTCGTGACCCAGCGCCACATCGGAGTGGGCAGGCGCTTTCCGGATCCGGGCAAGTACACCCTGTCCGAGGACAGCCTGCGGCTGGCCGACGTGCGCCGCGTGGTCGACCACCCGCAGGTGACGGCCGCCGTCTCCGAGCTGCTGGAGGACGAGATCCGCATCTCGGCCTTCGTGATCTACGCGATGCCGCCCGGCAGCCAGGGGACCGGCGGCGACTATCAGGGGACGCACGAGTCTGCGCACTGCGACTACAAGCCGTACCGGCCGGTCGGCTCCTCGATGCGCTGGCTGTTCGTCATCGTGCCGCTGGTCGACTACACCGAGGAGATCGGCCCGCTGCTGGTGTCACCGGGATCGCACAAGATTCCCAGGTTGGCGCGCCGGGGACGGATCACGCACGTGGAGCGGGCGCGGGGCGACCAGCTCCGGCCGTTCCAGGACACCAGGCTGCGGCGTGGACAGGTCGCCTTCATGGACATGTTCACGTGGCACCAGGCGTTCGGAAACCGTTCCGAGACGCTGCGCTTCGGCGTCTACAACAAGTACCGGGCGCGCAGCGCGCCGCCGGGTTGCGGGCCCTACCTGTTCCGCGAGCACTCGGCGGAGCTGTTCGACCAGGCCGGCGCGGAGCTGCTGGAGAACCGCATCGAGGGCCGCGTCGCGCAGACCAGTCTGCTGGTGGAGGAGGATGACCGGTTCCTGGTCCTGGACGGGCCGGACGGGTCACCGACCGTTCCTGGAGGCGCGGCGCAGCCGGCCATGAAACGGGTCGGCACCGACGACGACAACGTGATCGACGCACTGATGGACGCCGCGCGTCCGCAGCTCGGCGGCGACCTGCCCTGGGTCAGCTATGTGGGCGACTACCTGGTGGGCGACGGCTCGGCCGACGTCTGCCGCGTGTACGCCTGCCCGCACGAGGAGCTGACGCGCGACAATGGCCCGGCCCCTGCCACGGCGGGCTGGCACTTCTTCGATCGGCTGGGGGCCGAGACCGGCACCCCGTACCTGAAGGAAGCGGCGGAGCGATGGCTGACCGAGCCCGTCGTGCGGGGCATCGGCCAGTCGAACGAACAGGCCAAGTTCACACCGTAACGCCCTGAGGTATCAGCATGAAAATCCTTGTCAGCTTCTCCTTCACCGCCGCGCAGCGCGCGGAGTTCGATGCCGTGGCCCGGCGCCACGGCGGGCACGAGGTGACTCACACCGACGATCCGGCGGTGGCGCTGGCGGCGGCGCCGGAGGTCGAGGTGGCCATGGGCACCCTCACGCCGGACGTGTTCCTGGCGGCGCGCAACCTGAAGTGGGCGCACTCCTTCAGCGCCGGCCTGGACATGGTGCTGTCCCCGGAAGCCGCGGCGCTGTCGTTCACCCTGACCAACATGGCCGGCAA
Organism: Spirochaetaceae bacterium; assembly: GCA_028820215.1. The sequence goes on along the minus strand of JAPPKD010000189.1, from coordinate 10,236 downwards.
GTACGCCGCGCAGGGCGCCGAGCACGCGTGGGCGCTGCTGCTGGGCCTGAGCCGCGGCGTCGTGCACGCGGCGTCCACCCGGCGCTGGGAACAGGCCACGGTCATGTCCCTGAGCGGCGGCACGCTCCTGATCATCGGGCTGGGGGGATTCGGCATGCACACCGCGCAGCGCGCCGCCGGCTACGAGATGACCGTGCTGGCGCTGGACCCGGTGAAGAGCGCCGGGCCGGCCCCCGACGGCGTCGCCGAGCTGCTGCCGCCGACGCGGGAGAACCTGCACGCGTTCCTGGCGCGCGCCGACGCGGTAGCGGTCACCTGCCCGCTGTTGCCTGCGACGTACCACCTGATCGGCGCCGAGGAGCTTGCGCGCATGAAGCCGACCGCCTACCTGGTCAACGTCAGCCGCGGCGGCATCATCGACGAGCCGGCGCTGATGGCGGCCCTGCACGCGGGCACGATCGCCGGAGCGGGGCTGGACGTGTGCGAGGTGGAGCCGGTGCCGGGAGACAGTCCGCTGTGGACCACGCCCAACCTGGTGCTGACGCCGCACCGCGCCGGCTACTCGCAACATCGGCCGGCAGAGGTCCATGCCTTCGCGCTGCAGCAGCTCGAGCGCTACCTCACCGGACAGCCGCTTGAGAACATCGTCGACAAGCGCGCCGGATTCTGAACGGGAGTCGGTGCACCAGACTCGGCACGGAGGGAAGTAGGGTGAAGTACGACGTTCTCATCGCTGGCGGAGAGGTGATCGACCCGTCGCAGCGCATGCGCGGCCGGCTCGACGTGGCGGTCGCGGGCGAGCGCATCGCGGACATCCGCCCGGACATTCCGGCCGAGCAGGCCCGCCACGTGATCGACGCGCGCGGCAGGCTGGTGATGCCCGGCCTGGTCGACCTGCACGTGCACGCCTACCGGGACCACACCACGCTGGGGCTGGACCCGGACCCGCTGTGCGCCGCGGGCGGGGTGACCACGATGCTCGACACCGGCAGCTCGGGGAGCCACAACTTCCCCGGCTTCCTGCGCGACGTGATCGTCCCCGCGCAGACCGAGGTGCTGGCGCTCATTCACCTGTCGGCTCTGGGGCTGGCCACGTTCAACCGGACCGGCGAGTTGCTCGACCGAGCGCTGGCCGACCCCGAGGGCGTGGTGGCCACCATCCGCGCCCATCCGAGCGTCGCCGTCGGCGTGAAGATCCGCGCCACCGGCCGCCTGATCGGCAGGGGTGAGGCGGGCTGGGCGAACCTCAGGGACGCGGTCGCGGCGGCGCGCGAGGCGCGCACCATGCTGATGGTGCACATCGGCGAGACGCCGATGCCGGTCCACGAGATCGTGGAGCTGCTGGAGCCCGGCGACTGCATCACGCACTGCTTCAAGGGCGGCTCCGAGCGCATCCTGGATCCGGACGACCGGGTCTGGCCGGCGGTCCGCGAGGCCGCCGACCGAGGCGTCATCTTCGACATCGGCCACGGCTCCGGCAGCTTCGAGTGGGAGGTCGCCGATGCGGCGATCGCGCAGGGGTTCCTGCCGCAGACCATCAGCACCGACCTGCACACCCTGAACGTCAACGGCCCGGTATTCGACATGCCTACCACCATGTCCAAGTTTCTGCACTTGGGGCTGTCGCTGGAGGAGGTGGTCGAGCGGTCGACCCTCATCCCGGCCAAGGCATTGCTCCGCGACCACGAGATCGGCACCCTGCGGCCGGGGACGCGCGCTGACATCGCCGTGCTGGACGACCGCGAAGGCCGCTTCGTGTTCACAGACAGCATGGGCACGGATCGCATCGGCACGCGCTGCCTGCGCGCGGCGGCCACCGTGCGCCGCGGGCAGATCGTGCCGGGCGGCGGCGGCTGGTATCCCCACCGACAGGAGGTGACTGAATGACTGCGCTGCAGGCGTTTCTGCACGGCCCGCGCGACCTTCACATCGAGCCGGTGGAACTGGACCCGGACGGGCTCGGCCCGCACGAGGTGCTGGTCGACACCGAGGTGTCGGCCCTGAAGATCGGTACCGACCGCGGCAACTACGAAGGAGCGGACTACGGCATGCAGCCGATCGAGTATCCGCGTCCGGTCGGCGACAGCAGCGTGGGCGTCGTGCGCGCGGTCGGCAGCGCCGTCACGCGCGTGGCGGTGGGGGACCGGGTCGCCGACCGTCATGGGCATGCGTCCGCGCACGTGTTCGACGAAACCGGGCACCTGGCCAAGGTGCCGCCGGGCGTCGACCCGGAGGACGCGGTGTGGTCGCACCTCTACACGCTGTCCGGCTTCTGCTACCGCAAGGCCGGATTCGAGCCGGGCGAGAACGTCGCCGTGGTCGGCCTGGGCGTGCTGGGGCTCGGCGCCGTGGCGCTTGGACCGCTGTTCGGGGCGCGGGTGGTCGCCCTGGGCAACAGCCCGGTGCGCATGGAGATGGCGCGCCGCATGGGCGCGCACGAGGCGTTCCTGTCCTCCGACCCGGACCTGGCCGGGAAGCTGGACCGGTTCACGGACGGGGTCGGCATCGACCTGGTGATCCTGACCGCGAATCCGTGGCCGGCCTACCGCACGTCCGTCGAGGTGGTGCGCTCAGGCGGCCGGGTCTCCATCGTCAGCCTGCTGGGGCGGGGCGAGGAGAAGCTGGACTTCAACCCGCTGGTGCTCGACTGGTTCTACGACAAGGGCATCTCGCTGATCGCCGTCAACGGCAGCGCCGGCTACCGGTTCCCGGGTGAGCATGACGAACCTGAGCGCTTCTCGTGGAACAACTCATGCGCGCACGTGCTGTCGCTGATGGCCGACGGACGCCTGTCACCCAAGCGGCTGATTACCCACCGAATGCCGTACCGGGACATGAAGCAGGCCTACGAGATGGCCTACCGCCGCGAGAAGGAGATGCTGGGCGTCGTGTTCGACTGGCGCGGCGCCTGAGCGCGACGCCCGCCGCTCCGGCGGCGGCCGGATCGCACGCGGTGCAGGGCGCGCGCCGCCAGTCCGCGCTCCGGGGCCGCCACCAGCGCCACCGCCACCACCACCCCGGCCACGACGGTCATCATGCCGGCCGTGCTGGTATCGGTCAGCCCGAACCAGCGCGGCACCGTGATCGCGCCGACGTGTCCGCCGACCGCGCAGACCAGGGCCACCCCCTGGCCGAACACGAGCAGCGACCGCAGCCGGCGGGTGAACAGGCTTGCCACCACGCCGGGCACGATCAGCATCGCGATCACCAGGATGCTGCCGACGCTCTCGAACGCGGCGACGATGGTCACGGCCACCATCACCATCAGCGCGTAGTGCATGAGGCGCGCGTTGCAGCCGATCGAGCGCGCGAAGTCCTCGTCGAACGACGTGAGGTTCAGCTCCTTGAACAGCACCAGGACGAAGGCGAGGTCGGCCGCGAACACCGCACCCAGGATCAGCAGCGCCCGCGGCATGCGCACGCCGGCCACCACCACGTCGTTCAGCGGCGCCAGCTCGACCGATCCGTAGAACACGGTGTGCACGTCGATGTGCACGGAGTCGGCGCTGCGCACGATCAGGATCAAGCCGACGGCGAACATGGTGGTGAACACCACGCCCATGGCCGCGCCGCGGTCCACGTTGCCCACCTGGTGGATGAGCTGTGTGAAGGCGGCGGTGAGCACGCCGGCGACCGCGGCCCCGATCACGATCACGCCGGTATCGCGGCTGAGCGTGGCCAGGAACGCGATGGCGATGCCGGGCAGGACGGCGTGGCTGATGGCATCGCCCATCATGCTCATGCGGCGCAGCACCAGGAAGCTGCCGATCAGCGCCGACGCCATGGCGCTGACGGCAGCCACGACCACGATGCCGGTGTCGAGGGCCGTCCAGGTCACGTGTCTCTGCCCCCCGGCTCGCGGGGACTGCCCAGCTCGTGAGGGCTGGCGGCGACCGTGGCCGATTCCGCCTGACCGTCGAGCTCCGCTTCCAGCTCCGCGACCAGGTCGGGTTCCAGCACGTGCTCGATACGGTCGGCGCCGCGGTCCACACGGCTGGTGGCGACCTCCGCGTGGCGGATCAGGTACAGCTCCCACAGCCGGTGGTTGCGCACGAGTTGCAGGGCCTGGGCGGCGCCGGTGGGCGTCAGCCGCACGGAGTCCGGATCGAGCGGCGCCGGCTGCAGCAGGCCGTCCCGGTGGCCGACTCGCATCGCCGCCCCCAGCTCGCCCCCTGTCCATCCGCGGCGATGGGCCAACTGCGCCCGGTCGACGGCGGCCGCCTGCAGATCGGCGCGGCTGGGCGTGGCGCCGAGCCGCCCCTCGACCTGCTCGAACGCCGCCCGCAGCAAGTGCTCGCGCCGGATCCGGCGGTCGCTCCGGTGGCGCTCGATGAGCATCCGCAACAGGCCGCGGCGGGTGCCGAACAGGACGCTGATGACGAAGCCGACCGCGGTGGTCGCGACGATGACCGCGCCGGCCGGCAGGCGCGGCACCAGCGCCGACAGCGCGGCGCCGACGAAGCCCCCAAGCGCTCCGATGACCGCCGACAGGATCGTCATCCTGCGCAGGTTGTAGGTCCAGAAGCGGGCTGCGGCGGCGGGAGTGATCAACAGGGCGACGATCAGGATCAGGCCCACCGCCTGCAGTCCGATCACGGTGACCGCCACCACCAGCGACAGCATGAGGACGTCCAGAACCCCGACCGGCAGTCCCTGCGACGCGGCGTAGTCGGCGTCGAAGCACAGCATGTTCAGTTCTTTGAACAGCAGGGCGGCGACCACCACCAGCACCAGCGAGATCACGCCGATCAGCAGGGCGTCGGAGACCAGCATCGACGCCGTCTTGCCGTAGATGAACGAGTCCAGCCCGGCGGCCGAGCCGCGCCGCATCTGCTGGATCATCCCGAGCAGCGCGATGCCGACGCCGAACGACACCGACAGCACGATGCCCAGGGCGGCGTCTTCGTGCAGGCGCAGCACAGTGCGCACCACCATCACGGCCGCGATGGCTGCCAATCCGCCCGCGGCGGCTCCAATCAGCAGGCCGGGAAACCACTTGCCGGTGCCGCCGAGCGCCACCATCACCAGCCACGCCGCCGCGATGCCGGGCAGGGTCGCGTGGCTGACGGCGTCGGACACCAGCGCGCGCTTGCGGAGCAGCGTGAAGGTTCCGACGATTCCTGCCGCCATGCCCAGGATGCCGACGCCGACCACCACGACCCGCGTGTTGAAGTCACTCAGGGTCAGCACGCGCAGCACCTGGTCCCAGGGCGGCAGGTAGCTGCTCACGCGCCGCCCCCGCGCCGGCCGAGCGCGTCCACGGCCCGGTCCAGCAAGGTCAGCCGGCCGCCGTAGGTCTTGTGCAGGTTGTCGTCGTTGAACACGTCGGCGACCCGTCCGTGAGCGACCACCCGCAGGTTGAGCATCAGCAGGTCGTCGAAATAGCTATCGACCGTCTGCAGGTCGTGGTGCACGACGAACACGCTCTTGCCTTCCCGCCGCAGGCGCTGCAGCAGCTCGACGATCGTGCGCTCGGTGGCGGCGTCCACGCCCGCGAACGGTTCGTCCATGAAGAAGATGCGCGGGTCCTGCGCCAGCGCGCGGGCAAGGAACAGCCGCTGCTGCTGCCCGCCGGAGAGCTCCGAGATCTGCCGGCCGGCGTAGTCCGCCATTCCCACCAGGTCCATGGCCGCGAGCGCCGCCTCGCGCGTCGCGCGGCGTACCGGACGCAGCCAGCCGAGCGACCGGTACAGGCCCATGGCGACCAGGTCCAGGGCGCTCACCGGGTAGTCCCAATCGACGCTCTCGCGCTGCGGCACGTAGGCGACCAGCGGACGCTGCCGCCGGTACGGCCGGCCGTAGATGCTCACCGAGCCCGACACCCGCGGCACCAGGTCCAGCACCCCCTTGAGCAGCGTGCTCTTGCCCGCGCCGTTGGGTCCGACGATGCCGGTGATGGCGCCGTCGCGCGCGGTCACGTCGATGTCCCACAGGACAGGGCGCCGCCGGTAGGAGATGGTGAGGCCGCGCACGGCGAGCGGGCTGTCGGCGGTCCCGAGCCCGTTCTGCGCGTGTCTCATGGCCCCGTCGCCGCGTGGGACAGGCGCCGCTGGAATCCCAGCTCGGGCGCATCGCCCCCCAGGGCCCGAGCCACGGTGGTGATGTTGTGGTCCAGCATGCCGACGTAGGTGCCCTCGTACGTACCCGGCTGACCCATCGCGTCCGAGAACAGCTCGCCGCCGACCACCACCGTGTGGCCGCGGGCGGCCGCCCCCTCGATCAGGGCGCGAACGTTGCGGTCCGCGATGGTGGTCTCCACGAACACCGCCGCGATGCGCCGTGTGACCAGCAGGTCCACCAGCCGGTTGATGCGGTCGAGCCCCGCCTCCGACTCGGTCGAGATTCCCTGGATGCCGGCGACGTCCAGCCCGTAGGCGTGTCCGAAGTAGTTGAACGCGTCGTGCGCGGTCACCAGCATCCGTTGCTGCTCCGGGATCGAGCCCAGGGCCTGGAGCGCGTAATCGTGCAGCTCGCCGAGGGTCGCGGTATAGGCCGCCGCACGCTCCCGGTAACCGTCCGCGCCATCCGGGTCGAAGGCGGCCAGTGCCTCGGTGACCGCCGTCACGGCGTGCGTCCAGCCCGACACGTCCATCCACAAGTGCGGGTCGAAGTGGCCGGCGAAATCCTCCGGCTGCAGCAGCAGCGACTCGTCCACCAGCTCGGTGACGGCGTGCACGGGGCGGCGGCCGGCCACCTTGATGAGGGTGTCGGTCATCTTTCCTTCGAGAAGCAGGCCTGAATAGAAGACGATGTCGGCTTCCATCAACGCCGCCACGTCGCTGCGGGTCGGCACGTACAGATGCGGATCGACGCCCTCGCCGATGATCGCGACCACGGTTCCGCGCTCCCCGGCCACCTGGCGCACGGTGTCGGCGACCATGCCGGTGGTCGCCGTGATCCGGAACGGGTAAGTGCGCTCCTCTTCAACCTCGGTCGGCGAGGCGGACGCATCGTCCGGCTTCGAACGGTCCCCGCAGGCGGCAAGCAGCACCGCGGCCAGGACCGTCATGAGCATGGCACGGCCTGCTCCCCTTTTTTGCGCCCAGAACATTACATTTTGACCCATCAAAATAGCACCATAGGCATGGCGAGCCAGCCTCGTCAAGGGGGTGTGAAACGTACCGGTGCGCGCAGCAGTACCCCACGCCTGTAGGGTGGCGGCCCAAGGCGGCTGCCGTCACACTGCCCGCGTCATGAACTCTGATGGGAACGCGCGACCGGCGTTCGAGAACCGCGTCAAGAAGCTGCTGTCGTCAGGCAGAGCGGCGTGGGGCGTCGGCGCGATAGACGAATCGGAATACTCCGCAAAGCTCGCGATCAATTGCGACCCGGACTTCCTCTGGATCGACCTGGAGCACCGCCCGTACGGGGTCCACGAGGTGCGCTGGTCGCCGATCCTGTGCCGGCAGAAGGGCGTCGTGCCCATGGTGCGCGTCCCCGGCCTTGACGCCAGCGTCATCAAGAAGGCGCTCGACATCGGCGCCAGCACGGTGATGGTGCCGCAGGTGGGGACCGAGGACGAGGCCAAGCGCGCGGTCGAGTACGCCAAGTATCCGCCGCAGGGATCGCGCGGCATCACGCCGACCTGGACCACCTACATGGACGTGAGCTGGGACGACTACCTGCCGGCGGCCAACGACGAGACCTGCGTGATCGTGCAGATCGAGAGCCCCGAGGGCATCGCCAACCTGGACGCGATCGCGGCGGTCGAGGGCGTGGACGTCGTGTTCGCCGGCCCGGCCGATTTGTCCGCGTCGATGGGCGTCATCGGGCAGCCCCAGCATCCGAAGGTCCAGGCGTTCATCGCCGAGTTCCCGGCGCGGGTCGGCGCCTTCGGCAAGCCGGCCGGCATCACGTGGCCGGGCGTAGAGCCCTCCAGGGAGGCTTACGACCAGGGGTACCGGTTCATCAACATGGGCTCGCTGGGTGCCCTGGGCACCGAAGGGGTCACCGCGGGGCTCGCGGAGCTGCGCGCACACGAGCGCCCGGGCTGACGGACCGTCGCGGCATGATCGATTCCCGACGACTGCTCGACACCTTCCTGACGATCCTGCGCATCGACAGCTACCACCCGAACGAGGACCCGGTGATCGACGCCCTGCGGCCCAAGCTGGAAGGCGCCGGGGTCCGCCTGAGCGTTGACCCGCACCGCAACGTCCTGGGTTTCTGGCCGGGGTCGGGGACGCGGGCGGACGAGGAGCCCGTGCTCCTGTGCGCGCACACCGACACGGTGCGGCCGACGCCGGGCATGGAGCCGGTGATCCGCGACGGCGCCGTGCACACCGACGGATCCAGCGTGCTCGGCGCCGACGACAAGGCGGCCGTTGCCGCGATCGTCGAGGCGGTGGAGGCGATCGCGGCCTCCGGTGTGCCGCATCCGCCGGTGGAGGTGCTGTTCACGGTGGGCGAGGACGTCGGCCACGTCGGCTCCAAGGCGTTCGACGTGGCCGGGGTGCGTTCGCGCATGGCCTTCGTGCCCGACGTGGACGGCCCGGTGGGCGGCATCATCGTGGCCGGTCCGACGGCGGAGAGCTTCCACGTCACCTTCCACGGCCGCGCCGCGCACGCCGGCACTGAGCCGGAGGAGGGCCGCAACGCCCTGCAGATGGCCGCGCGGGCGATCGACCGCATGCAACTCGGCCGTGTCGACGGCGAGACCACCGCCAACGCCGGGGTGCTCGCCGGCGGAGAGGCGGCCAACATCATCCCGCCGGACGCCACGCTGACCCTGCAGGTGCGCAGCCTGGACCGGGGCAAGTTCAGCGCGCACCGCGACGCGCTCGTCGAATGCTGCCGCCAGGGCGCCGAAGCATTCGGCGGCAGCATCGACGTGCAGTCGAAGGGCGGGACGGAAGGCTACCGGTTCGGCGATGACGATGCGCCCGTGCGGCGCGCGGAGGCGGCGATCCGGGCGGCCGGGCTGGACCCGTGGCGCGCCACCACCTGCGGCGGCAGCGACGCCAACGAGTTCAACGCCAAGGGGTTGCCCACGGTGGTGATCTCGGTCGGCTACCTGGACATCCATACCAACCAGGAGTCGATGCCGATCGATGAACTGGAGAAGCTTGCGGAGGTGTGCCGGCGGCTGATGCTCGGGTAGCGGGCACCGGCCCGCTCAGAGGATCTCCAGGCCCACGTCCACCAGCCCCTGCGCCATGCGCCGGCGCCGCTCGCTGCCGGACTCCAGCAGGGCGCGGGGGGCGCCGATGGGGCCGCCCCAGCCGGAGCGGGAGCGCAGGTAGGCGATCTGCTGCGGGGTCCCGGGTTTGGCCAGGAACGACAGCGCCACCTGCAGGCGCAGCCCGCCGGAACCGAACGCGGCGTGCGGCAGGTCCTCGGTGAAGACCAGCACGTCGCCGGGCCGCGTCGGCAGCAGGACATGCGGGACCTCCTCCGGGGCCAGCCCCCACGGCCGGAAGTCGCTGCGCGTGTTGCGGTTGCGGACCGGCAGGAAGTAGTCGGGCGGTTCGCACCAGCGGTCGTCGATCATGCGCAGGTAGTTGCGGTGAGCTCCGGGGAGTACCCGCAGGCAGCCGTCGTCCGGGCCCAGCTCGTCCAGGTAGAGCGCGACCTTGATGTGCGGGACCGCCCAGGTGACCGCGCCGCTGCCGCCGTGCCAGGGCGTGTCGCCGTCGTACCAACTGCAGGCCGAGCCCTCGTAGAGAAAGTCGTGGCCCAACAGCTTGTGGGGGATGTCGTGCAGCCGGTCGTCGTCCAGCAGCCGGGCGTGACGCTCGCCTTTCGTGCAGAGACCGTCGACGCCGGCGGCGGACGTCCGGTCCCAGCCCGGGTTCTCGGCGAGGGTGATCTGTTCGCACTCGGCGCGCAGCGCCTCGGCTTCCTCTCGGGACAGCAGGCCCCGCAGCGCCAGGAACCCGAACGCGTTGAACCGCGCCACGTCCTCCGCACGCAGCCCGCCCGACACTGAATCCATGCCGGCACGCTATCCGGATTCGCTGCGGCAAGCCAACCGGCGGACAGTGGCGGTTAGCCAAGGTAATCGAGTACCATCGCGTACGTCAGATTCCGACACAAACCCAGTAGCGTATCCGTCGATCAGGAACTACCTATCGCCTCGGTATTGATCTTTCGACTCACCGGGAAGCGTCCGAGTCATCGGTTCCTGCAAGCTCTGATACCGCACGATATTTGACCGCCCGCCGCAGCATTCATTATAGTATCGCACAGGTATTCGCAGCATGACCCGACAACGAATCGAGAGCTTTCTCCGCACGC
>JAPPKD010000333.1 GCA_028820215.1 Spirochaetaceae bacterium | reverse complement strand
AGTTCTACGCAGCCCTGGCCGCGGAGGCGTGGCAGGGCCGGCCGCTGGGCGGGGTCAACGACGGGGGCCGCCGGCCGGCGGATCGTGGAGAGCAGCCAGATGGGCCTGATGACGACGCTCCTGACAGCTGGAGGGAGGAGGCGGCCGCGGTGCCGATGGAAGATCGGGCGTCGAGGCAAGGCGTATACTGGCGGGCGTTTGAACGCTTGAACGATGAGGTGGTGCGTTTGACAGGCCGCAGTCTGCCGATCCTTTCGACGGCCAGCGGCTATTTGATCAATGAGAGCGCGGACCCGCGCTTCCCGGCGACGACGCCGACGCTGCATGCGACGCAGACGCTGGAGATCTGTAGGGCGATGATGGGGACGAGCCGCCACACGCCGCCGGCGCCGGACTATTATTTCTGCACGGCCTTCTGGTTGCTGGCGCACGGGGCGCTGCAGGGATCAGGGTCGGTAGAAGAGGGAAACACATGGTATAGCTCGCTGCACCTTGCGGGAGGGCAGGAAGAGAGGGGGGAGGAGAAAGAACTGGCATCGCTGCCGACGGGGCCGGTTCCCGTGGCGGAGACGTTCGGCTGGTCGACGTTGCCGATCGTTTCCCTGCTGAAGGCGGAGCCCAAACGTCCGAGGGCGCGGGCAGGGCGGGAAGAGAGCCGACCTCAGGCCCCCGCCCCCAGTTCGCGCTACGGGTTGCGGCCAACGGGGGAAGGTGTGCTGAGCGGAAAGGTACGGGGCGGGGCCGGCGCGCAGGTCCGGCTGACGCACAGTGACGGGTTTGCATACGAAACGATCGCCAGGACAAGCGGCGTCTACCGTTTCGTGAATCTGCCGGCGGGGCGGTACAGCCTGGAGGTGACCGCCCCTGCGGGCAGCCGTGTGGAGGCGATCGATATTGGGCCGGCGCAGGAGGCAGTCTGCGACGCGGCGGCTTACGGCTGGGGTTTCGAGATTGATCAGCGGGCTGTGGAGCGGGGGCGCATGCTGTCTTTCGGTGTGGAGCTTTTGCCGAACGACGATCCCGGCGCGCTGGCCCTGCGCGTCAGCGACAGCGAGGGGAAGAGCCGGGTGGTGCCGTTGGCGCGTCGCAGCCAGGAACTGACGGCTTCTTGCGTGGTGGGGCCGCTGGCGGCCGACAGCTACCTGCTGGAGGCCCTGGGTCTGCCGAACAGCGGGCCGGCGCCACTGCAGTGCCAAGTCCCGATTGATCAGGGGATGGCGACGCGTGTGCTCTATGTCTATTCCTACGATGACAAGAGAGCCGCGGCGCAGGCGTCGGCGATCAGCGGTAGGGTGGAAGGCGGGGCGGGCTGCACGGTGCGGCTGCGAGCGGAGGAGCCAGGGGAGGGCCCCGGTGAGCGTCTTGCCGAGGCGGACGAGGCGGGGGAATATGTCTTCAGCGGTCTGGCGGCGGGCAGATACTATGTGGATGTGAAAGGAAGGCGGCTGCTCAACTGGCCGTTGCCGATTGATCTGGATGGGCGCAACCAGGTCCGCTGCGATTTGCTGCTGCTGTCGGAGGATGCGCTGCCGGCGCGGCCGGACCCGGCGTCGCTGCACGGGCAGACGCAGCCCATTGCGGCGGCTGCGCCGGCGCGTTTGACACAGCCGGCGGGAGAGACGCGGGCTGCACGACAGATGGCGCTGGTTGACGCGCAGGGGCAGCGATACGTGACGCATGTGGAACCGTCGGGCGAGTTTACATTTGACAGCCTGCCAGCCGGCGATTACGACCTCTATGCTGAGGGTTTCGGCAGCTGGGGGGTTCACCTGGACGCGGGTGACCGACTCAGCATCCAGTTGTGGCAGACGGAGAGAGGGTGGAGCCGGCAGACGCGCATTCAGACGGCCGTGGCTACACCCGGCATGATCCGTGTGCAGTGGACGGGTCAGGCTGATTTAACGATCATCGTGACGGACGCTGACGCCAGCATGGAAGAGCTGGACGCGAGCGGGGCCGGGGAGGCCGAGGCGGCTTACCGCGCCGAGTTCGGGCCGTTTCCGCCGGGCGCGTACCTGGTCCACTGCCCGGAACTGGCGATCAGCGCGGAGGTTGAGCTGACGGCGGGTGAGGCGGCGGTGGTTTCTTTTTTGAGTTTTTAGTTTTCAGGTAACTACTGAGCCATGTTCTGTGTGTGTACTGTGTGCAGTCTGTCTGGGGGAATGTACCGTCAGTATTACTGTAGCGGGTTCGCGATGGTCATAGCGGTGAACGTTGGGCATATATGGGAGTTGCCCGCCTGTCTTGCCTGCGCTGGCACATATTTGGAATCTGCCAGGACGCGGGTGGGGGGGTGGAAGCCCGGTCGCAGCGGGTCGTCAAGGTCATATTGCCACACACTCGCTGCGGCGGGGGGTTTTAGG
>JAPPKD010000199.1 GCA_028820215.1 Spirochaetaceae bacterium | reverse complement strand
CTACCGAGTCATGACAACTTTGCGTAGCGTCGGGCTATGTTTCGCTGCGCAGTGCGTGTCTCTGACCGGCCTTGAAGCCGATCCGGTGGCCCAGTGCGGCGCTTGAGAGGCGTGTCTGGCCGTGCCACATGATCTGGTTTCCCGGATCCGCATCATGCTTGCGGTTGCGATAGCCGCCGAGGTGGGCGACGAGGGCGACGGCATCGCCGAGCCGTTCGGGTGCCGGCAGAGCGTTCTCGCGGGCATAGTCGCCGAGGAAGTCGAGTTCATGATCGGCGAACATCACTTCGGGGTCGCAGTCGGGGACCTGGCGTCCCAGCAGTGTCATGACCATGATGCGCCAGGCGATGACGGCGTTGATGGCGATGGCGCGCTGCAGGCGCTCGGCGGTGCGGAACAGCAGGAACTCGGAGCGGCATCCCGACTTGAGGACGCGGAACAGGTCCTCGATCTTCCAGCGCTGGAGGTAGAAGCCGACGACCTCAGCGGCCTCCCTGGCGGTCGTGACCTTGAGCGTGGTCAAGAGGAACCAGCGCACCGGGTCCTCGCCGTCGGGGGGATCGCTTTCCACGACATGGACCGCACTGAGGGTGACGGGGTCGGCCTGCGGAACGCTGGCCGTCGCTGGCAGGGTGACGCGGCGGAACCGCATCTCGCAGCCGGCCAGCCGCTTGCGCCGCGCGGGACGGGCCTTCTTCCCGGAGGACTTGGGCCGTGCCACAAGCCCGTCGATCTCGACATCGATCAGGCCATCGGCGGCGCCGCCGCTCATGGTCGCGAACAGCTTTCCCGGGCCCAGCGTACGGTCATGCCTGGCACGAACCAGCAGGTCGACACGGCCATGCCGGCGCTGGGTGTCGAACAGCTCGAAGCAGTCGGCCTCTCGGTCGCACACCGAGATCACCCGCGTCTTGCCGCCGACCTCGCGCACCGCCTTGACGATGTCGGCGAAGCCGTCCATCCAGCGCCGCGTCGTGCGCCGCGCCTCGGCCTCCGGCGGCCGTTGCTTGAGCGCGTCGAAGCCCAGGCGCAGGACACCCAGCGGCAGTCCCGTCTGTGTGACGGCAAGCGTCGCGTGCAGGTGCAGGCCGAAGCTCCTGGCGCCGGTCTGGTTCTTGCCGATCACCTGCAGGTCCGTACACCCGGGCCGCGTCGTGAAGTTCAGGTCCGTGCCGTCCTGGAGCACCAGCACCGTCTTCTGCCCGCGGATCCGCTGGATGCTGCGCTCGCGGTGCGGCGCCAGGATGTTCTTCACCGTGACCGCCGACTCGGCCGGCGCCTCGATCAGGCGGTAGAAGGCGCTGATCGCCGTCCTGTCGCTGGCACTGTTGGCGTTGATCTTGCCTCCCGGATACGCCGCCAGAAGATCGACGCTCCTGACCAGACGCTGAGCCAGACGCTTGTCGCCCAAGGGAGCCCCTCCGAACTCGTTGGCGGCCCACACCCCGGAGCCCAGACCGGCACCCGGCTCGAGGACCGGTGCGACCTCGACCTCGGGGACCCCGAGCGTGCGCCGCCAGTTCCGGGTCAGAGCATACATGAAGATGCTCTTGACCGTGCGCTCCCGGCGCTTCGTGCGGTCCTGGCGGCCGCGGCCCTGGGTGTGGCCGACCTTCAGGAAGTTGGCGGCCCGCAGGCAGATGCCGTGCGAGCCCTCGTCGGCAAAGCTCTCCACCAGCCAGGGACGGAAGCCGTAGCGGGCCGCGAAGTCCCCCGGCAGCCGGCGCAGGAGGTGGCCCAGGACATGGCTCGCCAGGTGCGGACAGCGGACCGATGAACGGATCAGGAAGCGGCTCAGGCAGACCACGCGGTTGAGATGCGCCCGGCGCCCGGCGTCGCTCCAGCCGATCCAGCGGTCGCGGGCCGTCAGCCGCAGGGCCGCGGCGGAGAACCCCGCGGCACCAAGCCAGCCATGGGACGAGCCCACCAGGTAGCGCACCTGACACCCGGCAAAGGTGGTGATCCCATGGGGATGCTCCCGGGCGATCAGCGTGTTCCACACCTCACGCTGCGATGCCGTCTCGACCGGCACGAACTCGAGACCGTCGATCCGCGACGGGTGCGACGGAACCCCGACCGGCGCCGGTACGTCCGTGTCAAGCTGGCGCGGACGGTTGTCCAGCCCGCCGGTCCGGGGCGGCGGCAGGACGATCTCCGGCACCCGCTCGGCAAGACCCGCAAGCGCCTTCATGCAGCCGGCAAGCTGAGGCCGGCCGGCCGCGTCGATGAACGAGAACTCCTGGCAGATCCGCCGCCCCAGCGCCCGGCGGCTGCCAAACTCCTCTTGCGCCAGAATCGCCGCAACCCGCGCGCGCTCCGCCGTGCCGCCCAGGGTGCGGCTGATCTGAGACTGTGCCATCATGGCACAG
>JAPPKD010000249.1 GCA_028820215.1 Spirochaetaceae bacterium | reverse complement strand
CGGCGCCGGCGAACAGCGTCTCCGACAGGTCGAGCGAGTCGAGCGGGTAGCCGGAAGGCGGCTCGGCACCGGTGATGGCGGCAAACGTCGCGTACAGGTCGACGTTTACCATGAACGCGTCGCTCACCCCCGGCGCAATCCGTCCGGGCCAGGAGAAGATTGCCGGCACACGCGGCCCTCCTTCCCAACCGGTGCCCTTCTCGCCGCGCAGCGGCCCGGCCGAGCCGCCGAACTCCCGAAACATGCACCACGGCCCGTTGTCGCTGGTGAACAGGATCAGCGTGTCCTCGCGCAGCCCCTGCTCCTCCAGGCAGCGCACGACCTCGCCCATCGACCAGTCCAGCTCTTCCACCACGTCGCCGTACAGCCCGCCCCTGCTCTTGCCCGCGAACGGCGGCGCCGAGAACAGCGGCACGTGCGGCATGTTGTGCGCCAGGTAGAGGAAGAACGGATTGCCCCCGGAGTGGCTCTCCGTGATGAAGCGCACCGCCTGCTCGGTATAGCGGCGCGTGAACAGCGACTGGCGCGCCGGGTGCTCGATCTGTTCGCGGTTGCGCAACAGCGCCACCGGCCAGTCGCTCTCCTCGCGCGCGGTGCGGAACGTCTCGTAGTTCTGGCGCTGGCCGTGCACGGTGATTGGATCGTTGCTGCCCTGCGTGCCGTAGAAGTAGTCGAACCCCTGGTCGAGCGGATGCAGCCCCGGCGCCATGCCGAGGTGCCACTTGCCGATCAGCGCGGAGGCGTAGCCGCGCCGGCCGAGCATCTCCGGGAGCATCGTGCGCGAACGCAGCAGGTCGGGGTTGTTCACGCCGCCGCGGCACGGGTGCACGCCGGTCATCAGGCCCTTGCGGCTTGGCATGCACCACGCCGCCGACGCGTAGAAATCGGTGCAGCGGAGCCCGCTCCCGGCCAGCGCGTCCAGGTGCGGCGTGGCGATCACCTCGTTGCCGTAGCAGCCCAGGTCGCCGTAACCGAGGTCGTCGCACAGCACGACGATGATGTTCGGAGCACTGGTCCGGAAGGTCCGGCCGGCGGGCGATGGCTGGGCATCGGTTTTCATCGACTTCGATTTCACGGAGTGATCGTACGGACTCATGGGGAGTTACATGGCACCGGATCGGGCGGCGTGGCAACCCCGGCGGCGCGCAATGCCGCGCACCACTCGGCGGCCGCCGCCGCGCGGGCAGCGGGCGTGTTCCAGTGCAGCGGCCGCGGGCTGGTGGAGGGCAGCGCGACCGGCTCCACCCCGAGTGCCGCGAAGTGGCGGCGCCACTCCCGCCCGCGGCGCCCGTTCAGCAGAATCGGAAACGGACCGCGCCGTTCGAACAGTGTGCCAATCGGGTTCGGCTGCGCATCGCGGATGGCGTCGTCGCCGGACCCGGGGCGCCGCACGGCGCCGTAGAGGTCCCAAACGGCAACGCCGCGCTCTCGCACGGCTGCGGTCCGCTCTCCGTAGGGCGCCGCCGCATCCGCAACGACGCCGCAGGCCGCGAGCACGCGCCAGAACCAGTTGTGCGGGTTCCCGTAGTACTGCATCGAAGCAAGGGACGCCACGCTCGGAAACGACCCGAGCACGAGAGCCCGGATCGGCCCGCCGGGAAGGATCGGCGGCAGCCCGCGGAGCAGGGGAGATTGAAACGGTGCGTCGCTCATTCGGTGCCTCGAAGATGCCGGCCGCGGGACCATCCCCGTGCGTCGATGTTCGTCGCCCGAATCAGGACGCGGCCGCCGCGCCGCTACTCCACCGCGTCGCAGTATGCCAGTTCCCAGCCGTGGAACACGACCGCCAGGCCCACGAACCGAACCCCCGGAAACTGCCGCTCCAGACGCTCGTCCGCCAGGTAGCGCCGCAACTGCGCCGTCGCTGCGTCCACCGCCGCTGCCACGGCCGCCACGTCCGCGGGCTCACTGCGCGCCAGGTACTTCAGCTCGATCAGGTAGCCGACCCGCAGGTGCGGAAAGCGCGCCAGCAGCGGCTCCAGGCAGATGTCCGCGTGGCCCTTGCCAAGCTCCGCCTCGGAGCGGAACACGTAGTAGTCGGTCACGCTCAGGTACGCCGCCAGAAACCCCTGCACCACCTTCTCCCCGGCGATGTAGTCGCGAATCCCCGTCTGCCGCGCAATCGCCTCGCCCAGGAACTCCAACGCCGGCCGCCACTCGCCCTTGTTCGCCATCCGCATCATCAACTGCTCGAATCGGTACAGGTCGACACTGAACACTTCCACGTCCCGGTAGCCGTCGCGCAGGTAGCCGTACATGAGCTGCTTCACGGTCTGATTGGGAATCGCCAGCCGCGGCGTTCCGTCCACCACTCCACGGATGCTCAGCAGCCCGAAGTAGTGCAGCAGCGACAGGAAGTTCTGCCGGTCGG